>JAZKZX010000028.1:0-30603 GCA_045612925.1 Bacteroidaceae bacterium
CATGGAGGCGCTCAACGTGTTGCCCCCCACCATCGAACCCCATGCCTCGGGTCACATCATCGAGCAGATTGCTCTGGTGAAGGAGATTCTCGACAATGGCTATGCCTATGAGAGCGAGGGCTCGGTATACTTCGATGTGGAGAAGTACAACCGCGACCACCGCTACGGCAAGCTCTCGGGCCGCAACCTCGACGACGTGCTCAACACCAGCCGCGACAACCTCGACGGACAGAGCGAGAAGCGCAACCCCGTGGACTTTGCCCTGTGGAAGAAGGCACAGCCCGAGCACATCATGCGCTGGCCCTCACCCTGGAGCGACGGCTTCCCCGGATGGCACTGCGAGTGCACCGCGATGGGTAAGAAATACCTGGGCGAGCACTTCGACATCCATGGTGGTGGCATGGACCTCGTGTTCCCCCACCACGAGTGCGAGATAGCACAGAGCGTGGCCAGCCAGGGCGACGACATGGTGCGCTACTGGGTGCACAACAACATGATCACCATCAACGGACAGAAGCTGGGTAAGTCATACAACAACTTCATCAACCTGAGCGAGTTCTTCGCCGGCTCACACCCCTTGTTGGAGCAGCCCTATAGTCCCATGACTATCCGCTTCTTCATCTTGCAGGCACACTATCGCAGCACGGTAGACTTCGGCAACGAGGCCTTGCAGGCTTCAGAGAAGGGACTCAACCGCCTGCTCGAAGCATGGAGCAGCCTCGAGCGCATCACTCCCGCCGATGCCTCTACGGTAGATGTGAGCGGCCTCCGCGCCAAGTGCTACGAGGCGATGAGCGACGACCTCAACACGCCTATCGTCATCAGCCATCTCTTCGATGCTGCACGCCTCATCAATCAGGTGGTGGACAAGAAGGAGACCATCAGCGCTGCAGACCTGGCTGAGCTGAAAGAGGTGTTCTCCATATTCCTCTTCGACATACTCGGTTTGCAGGCACAGCAAGGTGGTGACAATAGCGGTCGCGAGGAGGCCTTCGGCAAGGTGGTAGACATGCTGCTCGAGCAGCGCGCCATCGCCAAAGCCAACAAGGACTGGGCTACGAGCGACAAGATACGCAACGAGCTCGCTGCACTGGGCTTCGAGATCAAGGATACCAAGGAGGGCTGCACCTGGAAGTTGAACAAGTAAATAGGGGAGGCCTCCCCCAACCCCCTCCCGAAGAGGGGGCTTTCGGGCATCGTGGTCTTCTTTGTATGGTTGAATCTAAATGAAATTCTATCTAAAAACTCCCCTCCATAGAGGGATGGGTTGGGGGAGGGTCCTCCCCATATTGTTTATGGCTTTGCTTCTTGTCGCATGTGGCGGCAAGAAGCAAAATGCTACTACCTCGCAGCCCCAGGCTCCCGTGGTGGTGCCTGCCTTCAATGCCGACAGTGCCTATCACTACACCGCCGAGCAGGTGGCCTTCGGTCCTCGTGTGCCCAATAGCGAGGCGCACCGTGCCTGTGGCGATTGGCTCGAGAGCGAACTGGAGCGTTTGGGCGCACAGGTAAAGGCGCAGCACATCACCCTGCGCGCCTACGATGGCACCATACTTGCTGCTCGCAACATCATCGGCTCTTACAAGCCCGAGCTGAAGAAACGCGTGCTGCTGTGCGCCCATTGGGACAGTCGTCCCTGGGCCGATGCTGATCCCGACCCCAAGAATCATCGCACCCCCATACTCGGGGCCAATGACGGTGCCAGTGGCGTGGGCGTACTCCTCGAGGTGGCGCGCCAACTGCAGGCACAGCCTACAGAGGTGGGTATCGACATCATCTTCTTCGATGCCGAAGACTATGGCACCCATGCCGAAGACGAATCGCCTGCCGATGGCATCACCTGGTGTCTCGGTTCGCAGTACTGGGCTCGTGTGCCCCATGTGCCCAACTATATGGCACGCTTTGGCATACTGCTCGATATGGTGGGCGGCAAGGATGCCCGTTTCCACCGCGAAGGAGTGTCAGACTACTTTGCCAAGCATGTCGTAGATAAGGTGTGGGCTGCTGCCCATGCCAGTGGCAATGGTCAGTGGTTCCCCTATGCCGATGGCGGACAGATCACGGATGACCACTTGCCCATCAACCAGATTGCCCGCATTCCCTGTATTGACATCATCGGGCACTATCCCGAGACAGGCTTTGCACCCACCTGGCACACCATGGACGACACGATGGAGGGCATAGACCCCACCGTGCTCCGCGCCGTAGGACAGACGGTGTTGCAGGTGATCTATAATGAGAAGTAAGAGGGGGGGTAACGATTAACGATTAAAGTTTAACGATTAACGATTAAGGTTTAACGATTAAAGATTAACGATTAAGGTTTAACGATTAAAGATTAACGATTAAGGTTTAACGATTAACGCGATGAAGCACGAAGTCAATCCCCAAGATACTACCCGAGCCTATGCCTTTGAGATGTGGATGAATGCCCCCATGCCTATGGTGACATTCTTCAAGACACTCGATGTATCGCGTCTCGTGAAGGTGAGCAAGCGCAGAGGATTGAAGTTCAACATGCTCATGTGCTACTGCATCGGCAAGGCCGCAAGTCAGGTGAAGGAGTTCTACTTACTCCCCGTAGGCGATAAGTTGATGCAGTACGATGACATCGCAGTGAATACCATCGTAGCCAATTGTAAGGGGGAAGTGAGTTCGTGTGACATTCCCTTCACGGAAGATTTGGAGCAGTTCAATCGCGACTATTTGCGTCTTACGAGGCAAGTTGCTGAAAGTTGCATCGACCACGACTTGTCAGAGGGCAGTATGGTCATAGGCACATCGGCTTTAGCGCAATATGAAATTGATGGCGCCGTGGGTATGTATAGCGGCATCTTCAATAATCCCTTCCTCATTTGGGGAAAGTATAGGCGACAGTTGTTGAAGACGACATTGACCATCTCATTCCAGTTTCACCACACGCAGATGGATGGCGCCCATGCTGCCCAGTTCCTTGGTATTATTCAGCAAGAGATTGATAATTTACGCTAAACACTAAACTCTAAACAAAAATGAGTATCAACGAAATACAAGACCAAATCATCGAAGAGTTCAGCGAGTTGGACGATTGGATGGACAAGTACCAACTCCTCATCGACCTCGGTAGCGAGCAGGAGCCCTTGGCCGAGGAGTACAAGACCGACAGCAACCTCATCGAGGGCTGCCAAAGCCGTGTATGGCTGCAGGCCGACGAGGTAGACGGGCGCCTCATCTTCCAGGCCGAGAGCGATGCCCTCATCGTGAAGGGTATCGTGAGCCTTTTGGTAAAGGTGCTCTCCGGTCACACCGCCGAAGAGATTGCCGATGCCGACCTCTACTTCATCGAGGAGATAGGTCTCAAGGAGCACCTCTCGCCCACCCGCAGCAATGGCCTCGTAGCCATGGTGAAGCAGATGCGCCTCTATGCCCTCGCCTACAAGGCACGCCACGCACAGGCGTGATGCGCCCAGCTACCCGCACTGATGGTGTAGGGGCAGTATTTTGATAGCTCTGTCTACAATGCTATGGCTGCCATTCAAGCTGAGTTGGCAAATGTGAGATAGTGCAAGCGCATACAACAAAACAAAAAGGCCCCTTCGCAAAGGAGCCTTTTTTGTTTGATCATGACTTGACACTTAGAAGCGGAAGCCTATCTTCATCTGGGGAGCAGCCAAGAAGCCAACATAGTGATGAAATGTGTTTCCGTAGCCTATCGGCAAATATTGCGAAAGATACCATTGCCAACCTTTACCAAACTTCCCCTATCTACACAATACTCGCGGCAGATGTAAGTGAAAATCTGTTAAATGAAGAAAATATAAGTATGTTGTACAGCATCTTTTCATAAAGGCACATAATTAGCGAGGGAGGGCACTGCGGTGCCCTCCCTCGTCGTTAGGAGTGTATTTCGTGAAGAAATTACTTCTTGATAGCCTCGGCAATCATAGCCTCTGCCTGTGCTACAGCAGCGTTGTATGCCTCTGTGGCAGCAGCCTTGTCGGCCTCGGGAGCAGCCTTCACTGCATCGTAGAGAGCCCAGAGGTTGCAAGCAGCGGTAGCTACCTTCTGTGCAGCGGTGTAAGCAGCGGCAGCAGCCTCAGTAGCAGCCTCCTCCTCAGCGGGAGCATAAGCGTGCTTGTAGCCCTGTACATCGTTCCAGTGACCGCGTGTGAAGTCGGGGAAGGTTACAGCTGCGCAGTTGTTGTCCATAGAGATGGTACCGAGCTCGGCGAGTGAGCACCACTCAGCGAGGTCATATACGTCCATGTCGAGGGGAAGACCATTCTGGAGGCAGTATACGAGACGTGCGTCCATGATGTAGTCCATACCACCGTGACCCATGTGACGACCCATTTCGCCGTACTTGGTGAGGATGGGGTGGTAGTACTTCTTCTCGAGGGCAGCCTTCTGCTCGGCATTGATGAAGCCGTGAGCGTTGAGGTTGTCTACCTGGGGAGCATCTGTGCCCTTGAATACCTCGCCTGAGAGAGCATACTCGGGTGTGGGATACTTGGTAGCATAACCCTTAGTGCCGGTGAGCTTGAACAAACGGTTGTAGGGCTGGGGAGTCATCACATTGTGCTGGATCTCAACAACCTTACCCTTGGCTGTACGCATGAGGGTGGTAGTGTGGTCGCCATTGCGGAACTCGGTGCACTCCTCGCCAGTCTTGTTCTCAACCCACTCCTTACCTACGAAACTCTCGGTGTCCATAGCGGTGAGGGTGGTGAAGCGGTCGCCACGGTGAATGTTCATGCACTGTGCTACGGGGCCAAGGCCGTGAGTAGCGTATACATCACCACGGTTCTCCATGTTGTACTTCATACGCCAGTGGAGGTTGTCAACATCGTTGTCGTTGGGGTCGATCCAGTAGTAGTCCCAGAACCACTCGAGACCATGGATGTAAGCACCCTCGGCACGGATAACCTCACCGAAGATACCGTCCTGTGCCATAGCAAGGGCGTTCATCTCGTAGTAGTCGTAGCAGCAGTTCTCGAGGATGAAGCAGTGGAGGCGAGTCTGCTCAGAGAGGTCGATGAGCTCCCAGCACTGCTGGAGGTTCATAGCTGAAGGTACCTCGATGGCAGCGTGCTTGCCATTCTGCATGGCGCACTTTGCTACGGGGAAGTGGTGGTTCCAGTCGGTAGCGATATACACGAGGTCGATGTCGTCGCGCTTGCAGAGCTCTTCGTAGCCCTTCTCACCGAAATAGATGTCGGCGGGCTTCAAACCTTGCTCGCGGAGTGACTTCTGGCAAGCCTCGGCGCGGTTCTGCTCATAGTCGCAGAGAGCTACAATCTCAACACCGGGGATGTGAGCAAAACGGGTCACAGCACCAGGACCACGCATGCCAAGACCTACGAATGCTACGCGTACGGTCTCGAGCTTGGGGGCGGTGAGGCCGAGTACATGCTCCTGACCTGCGGGGCGCTCGGGAGTCTCAACTACGATTGTACCTTTGTCCCAATGGTATGCGGTACCATAAGGAGACACTTGCTTTTGGGCACAGCTTGCGAAGAGCACAGCTATTACCAAAGAGAAAATGTGTTTTACTTTCATAATAGATGAATTAATATTAGGTGAATAAATAAAAATGTTCGTTACAGCATGCAAAAATACAGCGAGATATTCTGAATAACAAAGATTTTACCTCTTTTTTTGCGTTTGTGGAGATTTTGGCAGTATTGCCGTATACGATTTGGGGAGTTTGTGCGTTTATCCATTTAGTAGAAAAAATAAGAAAAGATATACTATTGCTATGGAATGGATCAATCGCACTCGCACAATAAAGTTTGCACTCATCCTTATTGCCGTGATGCTCGGTGTGGCATCGCTCGTGTTCTCTAACCACCTGGTGCGCGACCTCGCCCGGGAAGAGTCGACCCGCATGGAGATATGGGCAGAGGCTATGCGCACCTTCAATGATGCTGATGAGGGCACTGACCTCAGCCTTGTGCTCACCGTCATCAGGAGCAACAACACTATCCCCGTCATCGTGCTTGATAACAAAGGCGGCATCGAAAGCTATAGCAATATAGCTATTCGCGGCACCGACACGCTGGGCTACCTCATGCAGCGGGCAGCAGCGATGAGAGAGGCAGAGCATATCATCCGTATGGATATGAGTGAGCCGGGCGAGTTCTATGATGTGTGCTACGATGACTCGCTCATGCTGAAACGGCTGGAGATATACCCCTATCTGCAATTTGGGGTGTTCATGATATTCCTTGCCGTGGCACTATTCGCCCTACTCAGCATGAAACGCTCTGAGCAAAACCGCGTGTGGGTGGGGCTCTCCAAGGAGACTGCTCACCAGTTGGGTACGCCCATATCGTCGCTCATGGCATGGACGGAGATACTGCGCACTACCTATCCCGAGGATGAACTCATTCCCGAGATGAGCAAGGATGTACACCGGCTCGAGATCATTGCCGAGCGATTTTCGAAAATTGGCTCGTTGCCCGAGACTACTCCCGAGAACCTCGGCGAGGCATTGCAGCGCGTGGTAGAGTATATCAACCGTCGTTCATCAGAGCATGTGACCATCCATTTTCGTCAACCCGAAAGGCCTATCATAGTGCGCATGTGCAGCCCGCTCTTCGAGTGGGTCA
Source organism: Bacteroidaceae bacterium (assembly GCA_045612925.1). GTDB lineage: Bacteria > Bacteroidota > Bacteroidia > Bacteroidales > Bacteroidaceae > UBA1189. Next base: position 6,591 of record JAZKZX010000028.1, read on the forward strand.
TCGAGAACCTATGCAAGAATGCCATTGATGCCATGAATGGAGAGGGGAGCATACATATTCATGTGGCGCAGACTGATGAGCGCGTCTACATTGATGTGGAGGATACGGGTAAGGGTATACACAAGGGGCAATGGAGTAGTGTGTTTACACCCGGATTTACCACCAAGAAACGCGGCTGGGGGTTAGGATTGTCGTTGGCCAAACGTATCATTGAGAGTTATCACAAGGGACGTATCTACATCAAGCACTCTGAACTGAACAAGGGTACCACTTTCTGCATCGAACTGAAAAAGTAATCCTGATAGTGACGTTATTGGTAAAAAAACTTTAACTTTGCAGCAAACAACGAATATCTATGCTTTGCAAGGAAGAAAGAACGCGAATCATTTCGCTCATACAACGTGAAGTGGTGCCAGCAATAGGTTGCACCGAGCCAGTAGCAGTAGCCCTATGTGCAGCACGAGCCGCCGAACTGTTAGGCGCATTGCCCGAACGGGTGGAGGTGGAACTCAGCATGAATGTGCTGAAGAATGCTATGGGTGTAGGTATACCCGGCACAGGTATGATAGGTTTGCCCATCGCCATCGCCTTAGGCATGATTGTGGGCAAGAGTAGCTATATGCTCGAAGTGCTCAAGGATGTCACCCCCGAAGCCGTAGAGCGCGGTAAACAGTATATCGATGAGGGGCGCATCAGCATACGCCTCAAGGAGGATGCCCCCGACGGACTATATATAAAGGTGGTGGCACATGCTGGTAATGACACCGAGCAGGCAATCATCTGTGGGGCACACACCCGATTTGTCAAGGAGGAGGAGCTCTTGGCGCAGCATGACGCAACCGACGCTATAGCTCACGAGGAGGATATAGCACTCGACCTACGGTGTATATATGAATTTGTCACCGAGACGCCCTTCGAGGAAATCGCTTTCATCGAGGAATCGGGACGCATGAATATGGCAGCAGCCGAAAATGCTTTCAAGGCCCACTATGGGCATAGAGTAGGATGTATGCTCAAGGACCAAAAGACGCAGCCATTGGTGGGAGATAGCACATTGACACATGTCATGGCATACACCTGCTCGGCTTGTGATGCGCGTATGTCGGGAGCACCCATCCCCGTGATGTCCAACTCGGGCAGTGGCAATCAGGGTATTGCGGCTACAGTGCCTGTAGCTATATATGCACGCGACCATAAGGTGCCTCATGAGACTTATGTGAGAGCATTGGCGTTGAGTAACTTGACAGCGATATACATCAAGCAGAGTCTGGGACGATTGTCTGCATTATGCGGATGTATTGTTGCCTCTACAGGAGCCAGCTGTGCGCTTACTTACATGATGGGAGGCTCCTATGAGCAGATAGGATATGCTGTGAAGAATATGATTGCCAACCTCACTGGTATGATATGCGATGGCGCTAAACCCAGTTGCTCGCTGAAGCTCTCGAGTGGCGTATCTACGGCTATGCTATCGGCCATGCTGGCTATGCAAAACCGCTCGGTGACGAATCTTGAGGGTATCATCGATGAGGATGTAGATCGCAGCATACGCAATCTGACAAGCATAGGGCGTGAAGCTATGGAGGAGACTAATCGTATGGTGGTGGGTATCATGACGAGCAAATAAACTCTCTTTTTGCACAAAAACGATGCTAATAACACGAAGGTGCTAATATATTTAGTACCTTTGCATGCAAATAATAAGGATATAATAAAACTGAAGATATGAACTTTGTAGAAGAACTTCAATGGCGCGGCATGGTGCACACCATGATGCCAGGAACAGAAGAGTTGTTGAATAAAGAGATGGTAACGGCTTACTTGGGTATCGACCCTACAGCCGACTCACTGCATATCGGTCACCTCTGCGGTGTGATGATGCTCCGTCACCTCCAGCGTTGTGGACATAAGCCGCTGGCTCTCGTGGGTGGTGCTACAGGTATGATTGGCGACCCCTCGGGTAAGTCGCAGGAACGTAATCTGCTCAATGAGGAGACCCTCCGCCACAATCAGGAGTGCATCAAGAAGCAGTTGGCCAAGTTTCTCGACTTTGAGAGCGATGCGCCTAACTGCGCTGAACTTGTGAACAACTACGACTGGATGAAGGACTTTACCTTCCTTGATTTTGCACGCGAGGTGGGCAAGCACATTACTGTGAACTACATGATGGCAAAGGACTCTGTGCAGAAACGTCTCAATGGTGAAGCTCGTGATGGTCTCTCATTCACCGAGTTTACCTATCAGCTCCTTCAGGGCTACGACTTCCTCTACCTCAACGAGCATAAGAATTGTAAGCTCCAGATGGGTGGTAGCGACCAGTGGGGTAACATCACTACGGGTGCCGAGCTCATCCGTCGCACCAGCGGAAACGAGGTATATGCACTCACTTGTCCGCTCATCACCAAGGCTGATGGCGGTAAGTTTGGTAAGACAGAATCTGGTAATGTGTGGCTCGATCCCCGTTACACCTCACCCTATAAGTTCTATCAGTTCTGGCTCAATGTGAGCGATGACGATGCTGCCAAGTACATCAAGATCTTCACGGCTATCGGTCGCGAAGAGATTGAAGCGCTCATTGCCGAGCATGCCGAGGCTCCTCATATGCGTATCTTGCAGAAACGCCTTGCCAAGGAGGTGACTATCATGGTGCATTCAGAGGCCGACTACGAGGCTGCTGTTGAGGCTTCAGGTATTCTTTTCGGTAACAATACTCACGATGCTCTCGTGAAACTCGACGAGGATACCTTGCTCGCCGTATTCGACGGTGTACCCCAGTTCAAGGTCTCACGCGCCAAGATTGAGTCTGGCGTGAAGGCCGTAGATCTTTTCGTTGAGGATTCTGCCGTATTCCCCTCAAAGGGTGAGATGCGCAAGATGGCACAGGGTGGTGGCGTATCGCTCAACAAGGAGAAGCTGGCTGCCTTTGACCAGGAAATCACTACTGCGGATTTGCTCAATGACAAATATCTGCTCGTGCAGCGTGGTAAGAAGAACTACTTCTTGCTCATTGCGGAGTAAAAAAATAGCTGAAAATTTGCAAGGGTAGATAAAAACATCTATCTTTGCACCGCTTTTCCGAGAGGAGGCGCAGAGGATTGTCCTATGGTGTAATGGTAGCACAACAGGTTTTGGTTCTGTTTGTCTTGGTTCGAATCCAGGTAGGACAACTCAAAAAATGTCATAATGTGTAAATGTTTGGGAAGTTATCAGTTTCGGCTGGTGGCTTCTTTTTTTTGCTATGTTGCAAAACATATTCAGATTTTGGCTAAACCGCTTGCAATGCTATGAAATATAAAGTAACTTTGTCCGAGGAAGTGCGATAAACGGCTTCGTTAGATAATCAAATAATTAGTATGATGGATAAGTTTCTTGCGTTAGAACTCCCCATGCAGGTCTTTTGGGGGTTGGCAATAATCTCAAGTGCCTTTTTCTTGGTGCAGACAGTCATGGCATTCCTTGGCCTTGACGCAGATACTGAAGATGGGGCAGGATTTGAAGATGTAGAGTTGGATGGCGTATCGGGCTATTTCACCTTCCGCAATCTCATTAACTTCATGCTTGGCTACGGATGGGCGGGTGTGGTACTCTACGACTCCATCCCCAATATGATGTGGTTGCAGTTGGCTGCCATGGGAGTCGGTGTTTGCTTTGTATTCGTCTTTGTCCTTATCATCCGCCAAGTCATGAAACTTTCCACCGACAAGACTTTCCAAATGGAAGAGGCTGTAGGGCAGATTGCCGACACCTACTTGCGTATCCCCGGCAATAAGGAGGGTGTGGGCAAGGTGATGGTTAGCGTGCGCGGCTCAATGCATGAACTCGAGGCAATGACCGAAGGCGATGCCATCCCTACAGGAGCCAAGGTGCGTGTCACCAAAGTTCTCGGCTCAGAACTTCTTGAGGTAGAGCGAGTATAATCTTTATAGCTAACAATAAACCATTAAATATTCTAAAACTATGAGCATTGCATTTTTAGGACTGATACTGGTGATGGTAGGTTTCACTACCGTAGCAGCAGTGATTCGTCGTTATAGACGTTGTCCGTCAGACAAAATCTTAGTAGTATATGGTAAGACAGGCGGTGGCTCTGCCAAGTGTATCCATGGTGGCGGTAAGTTTGTATGGCCCATCATTCAGGACTATGCTTACTTGAACCTTACTCCCATCTCTATTGATGCGAATTTGACCAATGCGCTTTCGCGTCAGAATATTCGTGTGGATGTACCTTGTCGCTTTACCGTAGGTATCTCTACCGAGCCGGATTCAATGAACAATGCTGCCGAGCGTTTGCTTGGCTTGAGTTCGAGCGAGATTCAAGAGCTCGCCCGTGATATACTCTTTGGTCAGCTCCGTTTGGTCATCGCTACCATGTCTATTGAGGAGATCAATAGTGACCGCGATAAGTTCCTTGAAAATATCTCCAAGAATGTAGAGGTGGAACTTAAGAAGATTGGTCTGCGTCTCATCAATGTGAATGTAACTGACATTAAGGACGAGAGTGGCTACATCGAAGCTCTCGGTAAGGAGGCTGCTGCCAAAGCCATCAACGAGGCGAAGGTAAGTGTGGCAGAGCAGGATAAGTACGGTGAAATTGGTAAGGCTGAGGCGGTGCGTGATACCCGTATCAAGACCTCTGAAGCTAATGCTATTGCTGTAAAGGGTGAAAACAATGCGCAGATTGACATTGCTAACTCTAACGCTCACCGTCGTGAGAAGGAGGCTGAAGCCAATAGACTCGCCATAGCGGCCGAGAAGGTGCAACAGGCGAAAGCATTGCAAGAGGCATATGCAGCAGAAAAGGAGGCCGAGCTTGCCCGTGCTGAGCGTGAGCGCTCTACCCAACAGGCCAACATCATCGTGCCCGAAGAGATTGAGAAACAACGCCGCATCATTGAGGCTGAGGCTGAGGCTGAGAAGGCTCGTGTGAAGGCGAAGGGTGAGGCCGATGCTATCTATGCCAAGATGGAGGCTGAAGCTAAGGGTCTCTACGAGATTCTTACCAAGCAGGCTGCCGGTTATGACAAGATGGTGCAGGCTGCTGGCGGCGACGCCAACAAGGCATATATGCTGCTCTTACTCGAGAAGTTGCCTGAATTGGTGAAGACTCAAGTGGAGGCTGTCAAGGGTGTCAATATCGATCATGTTACCGTTTGGGATTCGGGTAACAATGCCGATGGTAAGGGCTCTACAGCTAACTTCGTGTCTGGATTGATGAAGTCGGTTCCTCCTTTGAACGATCTCTTCGACCTCGCGGGCATGAACCTTCCCGAATATCTCGGCAAGAAGTCAGAAGTGCAGGATGCCACTGCCGTAGAGGAAGACTAAACACCCAGAAGAATTTCCATAAACGACAAAGGAGGCCAATCGGCCTCCTTTGCTAGTTGTAAAGGATAGGATTGTCTAGGGCTAGCTAGGACAACCTAGGACAACCTAGGACAACCTAGAGTATCTAGACTATCTAGGGATTCTAGAGATTCTAGAGATTCTTGGATTTTCTAGTACAGGATCGAGACTCCCAACAGCCTACCTACCGAACAGCTTATCTATGAGGTCACGGCGTCCCATGCGGCGTAGCTCCTCCATGATGGCACGGCGCATCTCGGGCTTGTACCAGAAGAAGAACTGGCGTTGGGCGAGCTTGTCGCGCTGTGACTTGGCCGAGAAGATGGGCTGCAACGTGTAGGGATGAAAGCCCGTATACCAGGCTTCTGTGCTTACTGTCATAGGAGTAGGCGTGAAGTCCTGTACCTGCTCAAGGTGGAAGTCCATACGCTTGGTGAGCACAGCCAGTTCGGCCATGTCTTCGGCTGTACAGCCTGGGTGGCTGCTGATAAAGTAAGGAATAATCTGCTGACGGAGGTTCTCTTCACGATTGATGCGATCAAAGATACGCTTAAACTGCTCGAACTGCTCAAACGAAGGCTTGCGCATGATGTGCAACACTGCATCGGAAGTGTGCTCGGGCGCTACTTTGAGGCGACCGCTCACATGGTGTGTGATAAGTTCCTGCGTATATTCCTTGGCAGCGCGATTCACGGCCTCATCGTCGCTACGATGTAGCAGCAAGTCGTAACGCACACCGCTGCCTATAAAACTCTTCTTTATCTCGGGCAGTGCATCTACGGCTCGGTATATTTCGAGCAAGGGCCGATGGTCGGTGTTGAGGTTAGGACACACCTTGGGGTGTATGCACGAGGGACGCTTGCAACGGGCGCAAAGCGTTTTATCCTTGCCGCCCATGCCATACATGTTGGCCGAGGGACCTCCGAGGTCGCTTAGGTAGCCCTTGAAGTCGGGCAGCTGAGCCACGGCTTTTACCTCTTTGAGTATGCTTTCCTTGCTGCGGCTCACGATGAACTTGCCTTGGTGCGCCGATATGGTGCAGAAGGCACAACCGCCAAAACATCCGCGATGGATATTTACCGAGTGCTTGATCATATCGTAGGCAGGGATGCGCTTACCCTTGTATCTTGGGTGAGGCAGTCGGGTGTAGGGCAAGTCAAACGAGTGATCCAACTCCTCCGTCGTCATGGGTGGATAGGGAGCATTGACCACCACGCACTTTCCCTCAACCTCTTGTATGAGGCGCGAGGCGTGCAGCTTGTTTGATTCTTCCTCGATATGGCGGAAGTTGGCCGCTTCGGCTCGCTTGTCGTGCAGGCATTGCTCATGGCTGTTGAGCACTATATCCTCTGTTGTTATTCCACCTGGTATGGACTCCTTGTTGGGGTAGAGGATGGCAGTCTGAGGAATACAGCCCCCCTCAATTCCCCCAAGGGGGGATGACATAGTCGTACATTGTTCCTCCCCTTTGGGGGAGTTAGAGGAGGCCTTCTTTAGACGTCTCGCAATCTCCACTATCGGTTTCTCTCCCATGCCATAGACGAGGATGTCGGCGCCACTATCGCAGAGGATGCTGCGGCGCACGCAGTCTTGCCAGTAGTCGTAGTGGGTGAGACGACGCATTGAGGCCTCTATACCTCCGAGTACAACGGGTACATCGGGGTAGAGGCGTTTGAGTATTTGGGTATATACGATTGACGGATATTCGGGTCGTAGGTCGTGTCGTCCGTCGGGTGTGTAGGCATCTTCGCTGCGCAGGCGTTTGTTGGCGGTATACTTGTTCACCATTGAGTCCATGCATCCTGCCGTGACACCAAAGAAGAGGCGTGGACGCCCCATCTTACGGAAGTCTCGCAGGTCGTCACGCCAGTTGGGTTGGGGCACGATGGCCACGTGTAGCCCCTCGGCCTCGAGTATACGCCCTATCACGGCAGCGCCAAACGAGGGATGGTCTACATAGGCATCGCCCGAGAAGAGCACCACGTCCACCTCGTCCCATCCGCGCATCTCCATCTCCTTGCGCGTCGTAGGGAGAAAATCCGTCAGTTGGGGCATTATTCTTCGCTTTGTGTTTGTTCGCGTCCTGCGAGCCACTCACTGTAGAGTGCCATGAGCGCACTGAGGCCAATGGCCTTCATGTTGTCGTGGTAGAGCACGTCGACACAAAGGCTCAGCAAGTCTTTGCACTCCTCTTGTGAGGCGATGAGCGAGCGAACGGTGAGCTTCAGTTTGTTGAGAACTTCCTCATCTACGATGCCGTTGCTACCTACGAGACCAGCAAACAGTTGGTATTTCTCTATGGTGTACAAGTGCTCGTCGCTAACGACGATGCTGCGTGTACCGCTCTTGTTGGTTGTAATGCTATACATATATGTTGTCTTTTTTATAGTTCTTTCTTATAGGCACGGCGGCGCTTGTGGTTTTCACGCTCGAAGTAGTCCCACTGTGACTGCATCTTGGTGTTGGCTTCCAACTCGGGATTACTCTCCGAGTATTTGTATCCCAACTGGCTATGTACGGGGATGATATCTTCGAATATTAATGCCACGGCACCCTTGCCTTGATATTCGGGCTTGACGGCCACGAGCAGCATCTCTGATGTTTGTGTGTCGTTCCATTTGAGTGCCTTGAGCAGATGCCACCAACCGAAGGGGAACATGAATCCCCGCGCCTTCTGGAATGCTTTGGCGAGTGAAGGCAGCAACACGCCGAAACCCACAAGGTTGTCATCCTTGTCCACGATGATGGGCACCAAGCGGAGATCGAGCAATGGTAGGTATGCTGCGATGTACTGCTGTATCTGCTGGGGCGACAATGCCGAGTATCCATAGAGGTGTGCATAAGCCTCATTGAGCAGTTCGAAGATGGCTACGCCTCGCTCCTTGGCCAATTTGCGGTGTGAGGTATACTTCACCACTTTTAGTCCAAAGCGTTCTTTTACGATACGTGCCACACGGGCATGCTTGTCAGGAAGTGCCTCTGGTGTGGTGAGTAGATACTCCTGCCAGTCGGCATCCTTCTCATACCCCATACGTTCCATGTGCTGGGGGTAGTAGGGATAGTTGTATATGGTGGCCATGGTGCCTATGCGGTCAAATCCCTCGATAAGCATTCCTTCGGGGTCGAAGTCGGTGAATCCCAGAGGACCGTTCACCTCCTCCATACCACGCTCCTTGCCCCACTGCTCCACGGTGGCAAAGAGGGCATCCACCACCTCGGCATCATCGATGAAGTCGACCCATCCGAAGCGTACCACTTTCTTCTCCCAACGCGCATTGGCCTTGTGGTTGATGATGGCCACGATGCGCCCCACGACCTTGCCGTCCTTGATGGCGATGAAGGGCTGCGCCTCGCAAAACTCGAACGCTGCATTCTTCTTGGGGTCAAGCGTGTCGCGCACATCGGTGAATAGTTCAGGCACCGCGTAGGGCGAGTCCTTGTATAATTCGTAGTTGAAGCAGATGAACTGCTTCATCTCTTTCTTCGTAGTTACGGGTTTGATGGTTACTGACATTGTATATTGCTGTTTAATATGTTTATTATGATAAAGATGCGTAAAGTTAGCAACTTTTCATGATAAAATGCATAAAAATGCTGAATTATTCTCTTTTTTCGAGATTGTACAAAAAGAATCACGCACCAGCAGACTGCTCGCGCGTGATATCTTTTATAATGTAAGAGGTCTTGCGACGTCTTATGCGTCGATGTTAGCGTAGGTGGCGTTCTTTTCGATGAACTCGCGACGGGGCCCTACATCCTCACCCATGAGCATAGAGAATACGTAGTCGGCTGCGGCGGCATTCTCGATGGTCACCTGCTTGAGGAGGCGTGTCTCGGGGTTCATGGTAGTCTCCCATAGCTGCTCGGGGTTCATCTCACCAAGACCCTTATATCGCTGGATGGTGATACCCGCCTCGCTGCCATTACCAAACTCGGCGATGAAGCGATCCTTGTCTGCATCGTCGTAGCAGTAGCGCTTGTTCTTACCCTTGCTACAGAGGTAGAGGGGCGGTGTAGCGATGAAGAGATGTCCGTTCTCGATGAGTTCGGGCATGTAGCGATAGAAGAGAGTCATCAAGAGGGTGTCGATGTGCGAACCATCGACGTCGGCATCGGTCATGATGATGGTCTTGTAGTAGCGCAGCTTGTCGTAGTTGGCCTCCTTGCTGTCCTCGGGGTTGAGTCCGAAGCGTACGCCGAGTGCCTGGATGATGTTGTTTACCTCCTCATGCTCGAAGGCCTTGTGCCACATCACGCGCTCTACGTTGAAGATCTTACCGCGGATGGGGAGGATAGCCTGTGTGAGTCGTGAGCGACCCTGTTTGGCTGAGCCACCGGCCGAGTCTCCCTCGACGATGAAGAGCTCGCAGTTCATGGGGTCTTTGTCGGAGCAGTCGGCCAACTTACCGGGGAGTCCGCCGCCGCTCATGGGATTCTTGCGCTGCACGCTCTCGCGAGCCTTGCGGGCTGCGATACGAGCCTGTGCGGCGAGCACCACCTTGTCCACGATCATCTTGGCCTCCTTGGGATGCTCCTCAAGGTAGTTGGTAAGAGTCTCTGCCACAGCCTGCTGTACGGCACCTGCCACCTCGGAGTTACCGAGCTTGGTCTTGGTCTGTCCCTCAAACTGAGGCTCGGCCACCTTGATAGAGATTACGGCGGTCAAACCCTCACGGAAGTCCTCGCCAGCAATCTCCACCTTGGCCTTCTCCAGTGCCTTGGTGTCTTCGGCGTACTTCTTGAGTGTACGGGTCAGCGCGGTGCGGAAACCTGCAAGGTGTGTACCACCCTCGATGGTGTTGATATTGTTTACATATGAGTGGATGTTCTCAGAGTACGAAGTGTTGTACATGATAGCTACCTCGATGGGTACACCCTGCTTCTCGGTGTTGAGGTAGATGATATCGTTGAAGAGGTGCTCGCGTGATGAGTCCACGAAGCGCACGAACTCTCTCAATCCCTCCTCTGAGTGGAAGGTCTCGGTACGTACGTTGCCCTCTTCGTCCTTCTCGCGGAGGTCGGTGAGCGTGATGGTGATGCCTGCATTGAGGAATGCGAGCTCACGCATACGGTTGGCGAGGATATCGTAGCTATATTCGTGTGCGGTGAAGATAGAGCGGTCGGGCCAGAACTGCTGGCGTGTACCTCTGCGGTCAGCATCTCCAACCACCTTCACGGCGTAGAGGGGCTTACCGCATGAGTACTCCTGTTGGTAGATCTTGCCATCGCGGAATACCTGTGTCTTCATGTGGGTAGAGAGTGCGTTTACGCACGATACACCCACACCGTGCAGACCACCCGACACCTTGTATGAGCCCTTGTCGAACTTACCACCCGCATGGAGCACGGTCATTACCACCTCGAGAGCAGAGCGCTGCTCCTTCTCGTGCCAGTCGACGGGGATACCACGGCCATTGTCCTGTACGGTGATAGAGTTATCTTCGTTAATGAACACTTCGATGTGGCTGCAATAGCCTGCGAGAGCTTCGTCGATAGAGTTGTCCACAACCTCGTATACAAGGTGGTGCAGACCCTTGGCGCTGATGTCGCCGATGTACATCGCAGGACGCTTACGTACGGCTTCAAGACCCTCAAGTACCTGAATGTTTTCCGCCGAGTAGTTGCTCGCTGCGTTAGCTTTGATTTCTTCGTTTATTTCCATGTTTGCAACAAATTTCTTATTTCATAAGACCCTGATTCGAGATGGAGTCTAAAAACATGCGAAGGTAGGAATTTCTCCGCAAAAAAGCAAATTTCAACGAGCGAAAGCATAGAAAAAGCCGCTTATTCTATGCTGAGCGAGGCAGAAGTTCAATAGAGTTAAATTTCAACGCGCGAAAGTAGAGAAAAAGCTTGTTTATTTGACTTTGGCAAGGACAAATTCTCTATACTCCTTGCGCCTAAATCAGCCAACACCCCCTGGCAGGTTTGGGCATACGCCTTCAAAAATATGCCAAGGGAAGGGTGGTATGTTTCATGAGTATGACAAAACGTCTTCAAAATGAGAGAATCACGGTCTATGCAATATTGCATAGGTGGCAGTAGGTGCTATAATCATCGTATTTCCAGGCTATGTCATATATCTCACCAATTTCTCATAGTAGCCTAATGTATACATATTGAAGGAGGCAATGCCAATTTTTATGCATATAGTGGTATCTATCCTTCCGTTAGCTTATTGGGCTGCAGTTGGAAGAATTTTGTTTGATACTCTATCGCTTTATGTTTGGGGATTCTGCCTGGGGCTATTGTTGTCTTTTCTCTTGCCACCGCGATGGGGCTTTTTGCGATGTTTGCTTGATGTCCCTTCTTGTTTGGCATGTGTTCCTTCGTGCTTGGGTTTTCCTTTGCGGTGTCCGCCTTTGCGTCCACTTCGTCCGCGTGTGTTGCCTTTCTTGGGATTGTATTCTGGGGCCTCGCCCAATTCCTCGGGTACGGGTAGCTTGTGCACTTCACGGCCGATAAACTCCTCGATGGCGGCAAAGCGTGCTTGGTCGTCAACGGCTACAAAGGTGATGGCGCATCCTTCGGCACCGGCACGGGCGGTACGCCCAATACGATGTACATAGTCTTCACAATCGTGCGGAGCATCGTAGTTGATGACCAAACGTATGTCATCGATATCGATACCACGAGATACGATGTCGGTGGCCACGAGGATGTCGATGCGCCCGTTTTTGAATTCCCGCATCACCGTGTCGCGTTGTGCTTGGTCGAGGTCGCTATGCATCTCGCCCACATTGAGTTTCATGCGTTTGAAGGTTGCGGCAATCTCTTTCACCTTGGTCTTCTTCGATGAGAATATGATGACTCGCTCAGGCTTGGTGTCGCGAAAGAGGCTCTTGATGATACCGAGCTTTTGTGTCTCGTAGCAGATGTAGGCCGTCTGTACAATCTTTTCGGCGGGCTTGTTCACAGCGAGGCGCACCTCTACTGGGTCGCGCAGGATAGAGGAGGCGAGCTTTTGTATCTTGTCGGGCATGGTGGCCGAGAACATGATGGTCTGTCTGTTTTCGGGCAGTTGCTTGGCTATCTGCATAATGTCGTCGTAGAATCCCATGTCGAGCATGCGGTCTGCCTCGTCGAGGATGAAGAATGAGGTGCGCGAGAGGTCTACATTGCCCAGCGAGATGTGACTGATAAGTCGGCCTGGTGTGGCAATGATGACATCGGCTCCGAGTGATAGACCTCGGCGCTCCTGCTCGTAGCGTATGCCGTCGTTGCCGCCATATACGGCCACGCTGCTTACGGGTACATAGTAGGAGAATCCCTCCATGGCCTGGTCAATTTGTTGTGCCAGCTCGCGGGTGGGCGACATGATGACGCAGTTTATAGCATCGTCGGGGTATCCGCCATCGCTGATCATGCTCAGGATGGGGAGCAGGTAGGCTGCGGTTTTGCCCGTGCCGGTTTGTGCCACACCTATGAGGTCGCGCCCCTCGAGTAGTGGGGGGATGGTATGTTCTTGGATGGGGGTGCAGGTGGTGAAGTTCATCGCGTCAAGCGCGTCGAGCACATCGTCGTTGAGGTCGAGATCGTAGAAGTCCATGTTTTATTCTAAAGGTCTTAATGCTGATTTTTTATTTCGGTGCTTTCCAGTACAGGTATATGCCGATGATGAGAAATGTTATGTTAGGTATCCACACTGCTACTATGGGTGCCATACTGCCATTTACGGCAAAGGTCGACGAGATGGTTTGGAATACGATATATCCAAAGCTCAATGCGATGCCTATGCCTAAGTTGAGTCCCATGCCTCCCTTGACCTTTTTGGCCGAGAGTGCTACGCCGATGAGTGTGAGAATGAAGGCTGCAAATGAGGTCGCTATGCGCTTGTGATACTCTAACTCGAACTCTTTGATGTTGGCAATGCCACGGCGCCGTTGCTTGTCGATGTAGCGCTTCAGCTCGGGTGAGGTAAGCGTTTCCTGTTGGTTTTTGCTGATAAGAAGGTCGTAAGGCTCTATTTGTATGATTGTGTCTTGTTGCAGTCCGCTGGTAATCACCTCGCACGAGTCGGTGAGGATGCGGTGTTGCCAGTTCTTGGCTTTCCACTGATGTGGGTTCTCCTTATTGCCAGTATACACCAAAGTGCGCGCCGTGAAGTGCGACTTCATGGAGTTGCCCTCGAAACGGTCGAGCGAAAAGCGGTAGGCTGTGTTGTTACTGCTCTCGAAGCGCTCAATATAGGCAATAACATTGGGCTCTACCTCCATCTGTATATTACGTGCACTCTCTACTTTTTTCTTCTTCTTGTAGGTGTTCTCAAACTCGAGGCGAACCACATTGCCCTTGGGAATGACATATGCGCCCAGCCCGTAAGTGAGCAAAGCGATGAGTAGAGCCGAAAACATGTAGGGAAGCATCAATCGGTGCAGACTCGTACCTGTAGAGCACATGGCGATGATTTCGGAGTTCTCGGCCAGTTTCGAGGTGAAGAAGATGACGGCGATGAACACGAACAACGGGCTGAACAGGTTCGAGAAATAGGGAATAAAATTCAAGTAGTAGTCAAAGATGATGGCACGCCACGGAGCATTGTTGGCTACAAACTTATCGATGTGCTCGTTATAGTCGAACACCACGGCGATAGAGATAATCAGCGCTATGGAAAAGAAGTAATGACCCAGAAACTTCGCAATGATGTACCTGTCCAGTCGTCCAAAGAGTTTACCTCTGAAAAGCTTTTCCATCTAACTATATATTCGGTGTGTCAAAAGATTTGGGCAAAGTTAAGCATTATGCATGATACTAACAAACTTGGCTCGTTTGATTTCGTTCAATATGAGGCCAATTTTGTGATTTATCAACCATGCATCGTTGGTACTAAAATGCAACGATTGGGTAACCATTGAGTTACCCAATCGTTATTGTAGATTTTCAAGCAATCTGTAGATCAATAAAATAAGGCTTAGTATTCCTCCTCGTCAAAGAAAAAATCTTCCTTGCTGGGATAGTCGGGCCAAAGGTCTTCGATGCTCTCGTAAATCTCGCCCTCATCCTCTACCTCTTGCAAGTTCTCTACCACCTCCATGGGGCATCCTGAGCGGATGGCATAGTCGAGAAGTTCCTCTTTGGTTGCAGGCCAGGGTGCATCCTCCAATTTAGATGCTAATTCAAGTGTCCAGTACATATTATGTTCTCCTATGATTAAATTAAAACTATATCGTTCTTTTTAATGAGGTTGCAAAAGTATAACATTTTCGTTCATTCGCAATCATTCTTCCAAGAAATTTCGTCTATATGTTCTATTTTATTCAAGAAACGAGCATAGACGAACAAGAAATCGGAGAGCCTATTGATGAATGCTATCAGACAAGGACATGAAGGTGTCTCCTCGGCAAGGGCTATGATGAGGCGCTCGGCGCGGCGACATACTGTGCGGCACACATGGCATTGCGATGCGGCGATACCGCCTCCGGGGAGGATGAATGTGTGTAGCGGAACGAGTTGGGAGTCAAGCGTATCAATAAGATTCTCTAATGTTTGCGTGTGTGCGGAAGTGATGGTACAAGGCGTTTCTTTACCTTCGGCATAAGGCGTGGCGAGGTAGGTGCCAACGTCGAACAGACGCGATTGTATCCACTGCAGTCGGTCAGTATGCTCTGCGCCAAAGGCCCTTACCATGGAGGTCAGTAGGCCTATGTGAGCACTCAGTTCGTCAATGGTGCCATAGGCTTCGATGCGGAGGCTGCACTTCTTGATGCGACTTCCTCCGATGAGCGAGGTTGTGCCTTTATCGCCCCCTCGGGTGTATATGTGGCTCTTTTTCATATCATGGTTTAATATTTATCCAATAGGTCTCTTTATGGCGTGAACGGTCGAAGAAAAGAAGCCCTATTGTGCCAAGGTCATAGCTGATGCCCGTGTCAGAGCTCTCTTGTAGGCTGTGCCACCAGTCTGTCTTCGCTTTGTTGGCGCGTATCCCCTCGATGATGAATAGCGTGCGGTCAGTGACATGTCTGAATGCTATGGATACCACTTCTTGATAGTGTGAGGTGTGTGCTACATGTAGTATTCCTATCTCGTTCATTTCATGGAGGAGTTGGCGGAAAATCGCCATTTCATCGCCCTTCGCTATTTCTACCTGTGGGTATTCGGCATGCAAGTCCTGTAGGGCGGTGGGGATGTCGTCTGATGCGATGGCTACACATCGTGCCGTAGGACATGCCGTAGTCATGGCCCATGCCGAGGTGCCTGCTCCTACCTCGATGATTGTGGTCGGGTGTACATGATTGGTCAGGCGAAGAAGTAGGCGGTTGGTAGTCATGGGATAGCAGGGTAGAGCATGGCTATATCTTTGTGCAATGGCGTCCAAGATGGCATAGCCATAATAGGGAGTCTTCTCGCGCAGCACATGTTGTACGAAATGAAAGTCGTTAGGACTTTGCACGCCATAGCCTGCTGTGTTGAGTTTGCGCCATATCCACCTGTTCATCTCTCATGGTTGTTTGTAGTTGTCGGCAAAAATAACAAAAATAGGTGAGTATACCCAAGCGAAACGAAAAAAGATGTAAATTTGCGCGTAAATGTACCAAGACAAAAAATTGACTTTATCATGATGGATTGGAAAAAACTTATATCATCTAAACGATTGGGTATGGAGGCCTACCATGCCGAAGGAGGTGACGAACGCTCAGAGTTCTTACGAGACTACGATCGTCTCATCTTCTCGGCGCCTTTCCGTCGCTTACAAAACAAAACACAAGTGTTTCCTTTGCCTGGGAGTATATTCGTGCATAACCGTCTTACCCATAGTCTCGAGGTGGCTTGTGTGGGGCGATCATTGGGGAATAGAGTGGGGAGCGCTTTGCTCAGAGTTCATCCCGAACTAGCAGGCTCATCTATCGGAGACATCGGTAGTATCGTGTCAGCGGCTTGTTTAGCTCACGACTTGGGTAATCCTCCTTTTGGCCATTCGGGTGAACGTGCCATCTCGGCCTATTTTACGGAGGGAAAAGGTCAAACGTTACGCAGCCAGTTCAATGATGCCGAGTGGAATGATATCATTCATTTCGAAGGTAACGCCAATGCTTTCCGTCTCCTCACCCATCAGTTCAATGGGCGTCGCCGTGGAGGATTTGCACTCACCTATGCTACCTTAGCGAGCATCGTAAAATATCCCTATTCATCGTACTATGCAGGTGGAAAGCCTAAGTTCGGATTCTTTCAAACAGAGGCTGACACCTTCCGCACCATTGCTGATGAACTTGGGCTTATCCGTCTCAGTGGCGAGAATGAGCCCCTCCGCTATTGTCGCCACCCTTTGGTTTTCCTTGTTGAGGCCGCCGATGACATCTGCTATCAGATGATGGACATTGAGGATGCCTATAAACTCAAACTCCTTACTCGTGAAGAGACTATAGCCTTGCTGACTCCCTTCATTGAAGAGCACAAGCAGGGGCATCTTACTGAAGTGCTTGGATTGGTAACCGATACAAACGAACAAATAGCCTACTTGAGATCTAAGGTAATAGGCATCCTCATCGATGAGTGTGCCGATGCCTTCATGCGGCACGAGAAAGAGATCCTCTGCGGTTCTTTCACGGAGCCTCTTATCAAACATACGAGTGAACGTTGCAGACAAGCATATAAGCACTGCTCCGAGGTGGCGGTGAAGAAGATATATCGTTCGCGCGATGTGCTGGATATAGAACTTGCAGGTTTTCGTATCATCAACACACTTATTGAACTGATGACTGATGCTGCCATCCATCCAGATAATGCCTATTCGCGCTTGCTTATTGATAGGGTCAGCAGTCAATATAACCTACAGGCGCCTACGCTTTATGGTAAGGTGCAGGCCGTGTTTGATTACATTTCGGGAATGACCGATGTGTTTGCTCTCGATCTCTATCGCAAGATTAACGGCAATAGTCTTCCTGCGGTGTAATAGTGAGTGGGTTAGGCAGGATGGAAAAAAGTCATAGACAATTGTTGCAATATTGTTGATTATTTCATATCTTTGCACTCGCATTGAAGGAATTCGATGTCATACTGAGGTTGCTCGAATGGTGGAATCGGTAGACACGAAGGACTTAAAATCCTTTGGCCAGTGATGGCTGTGCGGGTTCAAGTCCCGCTTCGAGTACTGAAAGGAGACAAATCATCATTTTTGATGGTTTGTTTCCTTCTTTTTTAATATCATCATTCTCAATATGTGATAAGGTAGAAAGAAACATTGATTTTCTCGAGGACTATCTCTTCTCTCTTGGTTGTCTTCCTGGCATATGGAATTTATGAAAAAAGAAGGGAGCGAATTGATTCGCTCCCTTGCTAATAGTGATAGTTTGTGAAAAAACTCATTATTGACGTTTGCCGCCAGAATAAACGATGTTCAATGCCCAAGCTTCACGGAGG
Organism: Bacteroidaceae bacterium; assembly: GCA_045612925.1. Taxonomy (GTDB): domain Bacteria; phylum Bacteroidota; class Bacteroidia; order Bacteroidales; family Bacteroidaceae; genus UBA1189. The sequence continues at coordinate 24,294 of JAZKZX010000028.1, forward strand.
GCCATCTTTACATCGGTGACAATACCCATCTGGGTGCCTTCGTCAATCTTCATGGACATACGCATAAAGGGCTTATCACGTTCAGGCATAGCCTCACGCTCTTGGTAAACATATTCGCCAATAGCATCGACCTCTGCGAAATCATCGTTAAGCTGGATACGAGTACCTGTACCCATCTTTGAACGGAACTCCTTGGTTGGCTTACCGATGTAGACATATGACACCAATGACTTCTTTTCCAACTTCTCAATTTCGGTACCCTTTGGAGTGTTGAACTCTACTTTGAGTGTTACCTCACGCATAGAGGTTACCATCATGAAGAAGAACAGAATACTGAAGATCAAGTCAGGAAGTGACGAGGTGTTCAGTTCAGGAACTTCCTTACTACCATTCTTATTAAATTTTCCCATGATTAGTTTCCTCCATACTTTTTAGGTTCAGCCTCTGAAATCTTCATCGGATAAACACCTGTTACAGCTAAACGCTCATCTTCGTTCAAGTCGCGGAAATACTTGCCGAACTTCTCGCGTGCAAACTCATTGCGCAATTCATTGTATGCGGCCATTAGCTCATTCTGGATCTGGAAGTACACATCATATCTTGTGCTACGGTCTGTCTGCACGGAGATAATGTGATTCTTTGTTACAGGATAAGCACCAAGCATGGGCAGGGGTGGGTCTGCAGGGTGAAACTCTGGCATGTTGGCCTTATTCTCGGGATTAGCGATAAACTCCTTGGCAATTTTGCGAAGGTCTTCGGGCTTAACATCAGTTACAGTTACGCGCTTTGACTCATCTCCATAGTAGTACATGATTTCGTTGTTCATGTTGACAGAAACAACCAAAACGTTTCTACCCTTCACCTTGACATCCTCTTCTTGTTGATTCTTATCAGGTGGAGGCGGTAAACGACGCACCAAGCCTGTATCAGTATCCATAGATGTGGTAATCAAGAAGAAGATCAACAGGATGAATGAGATGTCGGCCAATGAGCTACCATTCAACCCCGGAACTTTTCTTTTCTTCTTTGCCATAATTAAAATCTCCTATAAATTATGACTTACTTTTTGAAAATTCCTGACAAGCTAGCAATCAGTGCAATTGCGGTTACAACAAGCAATACATAAATGGTGTAAATGATTGCATCTGTTGCTTGCAACCAGAAGGCATCTTCATAGAGTCCTGTACCAGTCATGATAGGAGACGCACTGCCTAAAAACCATGTGATTACCAATACAGGAAGGAACAACCACAAACCAACCTTAGCAAGAGCAACGCCCCACTTAGGCATGTTAGAGTCAATCTTTCCGCCCTTAGCAGTTACAGCACCAGCCAATGTGCATACACCACAGATAGTAGCCAATGCATACATCCAAAACATCAACATGTCTGTGAATTGGGGTGACTTGTAGTAGCCACTGGGCAGTGACTCCATATTCCCGAATCCAACGCAGAAGAACAATACCAACACTACCGCAGAAAGGGCAAGCAGTATGTAATATACGATGGACGCTATTTTACTCGCTTTCATTGTTTTTTCTTTGTTAATGTTAATTACTTCTTCAAGTTGTACTTCATGATCAAATCCAAGAGAGTGATAGAGCTATCCTCCATGTCGGTGGTGAGAGACTCAATCTTAGAAAGGATGAAGTTGTAGAAAATCTGAAGAACAAGAGCAACGATAATACCGAAGATAGTGGTAATCAAAGCCACCTTCATACCGCCGGCTACAACAGTGGGGCTAATATCACCTGCCTTTTGGATGTCGTCGAACGCCATAACCATACCAATCACAGTACCCAAGAATCCGAGAGAGGGAGCCATCGCGATGAAGAGGGTTACCCATGAGCAGTTCTTCTCGAGAGCAGCTGACTGTACACCACCGTAAGAAACAACAGAACGCTCAACTACATCGATACCCTCATCGATACGCAAGAGACCCTGATAGCAGATAGAAGCGACAGGACCACGAGTATTACGGCAGAGCTCCTTAGCGCCCTCTACATCACCCTTAGCCAAAGCGGCCTCAATAGCAGCCATAAGCTTCTTTGTGTTCACCTCAGCAAGGCTCAAGTAGATGATACGCTCGATACAGAAAGCCAAACCGAGTACCAATGCGATAGCAACCAATGACATGAAGCTAGCATCACCCTCAATAAACTTTGTTTTAAGAGCCTTGTGCATACCTACAGTTTCTTCCTCAACGGGAGCAACTTCTGCGGGAGCCTCTACTGCTGCTGAATCAGTTGCAACAGAATCTACTGCTGCAGTGTCTACTACCTCTGTTTGTGCAGCCACTTCGTCCTGAGCAACTACTGTTTGTGTCAATCCAAATGAAAGGATTCCGAACATTGCAAATACTGCAAAAAACTTTTTCATTGTGTTTTTACTTTTAGTTAATACTATTATTTAATTGTTTTCTTAATCTCTACTTTACGCGGAAAGAAGGGGATTCGAACCCCTGATACGCTTTTGGCGTATACACGCTTTCCAGGCGTGCCTCTTCAACCACTCGAGCACCTTTCCAAAGGCATCTCATGCGATGCAGTCTCCGAAAACGGGCACAAAATACGAATATTTTTCCTATTCCGCACCATTTTCGCTACAAAAGTATTGATTTTTTTCTTTGAAACCATAAAAAACACGATTATTCTTCAAAAAAGTGCGTGTTTTATCTTTTCTTTCCCCCTTAATTCGTAGGTGATTTACGGCATGCGAATGAATAAAATATGTTTATTGTAGGAGAATTCATTTCAAACTCCTACCTTTGCAAAAGGTATTCATCTGCATAAACTACTATGGGTAGAACTACTATGAAACTATATCGTTTATTGGTTCCTCTCTCCCTCTTTTACAAGGCGTGGGTATGGGTGCGCAACAAACTTTTCGACTGGAGAGTCCTGCCGTCCGAAGAGTTTGATGTTCCCATAATCTCTATCGGCAATCTGACCGTAGGAGGTACTGGAAAAACGCCTCACACTGAATACCTTATCAATTTGCTTAAAGATGAGTATAAAGTCGCTATCTTGAGTCGTGGTTACAAACGTAGGAGTAGAGGTTTTAAGATGGCATCAGCCGAAAGTTCGTCCAAAGAGATAGGCGACGAACCCTACCAGATAAAAACGAAGTTTCCTGGTGTACAGGTTGCCGTAGATGCCAATCGTAGGCATGGTATACATGAGTTGTGCAACCGTTCGGCACCGAGCGATGTCGTTTTGCTTGATGATGCCTTTCAGCATCGCTATGTAAAGCCTGGCATCAGTATCGTATTGATGGACTATAATCGTCCGATATATGAAGACGCATTACTGCCCGCAGGTATGTTGCGTGAGCCTATGTCGAGTCTTGAGCGAGCTCATGTTATTATTGTTACCAAGTGTCCAAAGGATCTCAAACCTATAGACTTCCGTGTCGTCACAAAACACCTTGATTTGCGCCCCTATCAACGCCTCTACTTCACCACTTTCAACTATGGGGATATGTTCTCTTTTAATGAACCGAATAGGCAAAAGATGTTGTCCGAGTTGTCGCCTCAGACGCATGTTCTCTTGGTTACTGGTATTGCGTCTACAGTGTCGTTGGTGGAGAAAATCTACGAGTATACGAAACATGTGACTCATATGGAATATGCCGATCATCATAGTTTTACTTTGTCGGAATTGCGTGATATTAGCAAAACTTATGCCGCGATTGATGCAGAGGATAAACTCGTTATTACGACTGAAAAAGATGCCGCTCGTTTGCGCGCATGCTCGCTTGACGAGAATATCGCTAATAATTTATATATTCTTCCTGTAAAGGTTGAGTTTCTTCAAGAGCAGCAAAACAAATTTAATCATTATATCATCGACTATGTTAGCAAAAATTCAAGAAACCGCATCGTTCATTAGAAAGCACATGCACTCAAGTCCCGAGACCGCCATCATCTTGGGTACAGGTCTGGGCAGTCTTGTTAACGAAATAACCGAAAAGTACGAAATCAACTACGAAGATATACCCAACTTCCCCATCTCTACCGTCGAGGGACATTGCGGCAAACTCATTTTCGGCAAGCTCGGCAACAAGGATATCATGGCCATGCAAGGTCGCTTCCACTACTATGAGGGTTACTCCATGAAAGAGGTAACCTTCCCCGTTCGTGTGATGCGCGAACTGGGCATCAAAACTCTCTTCGTATCCAATGCGGCAGGTGGCATGAGCCCAGATTTCGTGATTGGCGACTTGATGATTATTACCGACCATATCAACACCTTCCCTGAACACCCGCTTCGCGGTAGGAATATCGACTACGGGCCGCGATTCCCTGACATGAGCGAGCCCTATAGCCGCACACTCATTGCGCAAGCCAAAGAGATTGCTGCTGAAAAAGGCATCCGCGTGGTAGAGGGCGTGTATGTAGGCGTCAGTGGGCCCACCTTTGAGACTCCTGCCGAGTATCGATACTTTCGTGTTATTGGTGGCGATGCTGTAGGTATGAGCACTGTGCCCGAGGTTATCGTGGCCAAACATTGCGGCATTCGAGTGTTTGGCATGTCTGTGATTACCGACCTTGGTGTAGAGGGTAAGATTGTAGAAGTTACCCACGAAGAAGTACAGGCGGCGGCCGACAAGGCGCAGCCTCTTATGACAGAGATTATGCAAGAACTTATTAATCGCGCAAACTGAATATACAATATTATATATTAAAAGAAATGGAACAAAATAAGAAGACTCCCATATCTAAGCTTGGCGAGTTCGGCCTCATCCGCCACCTCACAGGAAATATCGAGTTGCAAAATGCTTCATCCAAATATGGCGTTGGTGATGATTGCGCCGTGCTCGAATACCCCGACAAGCAGGTTCTTGTCACCACCGATTTACTCATGGAAGGCGTACACTTCGACCTCACCTATGTGCCCCTCAAGCACCTTGGTTATAAGGCTGTGATGGTCAACCTCTCTGACATCTATGCCATGAACGGCACACCTCGCCAAATCACCGTTTCACTTGCCATCACCAAGCGCTTCGGTGTCGAGGATATGGAAGAACTATACGCCGGCATGCGTCTGGCCTGTGAAGCACATCATGTAGACATCGTAGGAGGCGACACAACTTCCTCGTTCACCGGACTTGCCATCAGCATCACCGCCATTGGCGATGCACCCAAGGACAGGGTCGTATACCGCAATGGAGCCAAAGAGACCGATCTCATCTGTGTCTCTGGTGATCTCGGTGCTGCTTACATGGGACTACAATTGCTTGAGCGAGAGAAAAGCGTATTCATGGGCGAGAGTGATGCACAACCCGACTTCTCTGGTAAGGAATACCTCCTCGAGCGTCAGCTAAAACCCGAGGCACGCCGTGACATCATCAGTGCTTTGGCCGAAGCAGGAGTACAACCCACCTCGATGATAGATATCTCTGATGGTCTATCATCAGAACTCATGCACATCTGCAAGCAGAGCGGCACCGGATGCCGTGTCTACGAAGAGCACATCCCGCTCGATTATCAGACAGCCGTCATGGCCGAGGAGTTCAACATGAATGTCACCACTTGCGCTCTCAATGGCGGTGAAGACTACGAGCTACTGTTTACCGTCCCCCTCACCTCCCATGAAAAGGTTGCCGACATGAAGGGCGTCCGTCTCATCGGCCATATCACAAAGCCCGAGTTGGGATGCATGCTCATCACCCGCGATGGCGGTGAAATGGAGCTTAAAGCACAAGGCTGGCAGGCGCTGACCGAAGAGAAATGAGCAAAAACTGAAGAAAAATCAATAAAAATGTGATTTTTTTTCATTTCCCCCTTGCGGATTCAAAAATTAGCGCTACCTTTGCACCCGAAATCAAGGAGGTGCCATAGCTCAGTTGGTAGAGCAAAGGACTGAAAATCCTTGTGTCCCCGGTTCGATTCCTGGTGGCACCACCCCCAAAAACTCCCAAATTGTTCTAAAACAACGATTTGGGAGTTTTTCTTTTGCCTTAAAACCTAAATTTGGCAACATTTGACCAACATTTTGATATTTCCTCCCCCGTTTGAGACCGTTTTCGCTGATTTTTTTAACAAAAAAAGATGGCTTCCTCTTCAAAACAGGTTATTTGCGATTTTTCTTTTGACTTGAAATCTTGTTTTGGCAACAACTTGGCAACATTTTGGCAACATTTTGATATTTCTTCCCCCGTTAGAGACAGTTTTATAGGGATTTATAATAAAACAAGGAGGTGATTTTTAAACCACCTCCTTGTTTAGAACAAGTTATCCCCGTCTATCTCATTTGCAGCAGCAACCATTTCGGCATACTCGTCCAATGAACATTTTATATAATTCACAT
>JAZKZX010000029.1:0-41317 GCA_045612925.1 Bacteroidaceae bacterium
ACACCGCCCAATACAACGGGAATATCTCCCTCCACTGAAGCTTTAATGAGCAATACTATAGCCGGTATCATCAGCAAATTGAGCAACAGGGCCAAAAAGCCGTTCATCACAAAACCTTTGTAATCTCTTTCTTTCGTTTCCATAGTTATCATTTTAGTTGTTAAACAATCATCTTATCACGTTCGATTCAGTAATATCATTTTGATATCACAAAGATTTTACAAAAATACTGAGATTTCCAAATCTTTTGAGAAAAAAGTTTCATCAGATACGAAAAAAGTGTAATTTTACGGCAAAATCAACATACCATGCTACTGAAACTCTACGAAAAGAACAACTCGCGCCGTGACCTTGACCGCATCGTTGACTTATTGAACCAAGGGGGTGTCATCATCTATCCCACCGACACGACCTATGCCTTTGGCTGCCATGCCTTGAAGGAGCGAGCCATCGAGCGCGTGTGTGAAATAAAAGGATTAGACACCAAACACCATCTGCTCTCCGTAGTGGCACACGATATCAGTAGTGTGAGCGAATATGTGCGTATCGATAACGACACCTTCCGCTTGATGCGCGACAATCTCCCCGGCCCCTTCACCTTTATCCTGCCCGCAGGAAACCGTCTGCCCAAGATCTTCAAGAACCGCAAGGAGGTGGGCATACGAATCCCCGACAACCACATCGTACATGAGATATGCGAGGCTTTGGGCGCTCCTCTGCTCTCGACAAGTGTCAAAGTAGGTGAGCACGAAGACATCGAATACATGACGCTACCCGAACTTATTGACGAGAAGTGGGGCGACCGCGTGGACCTCATCATCGACGGTGGTGAGGGCGACACCGAGCAGAGCACCATCGTCAACTGTGTAGACGGCGAGCCCGAAATAGTGCGCCAAGGCAAAGGGTGGTTGTAGTCGTATCGTTTAGGGCTGCATGCCGTCGTCAATGTATTCTTGTACGATGGCGAGAATTTCACGGCCAAACATCTCGAGTGATTTCTTACCGAAGCCTGGCATGCGGAGGAGTTCGCGACCGCTGATGGGGAGCTCGTTCACGATACCGATGAGCGCCTTTTGGGTGAGTACGCCATAGATGGGGCGACCTAACTCGTCGGCACGCTGGCTGCGCCATGCACGCAGTGTGTGGAAGAGGCGTGGGTGTAGGATGTCGGAGTTACGGTCCACCTCAATCTTCTCTTGAGCCTTGCTCCTCTTGCGTGGGGCGGGTTGTTCGGCATTGAGCAGCCCTATGGCTTTGTCCTTCAGGTAGGTGGATACATTGAATCCGCAATCAGTGACGCGGGTGAGCAGATGGCGCTTCTGGGCGAATGACTGTTGCAGGTTGTAGGTGGCTTCGGTAAGTCGTTCCTTGATATCACGGTTGTCGCTATCGAGAACCGCACGCTCAACGAGGGGACGGAGTAGTTCGTCGAGCTTCTCCTTGAAATATTTTGCAGCTTTGTGTATGCGTTCGGCCAGGAGTGTGTCGGTTGTATAGTCTTCTGATTCCTTTATGAGCATTGCGTATTGGCGGTAGAAGTTTGCCGACACGGAGGTGATCTCTCTTGTCAGACGTTCGTCAGTCTGCTTGTACTCCTTCAATAAAAGCGGGTACACCTTATACAAATGCTCGTCGATAAGGCGTAGCATGCGGTGGAAATCGGATTCGAGGGTCTTGAAACTGAAGAGTTCGGTGAGCATCAATAGGTAGTATTCACGCTCGAGTTGTGACAGGTGTCCGGCAGTGTGTTGCGCCTGCTCGAGCTCTACATCCATGTAGTCGGTTACTAAAGCGTCGGTGCGCACTGATGAAAGCAACAATGGAGCAGTGAGGATCAAGCCTTCTAACGAGCGACATCGGCTGAGCGCTACATAGACCTGTCCTGAAGCAAAGGCAGCATTGACATCAAGTACGGCATGCTCGAAGGTGAGTCCTTGACTCTTGTGTACGGTAATGGCCCATGCCAAGCGTAGGGGATATTGGCGAAACTCTCCTTCAATCTCTTCGCGTATCTCTCTTGTCTCTTTATCAATGACATAGCGGGCATTGGTCCATACATCGGGCTCTACCTCTATCTCTTCGCCATCATCGAAATCCTTGACATAGATGTGCTCACCATCAATATTGCTCACGATGCCGAGCTTGCCATTGTAGTAGCGTGAACCTTGTGTGTCGTTCTTAAGAAACATTACTTGGCAGCCTTTCTTGAGCACGAGTGTCTCCTCGGCAGGGTATGATGACTCGGGGAAGGTGCCAGAGATGTCTGCTCGATAGGAAAAGCGAATGCCGCCCAATGCGTCCATGCGCTCCTCATTGTAGCGGTTGGCTGTGGCATTGTGCGTGGTGAGGCGGATAGTGCCTTCGTCTAATTCGGAGTGAGGGGCCTTGCCGATACAACGGCTATTGAGCAATTCTAATGATTGGGGGGTGAGGCGGTTTTCGCGTACCTCATTCAATATGTTTATAAAAGTCTGGTCTGATTGACGATATACATGGGTGAGCTCAATGGTGACATGGCGTGTCTGCTGCAAGGCGTGACTCCCGAAGAAGTAGGGGGTATGGTAGTACTCGCGCAGCAATGTCCACTCATCGTCTTTGACTACAGGAGCCAACTGGCTGAGGTCGCCAATCATGAGCAACTGTACTCCGCCGAAGGGACGGTGGCGGTCTTTGTGGAGGCGCAGCACAGCATCTATCTGGTCGAGAAGGTCGGCACGCACCATGGAAATCTCGTCAATGACAAGAAGGTCAAGTGTACGTATGATATTTTTCTTCTCCTTGCTAAATCGATATTTCTCATCTTTAGAGTTGAACGAGCCGCCAGGGATATAAGGGGCTAAAGGAAACTGAAAGAATGAGTGTATCGTCACTCCTCCAGCATTGATGGCTGCCACACCTGTAGGGGCTACCACTATCATGCGCTTGGGTGAACGCTCCTTGAGGCGGCGTAAGAAAGTCGTTTTGCCGGTCCCAGCCTTGCCCGTAAGGAAAACATTTACTCCCGTACGCTCAACGAATTGCCACGCGAGCTCCAGTTGCTCATTGGTTTGCTCTTTGCTCATATCCTTACTTTTCATTACTGGCACAAAGATACGAACAAACGAGCGAGAAATATCAAGCTTGCTTGGATATTTTTCACAGCGAGTGCAGTGTATCTTGAGGTTTCTCCTCAAAGGCACGAATAAACAAGTAAAATTTCTTTGTTTGGCGATTTTTTTCTAACTTTGCATGTTAATAGCGTGTTTTAAGGTAAAAATTAGTAAAAAACATAACAAATATACATATGGGATTTAATGAACTGATAGGAAAGTTGTTTGGCAACAAGAATACGCGTGATATGCGTGAGATACAGCCTTGGGTGGAGAAGGTGAAGCAAGTCTATCCTGCCATAGAGAGATTGACCAATGACGAATTGCGTGCTAAAACTGAAGAACTGAAAGTGCGCATCAAGCAGTCTGCTACCAATGAGCGTGCTAAGATTGCCGAGTTGAAGGCTAAGGTGGAAGAGACGGAGATAGAGGAGCGCGAACAGCTCTTTAACGAAATAGATAAGTTGGAAACCTCCGTGTTGGACAAGTACGAAGTGGCTCTTGACGAGGTGCTTCCCGAGGCGTTTGCCATCGTGAAGGAGACCGCACGCCGATTTGCCCAGAACGAGGAGGTGGTTGTAACCGCTACAGACCTGGATCGTACATTGGCAGCTACAAAGGATTTTGTGCGCATTGAAGGGGACAAGGCTATCTATACCAATCACTGGGAGGCTGGTGGTAACGAGACCATTTGGGATATGGTGCACTACGATGTGCAACTCTTTGGTGGTGTGGTGTTGCATAAGGGAAAGATTGCAGAGATGGCTACAGGTGAGGGTAAGACCCTCGTGGCTACATTGCCCGTATTCCTCAATGCACTCACTGGTAATGGCGTGCATGTGGTGACCGTGAATGACTACCTTGCCAAGCGTGACTCAGAGTGGATGGGACCGCTCTATATGTTCCATGGATTGACCGTTGACTGTATCGACAAGCATCAGCCTAACTCTGAAGCTCGTCGTCAAGCTTACCTTGCTGATATCACCTTCGGTACCAACAATGAGTTTGGCTTTGACTACTTGCGCGACAATATGGCTTCGTCGCCTGCCGACCTCGTGCAACGTAGACATAATTATGCTATCGTCGATGAGGTGGACTCGGTGTTGATTGACGATGCTCGTACACCGCTCATTATCTCTGGTCCTGTGCCCAAGAAGGGCGACCAGTTGTTCGAGGAGTTGCGCCCCCATGTGGAGCGTCTTGTAGAGGCACAGAAGCGCCTGGCTACCCAACTTCTCGCTGAGGCCAAGCGACTCGTATATTCCGAAAAACAGGAGGAGGTAGAGGCCGGCTTCCTTGCCCTCTTCCGCAGTCATAAGGCATTGCCCAAGAATAAACCTCTGATTAAGTTCCTCAGTGAACCCGGAATCAAGACGGGTATGCTCAAGACTGAAGCTATCTACATGGAACAGAACAATCGTCGCATGCCCGAAGCTACCGATGTGCTTTACTTTGTCATCGACGAGAAGATGAATAGTGTGGACCTTACTGATAAGGGTATCGAACTCATTACGGGTAATGCCTCTGATCCTACTCTCTTTGTATTGCCCGATATCGCTTCGGAGATGGCAGCCCTTGAAGGTAGTGGACTCGAAGGAGAGGAACTGCTGCAGAAGAAAGATGAACTCTTTACCAACTATGCCGTGAAGAGTGAGCGTGTACACACTATCAACCAGTTGCTGAAGGCTTATACCATGTTCGAGAAGAATACCGAGTATATCGTGACCGAAAATGGAGAGGTGAAGATTGTTGATGAGCAGACGGGTCGTATAATGGAGGGACGCCGATATAGCGATGGCTTGCATCAGGCTATTGAGGCTAAGGAACGAGTGAAAGTGGAGGCTGCATCGCAGACTTTCGCTACCATCACCTTGCAGAACTACTTCCGTATGTATCACAAGTTGTCGGGTATGACTGGTACGGCAGAAACTGAGGCTGGAGAGTTCTGGGATATCTACAAACTTGATGTGGTGGTAATCCCCACTAATCGCCCCATCGCCCGTAACGATATGAATGATCGCATCTACAAAACTCAGCGAGAGAAGTATAACGCTGTTATCGCTGAGGTGGAGAAGATGGTTGCCGAGGGACGCCCCGTGCTTGTGGGTACTACATCGGTGGAAATCAGTGAACTTTTGAGCCGTATGCTTACCATGCGTAAGATCGAACACAATGTACTCAATGCTAAGCTACACCAAAAAGAGGCTGATATTGTGGCGAAGGCTGGTTTGGGCGGTACAGTGACTATCGCTACCAATATGGCTGGTCGTGGTACTGATATTAAACTCTCGCCTGAAGTGAAGGCTAAGGGAGGACTTGCCATCATTGGTACAGAACGTCATGAAAGCCGCCGCGTAGACCGCCAGTTGCGTGGTCGTGCTGGTCGTCAAGGTGATCCGGGCTCATCAGTGTTCTTTGTATCGTTGGAGGATAACCTTATGCGTCTCTTTGCGGCTGACCGTATCTCCAATGTAATGGACCGTCTTGGATTCCAGGAGGGAGAGATGCTTGAGCATAAGATGATATCTAAGAGTATTGAGAATGCGCAGAAGAAGGTGGAGGAGAATCACTTTGGAATGCGTAAACACTTGCTCGAATATGATGATGTGATGAATCGTCAGCGTACAGCAATCTATACCAAGCGTCGTCACGCTCTTATGGGTGAGCGCATAGGCATGGACCTTGCCAATATGATTTGGGATCGTTGTGAACGCATTATCGACTTGGGAGATTACGAGAGTATACGCATGGAACTCTTCAGAGTGCTTGCTCTTGAATGTCCTTTTACCGAACAGGAATATGAGAATAGTAAGCGCCGTCCCGAGTTCGTAGAACGCACATTCGATGCAGCTATGGCCGGATTCAAAGGTAAGATGGATCGTCTGGCGCAGATAGCATACCCTGTCATCAAACGCGTATATGAGAATGAGGGTATGCGCTATGAGAATATTCTTGTTCCCGTGACTGATGGTAAGCATGTATATCAAATACCTGTTAATCTCAAAGCGGCTTACGAAAGCGAGTGCAAGGAGGTTGTCAAGAGTTTTGAGAAGGCTATCATGCTACATGTCATTGACGACGCATGGAAGGAAAATCTACGCGAACTCGATGAACTGAAGCAGTCAGTGCGTAATGCCAGCTATGAGCAGAAGGATCCGCTTCTCATCTATAAATTGGAGTCGGTAAATCTCTTTGACACCATGGTCAATAAGATTAATGATAAGACACTCTCTATTCTCATGCGTGGACAGATTCCTATGAGTGAGCCCGGACAAGTGCGTGAGGCACCTGTGGAAACCCGTGCTCAGCGTCGTCAGCAGTATCAAGAAAACCGATCAGAACTGACTGATCGCAATCAGCAAGCTGCAGCGCAGAACGATACTCGTGCTCAACGTCGCGAGCCCATCCGTGCCGAACACACCGTAGGACGCAATGATCCATGCCCTTGTGGTAGTGGAAAGAAATTCAAGAACTGTCACGGAAAAGGACTCTAAAAGGATAGGGACTTAAGTGTAAACATAAGAGCCGAAGATCAATCTGCGGCTCTTATGTTTTCTGCTATTAGTAGGAACTTTTTGTATTTCTTTTGTCCTATGATGGTTGAGATAGTTATATTAAAAGCAGTACCCTAACCTTATACTGAAACTGAGGGCGATGTTATCGCTACGGGTACCAAAAATGTTCCATAGGGCAAAGCCATGGTGGTAGCCTGTCTCGGCAGGTGTACCAAAGGCGGGGCCTGCACCTGCCCATGCATCGATGAGGAAACGGCCATAATGGGTCTGATAGCCTGCAGTGGCCAGCAGAGTGCTCATGCGGGCCAAGGTGCGTTCGCCTGTTATGCTTTGGTTGTAATGATATGTCGAATAGATGACTTCTGGACGCAGGTAGAGCCCCTTGAGGCCGCCAGCTTCGTTGCCGGCAATGAAGAACTTATGTCCATAGCGTAGAGTGTATCCGAGAGGACGATTGGCAAACTTGTCAAACCCGGCACCAATCATGCTGGCACAAATTTCGCCTGTTTGATGATGACCGAGCACGCGCTCATACGATAGCTTGGTACTGCCCGTAATCCATGATAGGAAGGTTACCTTTATGGCATTGTCGTACTCGACAGCGCTACTCATTAAGGGGGTGGCGAGGCAGAGTGATAATAGTAGGGCTTTGATAGCTTTCATGTAGGTCGTGTTAATTTTTTACGATACAAAAATACGAAAACTTTGGTAAAATTGCGACGAAATAGGAAATTATACATAACTTTGTGCTATGTACGATCTTGCGACACGCGACATACAGTATCTGCCGGGGGTGGGCCCGCAAAGGGCTGTGCTCTTAGCAAAGGAGTTGGGTGTCAGCTCTATGCACGACCTGCTGTATAACTTCCCCTACAAGTATGTCGACCGTACCCGCCTCTACTACATCCACGAAATTGATGGCAACATGCCCTACATACAGCTCAAGGGCAAGATACTGCGCTATGAGACCAACGGCACGGGACGCAAGATGAGGCTCGTGGCGCACTTCTCGGACGGTACGGGAGTGATAGACCTCGTGTGGTTCAATGGCGCCAAGTTCATCCCCAAGAGCTATCCTGTGGGAGTAGAGTATATCGTGTTTGGCAAGCCTACGATGTTTGGCGACCGCATCAATGTGGCGCACCCCGACATCGACAAGGCCTCGGAGCTGTCGCTCTCGTCGATGGGTTTGCAGCCCTACTACAATACTACCGAGCGCATGAAGCGCAGCGGACTCAATAGCAATGCGTTGCAGAAGCTCGAGGCTAATCTCTTCGACCTGCTGGAGCGTACACCAGTGGCCGAGACCATGCCCGAGCCCTTCGTGCGCGAGCATCATCTGATGCCGCTACGCGAGGCACTGTATGCCATCCACTTCCCTAAAGACCCCGAGGAGCTGCGCCGTGCCCAATATCGACTGAAGTTTGAGGAGCTGTTCTATGTGCAGCTGAGCATACTGCGCTACAGCAAGGACCGCCGCCGCAAGTGCCGTGGATTGTGCTTCACGAAGGTGGGCGAACTGTTCAATGAGTTCTATGCCAAGAAGCTCCCCTTCGAACTTACGGGAGCGCAGAAGCGGGTTATCCGCGAGATGCGACACGACATGAACAGTGGCCGTCAGATGAACCGCCTCTTGCAGGGCGATGTGGGCAGCGGCAAGACGCTGGTGGCACTGATGACCTCGCTCATCGCCATCGGCAACGGCTATCAGGCATGCATCATGGCCCCCACCGAAATTCTTGCCGAGCAGCACTATGCCACCTTGGCCAAGATGCTCGAAGGACTGCCTGTGCGCGTGGCCCTGCTCACGGGTAGCGTCAAGGGCAAGAAACGAAAAGAGATACTCGAGGGCCTCATCGCGGGCGACATACATCTGCTCGTGGCTACACATGCCGTGCTTGAAGATACGGTGCAGTTTGCGGCATTGGGCTTTGTGGTCATCGATGAGCAGCACCGCTTCGGTGTGGCGCAGCGTGCCAAACTGTGGTCGAAGAATGACTTTGCGCCTCATGTGTTGGTGATGACGGCTACGCCTATCCCGCGCACTCTGGCCATGACACTCTATGGCGACCTCGATGTGAGTGTCATCGACGAGCTGCCCCCGGGTCGCAAACCCATACAGACCATACACCAGTATGGCAACCGCCAGGCACAGCTCTACCAGTTCATGGCAGGGCAGATAGCGCAAGGCCGACAGGTATATGTGGTGTATCCGCTCATCAAGGAGAGCGAGAAGATTGACCTCAAGAACCTCGAGGAGGGGCATGCACTCATCAGCGAGGCTTTCCCCCACTGCGCGGTGAGCATGGTGCACGGCAAGATGAAACCTGCCGAGAAGGATGCCGAGATGCAGCGTTTCCTGCGTCGCGAGACACAGATCATGGTGGCGACAACGGTGATCGAGGTGGGCGTGAATGTGCCCAACGCCTCGGTGATGGTCATCGAGAATGCCGAGCGATTCGGACTGTCGCAGCTACACCAGCTACGCGGTAGGGTGGGGCGCGGTGCCGACCAGTCGTACTGCATATTGGTGACCTCGGTGAAGCTCTCGGAGGAGAGCAAGAAACGCCTTGAGATTATGGTGCGCACGAACGACGGTTTCGAGATTGCCGAGGCCGACCTCAAGTTGCGCGGACCGGGCGACCTCGAGGGTACGCAGCAGAGTGGTATAGCCTTTGACCTGAAGATTGCCAACATTGTCCGCGACGGACAGCTCTTGGGTTATGTTCGAGACATTGCCGAGCGCATCACCGATGAGGATCCCGATGGCACACGCCCCGAGAACGCTCTCTTCTGGCAGCAACTAGAACGCTTGCGCAAAACCAATGTGAACTGGTCGCTGATATCATAAAAGGAGGTCTCCCCTAGCAACTCTAAGGGGCACTCCTTGATGCCGACAAACCTGCAGTAGGAGCAATTGACGCTCTCATTGACTTCAGCCCCTACGGCTTTACAGCCAGGCTGACGCCTCGGGCGTCGACCTAAAGGTTCCGTGTCGGCCCAAGGAGGGGGACTTTCGGTTTTACCCCCTTCAGAAAATGGCATAAACATCCTCCAAAAACGAAATAATCGGCCTTTGTGGTGCAAGTAAATGTGCATTATCTTCGATAAATTAAAAAAAAACAGTAATTTTGCGCCCGATTTCTGGCGCCCTTGTAGTTCAATGGATAGAACGCGCCCCTCCTAAGGGTGAGATATGAGTTCGATTCTCATCGGGGGTACTTGTAAAAAAAAGATAACTGCTTGTAATATAGGTGGTTATCTTTTTGCTTTATATGTTTTTGTCGGCGAATTGTCAGCCATCTTTATTTCTTCTCAAAAATGAGGGTCTACCCATCACGCTTGACAGATAAACCCTCGGTGCATCAAACTGCTCTACGGCAATTCTTATGCAAAGGTAATGTTTTATTTTGATTGAGCCTCAACGCAGGAGGAATAAACATTTGCCATTGCTTGTAAGCATCCCTCATGCTTGTCTGCTGTCCTATCTGCCATACAGAAGTCGTGGAACTCCCTCATAAGTCCCATTTGGATTATAAACATATAGGCTTGGTTCTTTGCGTTCTTCTCTACTTGATGGGCATATTTCAAATATGCGATGTTGTCAGTTCCCATTGTCGTGTTCTTTATGTAGGTTTATAATGCGCAGGGGATTTCTCCCCTGCGGTTAATTCAGATAAGGTTGGCTTTCTTGAAGCATCTCCACTCTTGTTTCTCAGTATCGAAGTAGGTCTGTGTAGTGGGGTTGGCTTTTCTCGTTGAGGCTTGTGCCATTGTTGGAAGCAAGGTTTCTTTGAGTGTACCGTATGCCTCTCTGATACTGCCGTCTACCTTTTGGAAGTAGAACTTCACGATACCCAGTTTCATAGCTGCTTTCAGTTTGAGGTTCTTCCACGCTGCTTTGAGTGCTTCACTCATGTTCATGCCGTTGCGCTTAACGAACTGCCATGCAAGGCTCATAATCTCTGATAACTGATTTCTTCTTGTTGTACTCATAGTGTTTTTTGTTAGTTGATTTTACGTTGTGTTCCTTAATTCTGATGCAAAGATAATACTTTACTATTATATACGCAAGCAAAAACAATAAAAAATAATTATACAAACAATGTTTTTCTATTATTTGTATGAGATTTAATAATACTTTACTATATTTGCACAATAATTTACTATTATATAATATGAATATAGATAGATTGCTTAAAGAAAAAGGGATTACAAAGGCTCAACTTGCAGAACGCATGGGCATACTTCCTCAGAATGTGAACGCAAATCTGAAAAACCCAAAGGAGGACACAATTAGAAATATAGCAGCAGCACTTGGTGTTCCTATATCGGTACTCTTTGAGGATGAAGATGAGGCTTCAAACGCTATTGTCTGCCCCAAGTGTGGCGCAAGGTTTGAACTGAAAGAATAATCTCGCTCAACATTATTGTGGAGTGAGGAAGTATAAAGCGGTCGTTCCTTAATTCTAAACTCATAGTACCGCTTTGGGGTATGCTTTCATGGTGTACCCTTTTGTTTATACCACGGCTCAGTTTTGAGCCATCATAGTATTGGGCGAACTTGCCCTAAACACCTTGGAGGTTTGTGATAAAAAGAAACCCCAGTCCACATTTGGACTGAGGTCTGGACATAACTCCAAAAATGGATTGATGTTACTCTTCTTCGTGATACCTTGCCATATTCTTCAACAGCTCTTGCGCTGATGATATGGTCTTGCCTGCATCAAACTCGATAGCCTGCACCTTCGGGATGACATACTGCAACAGCTTCTCAATGATAGCCACTCTATCCTTTGGAGAGAGCGAGGCAATGTCTGCGCTTACTTGCTCAATGTTATCTTCGATAATCTTCTTGATTGTGTTGCGCAGGTCTGCCGTTACCTTGTTGGGTGTTCCTGCTATTCGCCCTCCTGCTTTACCTCTGCTCATTGTTACTACTTTTAACTACTTTATTATATTCCTCGACAAATGCAGGGAACTCGTCAATGACGAACTGCATCAACATCTGTCCCAGTCTTTGCTGCTGTTCTCTTTCTCGCTTGGCTTCGGCTCTTCTTCTTCTGAGCCATCTGTTAGCCTGCATGACTTGTGATAATTTAATTGTTCGCATACTCAAAATAGATTTAATTGTTCTTCTGTTATCATAAACTCTACTCTCGGATTACGCACATCCAAAAATTTTTCAGCGACTATCTTTGCGCATAGGTTGTCATCGGTTATTGCACCTACATATTGAAGGCAGTCACAAATCGTTTTTAAGGTGTTATCAAGGTCAAAACGATTGGAAGTATTATACACCCTCACAAATAGCTGAAAACGGCTTGAAATGCGCTTATTTCGGTATATCTTGCACTGCTTGGCGAAGTTCTGTTCATATGCTCTTATCTTGTCGTTCTTGATAAGCCTTTTTCCGTCACCGCCAGGTACTACCATATAGTTGTTGGCTTTCCCGATTACTTGCCCATAGATTGTTTCAATCTCCATATCAGAAAGGCATCTTCACATTGTCGCTAACTGCTGCTGTTGGTAGGCTCTCCAAGTCATAGAAATGTGTGGTTGCTCCTTTGAACCCACAGATAAACTTGCCTACTCCTATGTTTCGTCCTTTGGCAATATCAACCAATGCTGTGTCCTTGACATCTACATTCTCAAAAGGTGCGGAATACTTTGCCACTCCGTTCTTCTCGGGTCTATACACAAGCATTACTACATCGGCTGCTTCTGCTATCTGTCCGCTATCTCTGAGGCGGTTTATATTTGGCTCTCCGTCAGCTCTATTTAGTTGGGATAGGGCGATAATCCATATACCTAAGTCCTTTGCAAGGTTCTTTAATCTTCGGGCTACATCACCCATCGCCTGCTCCTTGTTGGTGTTGCGCATATTCACATTGAGTATTTGCAGATAGTCCACCACCGCACCATCAATGTTGTTGCGTATCTTGTTTGTGCGAATGGAGCTGATAATGGTTTCGATTGATGAAGTACTCCTATCATCCATATAGAGGTTACCCCTTGCGGTCATTATCTCTGCCACTGCTCTATCTACATCCCCAAGTTCTGTTGGGGATAGAGGGTTGTATAAGATATGGTTAGCAGACACACCACTGCGTATAGCGGTCATTCGTGCCATCATCTGCTGTGCTGTCATCTCCATAGAGTAGAACGCTACACGACTACCATTAAGCACTGCATTAAGCGTTATAGAGGTGGCAAACGAGGTCTTTCCGTGGGAACTCTCGCCTGCAATAATAATGAGGTCTGACGGGTGCAATCCTCCTTTCTTATCTATATTCTGAAAGCCAGTGAGTGTGCCTCGTGTGGTTGCAGTGCCGTTGGTGTTGGCAGATACAAGGGCGTGTATCATCTGCATACCATCGTTGAGGCTGATAGTGGTAGGGGATAGCTCTCCTTGAACTTTACTGATACCATCCTGCAATCGCTCAATGATAGTGGGGATAGCCTCATCACTTACAGCCTTACCTGCAAGGTCTTGGGATAAATACCATAACTGCCTGCGTTGATAGAGATCTAATAGGATTACGGCATATTGGCGAACCTTTACAAGGATACTATGGGAAGATATTTCCGCAACTTCATAAGGTTCAATCCCATCTGCTTGTACCTCTCTTGGGACATTGAGGATTGACACATTGTCCCCTCTATCTACGATGCGCTTGATAGCCTTGTATATGATTTTATATCTCTCTTGATAAAAGCAATCTTCCGTTAGTACATCCTGCACCTCATCGAAAGCTGCACTACAAGTTAGGAGTGTGCCAAGTACGGCTCTTTCAATCTCCTTATCGTTGGGGAGTAATACTATATCTTTCATCTGCTGTTCCTCCTTATCCAATTTTTAATTGTTAATACTGCGCTTCTATTCTTCGAAGTTAGCTGCTTGTAGTTCTCCATCGCAACCAATTCTTCTTTAATCTTTTCGGCTGAATACTCAGAGCATAGTTCTTGGTACTGCTGTAATGTCAATGGTTGCTGCATCTTCATCACATGGGGATAGGTGGAAGTCATACCATCTACAAACCTTTGTTCCTCATCAGATAGGGGTTCACTTTTCTTTTTATATTTTTCTTTTTTATCATTTACATTATCATTTACATTTACATTATCATTTACATTGGGGGTTGTCTTGGGGTTGTTTAGGGGTTGTTTAGGGGTTGTTTTGCTTGAAGCGTTCTTGTTTCCCTTTGGCGCACCACCTTTACATCCATGCTCTGCGCCTTTTATTCCGTTACGATACTTGGCTATATTAGCATCAAGTTGAGGCTGAATACAAGTCCATGCTATTTGTGCAGATAGGCTTGTCAGTTGTACTTCCTCCTTGACCATCAATCCATATTCGATAATGGCTATCAGTAGTTCGTGAGCCTCATCCTTTGGAAGCATAGATAGCACCTCATAGAAGCTGCCGTAAAACACCATACTACTTTTCATGCGATGCCTCCTTTCTGCGCTTTTCAATCCAATACAATAGGCTGTCGGGATTATCTATAAGCCCTTTCATTACCTCTCCTACACGCTGAGGCTCGTTGTTTCTTGGGGCAGCCTCATCAAATAAAGATAGTTGCCTATCCTGCTGCATATAGTACACTTTGCGCCCATCCGCCAATCGAAAGTCCTTTATAGGATAGCCATCTTTCCGCAGGTCGCTGATCATCTTCCTTGCATCATTGAAATGAAACATCCCGTTAGTTTCAAGGGCGGTATATCTGTGACCCCTGCGTAAAAGGTTCAGCATCGTTTGCTTCCTTACGAAAGTTTTACTACCTTTGTCCTGTATTTGGGAGGGGGCGAAAGCCTCCTTTTCTCTTTGTATCATGCTGCACCCTCCTTTATAATCTTTAATACATCCGATTTGCGATAGCGTACCTTTGACCCCATTCGCACTGGTGTGAGATATCCAGTTTTCTCCCATCTCCATAAAGTGCTGAGAGCTGCACCGCCAAGCATCCTTGAAGCCTCATCCCTTGTGAGATATGCTTCTTCTTCCTCTTGCTTCTGCGCCTCCATCTTGTCGTTAATCACTTGCAGCAAAAACTCATTCAAGTCTGCTACATTAATACTCACGCATACATTGGCATTGCTTGCCAACAATTCTTTAATGCTCATATTCGTTATTGAGATTAAAGTTGTGGTCTACTCCTGCGCCTTACCTTGCCGTCAGCTAATCACATAAGCATTTACCACCTCCCCAAGAACTCGGCTTAGTTACTCGGTTAATGGATGCTGCAAAGGTAGAGCAAGTGAAATACGACAAAATACGGCAAATACTATTTCAGTACGGCAACAAAAAAGCGACTATCTATTTGAAAGATAATCGCTTATGATTATTTGTGCGCTACGGCAATATACGGCACACTATTTTATTTCATACTTTTTGATATTGAAATTGTTTCTAAACTCCGTTGGTAGCTTGTTGCAATTACTACTCATATTTCTTTTTGCTCTGTTTGCATTTCGCTCTACCTCTCTCATCCATTCCTCGGAAAAGTAGGGGGCGAGTTGCAAGGTTAGGAAATCCCTATACCCTACGGCTGTTATTACATCCATGTCAGCAGTTCTTATTTGGTGCCTAAATTCCTCGGTTGTAATATCGACATCTATTATCTGTATGTGTCTTTTATTGTGGTCGCTCTCGTTCCATGCTTTTAGATAATCCAATATACCATCGTAGCGTATCGGCTTGCTTTCGTGATAGGTTTCTTCTATCGGAAGTGCCGTTATCTTTACCTCCTGCACCTCGTTCTGCTTCTCATCCGTTGCTAACTTGGATTGCACATACTTCAAATAGTTCTCGCATCGCTCGGATATAAACTGAATGTCGCAGTCGGGAAGATAATCAAATAGAGACTTTGAATCCTCTATGTACTTGCGTTCCTCGGCTTCGTGTACTTGTGCAAACTCTTTTGCTAAATCTCTTTGCCACACATCTGCATCATCCTTGTGCGCCTTTTGGTATGTTTCCTTTCGGATATTGTAGTAGCAATCAAATATATCAAGCGTTGCTCTTGTTCTATTGCGGAGCAGCCATCCAACAAATCCGTAGCACACGATAGGCTGCTGCCTTTCTTCGTGAGGTTTATATATGCTACGACAACTCCCATTGTCATCAATCAAGTATTGTATGAACCGAAAGATGCAATTACTATCAATATCCTCTATTGCTCCAACCGCACCATTGTTCCATGTGGTAATGGTTCTCTCATTGTGTTTTGTTGATATTTTACCCAACATATCAGTCTATCAGTTTAATTGTTTCTGCTCTTGTTTCCTTGTCTATCTCTCTGTATCGGGCGAAAGCTGCACTGCCTACCTTGTGACCACTCATAGGGCAGATAAGGTTAGGGTCTTTCACTTTCTTGTATAGATTACCCACGAAGCATCTTCTCGCCATGTGGCTGCTTGCTACCTCGCAGATCGGTCGCTTCTCCTCTTCGCCAGTGGTGGGGTTGAGGATTGTTACCATCCTATCCACACCGCACTTGCGGAATATCTCTTTGATACTCTCATTGTAGTTCTGTTGCGCTATGAAAGGGAATAGTCTGCCCTGGTCATCTACACCTTTGTACTTCTTTACTAACGCTGAGGCTCGTTCATTCAAAGGGACTTTCACGGTTATCGGGTCGTTCTCCTTTGTCTTGCGAGGGATATAGTTTATCTCTCCGTCTATTATGTCCGCAGGGGTTAGCCTCTCCAAGTCAGACACACGACAACCGATGCAGCATTGGAATATGAATATATCTCGCTGCACCTCTAAACTCGGATGCTCTGATAAGTCAAAGTCCGCTATATGGTTGCGCTCCTCCAAGGTTATATAGTAGGGTGTGCCATACTTCTCGGTCATACCGCTATATCCTTTGAATGGTCTATTAGTGGTCTTGTCATTCTCGTTGCACCAATTAAAGAACGCTCGGAGTTTCTTCAATAGCAAACAGATTGTGTTGTGTCCTCGTTTCTTAGGCTTGTGAGGTACTTGTCTATCCGTAACACAAGGTATCTTTGCAAATATCTTGGGCAGCTCTTGGGATAGCTCATACTCGTTCCTCAGATAATCTTCAAAGTCATTGATCGCCTCCTTATCCATTGTGTCTACATCAAGAACAAAGTCCCTACGGCTCTTGTCGGTCAGTCTTACAAAGTGTTCGTATCTCTGCAGGTCACGCATCAAAACACGGATATTGCCTTTTCTAACCTCGGAAATCTTAGAGGTCGTTACATACTCCTCCATCAAGTCAAAGAAGGACTGCTTAACGAACTTGCCGGGGTTTCTCTGCTGTTCAAACAAACCATCTACCAATGCACTTGTAATCCGTTGTGCAGGGATATTAGCGCACAAGGATAGTGCTTCTTCCATCCATTCCTTAGTAAGCACTTCGGGGGCATACATTTCGCATAACCTTAGTATCTTCGCTTCAAGGTCTTTTAGTCGTGTGTCGCTCTCTACAAGTTCTGCACGTTCAAAACCTATGCTCTTACCGATATTGATACGCTCCTTTGCTTCATCCCATCGCTTGATCGGGACAAATACGTTAGTCTTAATACGGATGGTCTTACTCTTGCTGATAGATACCCGAAGCAAAATCCTACTGCTTCCGTTGGCATCCGTCTTGGTTGAAATGGATTTTCTTATTGTTGCCATAGTCCGTTGTTTGATGCTCTACAAAGTTAAATATATGTACTGATGAAAACAAATTTTTGTCAG
The DNA here is from genome assembly GCA_045612925.1 of Bacteroidaceae bacterium. Classification (GTDB taxonomy): domain Bacteria; phylum Bacteroidota; class Bacteroidia; order Bacteroidales; family Bacteroidaceae; genus UBA1189. Next base: position 17,325 of record JAZKZX010000029.1, read on the forward strand.
CGTTTTGTCAGCCATAATGAAATTTTGTGTAATTTTGCGCAATAATTGAAATTTCAAGTGCAAACGTATGTCGCTGATTGATTGCAAAAAGTGTTGCATTGAATTGTAACTGCTTGAGAATCAGCAAGCCTCATCGGGGGTACTGGAACTGACGACAAACCGAAAGCGACAATTCATAATTCACAATTCATAATTAAAAAAACACATGTTTACCAATTTCCCAGGTTCACATTTGGTAGAAGACTACCAAAAGTGGAAAAAAGCAAAGAAGGATGCAGGGGTTAACAATCCCTTGGCCAAGACCTTCAAGTTGTTGTTTGTTATCGCAGTGACACTCACCATCTGGTTGCTCCCTACTACCGCATTCGGTATCGAGGGTCTCACTGTAGTTGAGCAGCGCGTTATCGGCGTATTCGTATTCGCTACCTTGATGTGGGTGCTCGAGGCTATCCCCGCATGGAGCACCTCGCTCATCGTGGTTGCATTGCTCTTGTTCATGACATCAGACAGTGCATTCAAGGTTCTCAATACGGGTTACACTCCCGAGCAGTTGGGTACTGTACTCAAGTATCAGGACATCCTCCACTGCTTTGCAGACCCCATCATCATGCTCTTCATCGGTGGTTTCATGCTCGCTATTGCTGCTACCAAGTATGGTCTCGATGCTAAGATCGCCAAGGTGCTGCTCAAGCCCTTCGGTACACAGTCACGCTTCGTGCTCCTCGGCTTCATCGTGGTGACAGGTCTCTTCTCTGCCTTCATCAGCAACACTGCTACCGCTGCTATGATGCTTGCCTTCTTGGCTCCCGTACTCAAGGCGCTCCCCGCTGACGGTAAGGGTAAGATTGGTCTTGCTCTCTCTATCCCCGTAGCTGCCAACATCGGTGGTATGGCTACTCCCATCGGTACACCTCCTAACGGTATCGTACTGAAGTACCTCGAGCCCATGGGCCTCGGTATGGGCTTCGGTGAGTGGATTGCCTTCATGGGCCCCATCACCATCGCATTGCTTCTCATCTCATGGGTAATCTTGCTTTGGTTGTTCCCCTTCAAGCAGAAGACCATCGTACTCGATATCCCCGATAACTCACAGAAAGGCTGGCGCACCACATTGGTGTATATCACCTTCTTCGCTACCATCGTGATGTGGTTGTTCGACAAGAACCTCGGTCTCAAGACCAACGCCGTAGCTATGCTCCCCGTAGCCGTATTCTGTGCTACAGGTATCATCACCAAGCGCGACCTCGAGCAGATCAGCTGGTCAGTGCTCTGGATGGTTGCCGGTGGTTTCGCTCTCGGTGTAGCGCTCAACAAGTCGGGCTTGGCTCAGAACATGATCGATGCTATTCCCTTCGGTTCATGGTCACCGCTGCTCGTTGTTATCGGCTCAGGTCTCCTCTGCTACGCAATGGCCAACTTCATCTCTCACACTGCTACCGCTGCACTCCTTGTGCCCATCCTTGCTGTAGTTGGTGAAAGTATGTCAACCGCTTTGGGGCCCGTAGGTGGTGTGGCTACCTTGCTCGTAGGTGTGGCTATCGCTTCATCTGTAGGTATGGTGCTCCCCATCAGTACACCTCCCAATGCATTGGCCTACGCTACTGGTCTCATCGAGCAGAAGCATATGGTTAAGGTGGGTCTTATCGTAGGTGCAGTGAGCTTGCTCCTCGGCTATGGTGTGCTCATCGTGTTGGGTGCCAACGGTCTACTCTAATCCGCTTGTAAAAAGATAATAATGGGGCGTGTCGTAAGATGCGCCCCTTTTTTATTGCTGATAATTTGTGTTTCCATATGTCATGAACCTTCTTTGGCCTACTCGGAGCTGAAATTGAATAATGGCTTGGAAAAATTCAAAACAAGTTTTGGATTTTCGATCGCCTTGCATTATTTTTGTGGGATAAAGTGAAGAAGAGAAGATACATACAGCTTGTTCTGTCGTTGGTGGTGATGCTCATCGTCGGAGGTTCTGTGCTTGTGAATTCGCCACGGGTGCAGAAGCGTGTATCTGTGATTCTTGCTTCGGAATTAGAAAACCGCATAGGTACACAAGTAGGGCTCGGTGGCGTTCGCTGGCTTTTTCCCAATGATCTTGTGATAGATAGCCTTGTGCTTAACGATCAAGAGGGTGAGCAGATGCTCGCAGTGGATCGTATAGCAGCCAAGGTGGAGTGGATGCCGCTCATTCGTCACCGTCATCTCTCGGTGCGCAATATCCGTCTTTTCGCTCCTGATATCAATATCTACAAGGATCAAGGCGATAGTGATTATAATTTCCAATTTCTTATCGATGCCTTTGCCTCAGACAAGAAGGAGAAGGAGTCATCTCGCTTGTCGCTGCGCGTAAATTCGCTACTTGTGCGCCATGCCAAGTTGAGACATCGTGATGGTGAGTGCTCTTCTGCAGATAAATTCTCCCCTGCAAACCTCATGGTAGATGACCTCTCGGCGTTGCTTTCGCTTAAGATGCTTTCGGCTGACTCGGTGAGTCTTATCGTAAGACATTTGGATCTCATAGAACGCTCGGGACTAGAAGTGGATGACCTTTATTTTCGCTTGGTAGCCAATCGTCAAGGAGCTACATTGGCGAACTTTCATATAGGTATGCCTCAGAGTAGTTTGAATCTTGATACGATGTGGGTAGCTTTCAATGGGATCGACTCGTTGTTTGCAGTAGCACAGCCTTCATTGTACTTCAAGGGAGGAGTATTGCCATCATCCTATGTTGCACCAGCAGATCTGAGATGTTTGTTGCCTCAATTGGCGGGTGTCAATGAAAAAGTATATCTCGGAGGATATTTCGTAGGAAGTTCGTCTCGAGCCAGTCTTAAGGATGTAGACGTGCACACAGTTCATCGAGATCTCGTGTTGCGTGCCGATGCCAAGGTGGCGTGGAATGATGGTGTGTTGGATAACCTCAATGCCTCGCTGCATGAGGCTACTCTGAAGGGTGGGGTATGGCCATTGTTAGAAGAACAGGCCCCTGAACTATATGCGTTGATACCTGATCCATTGGTATGCGTAGGGGATATGACGCTTATGGGTACATTGGGATATAATAGCGAGTCGACCGCAGTGGAAGTGCAGGTCGAAACTGCTGCAGGGGACATAGAGGCAAGCATGCTGCTGGAAGATGGGAAGTATACGATAGATTTCCGTGGCGATAGTCTCAATGTGGCACGGGTTATTCCCGAGAGTCCACTCGCGAGCACTAATCTGTCATTGCACACCGAAGGTGTATTTGATGAAGGCTGTATGACGATAACGGACTTGCTCAATCGCTGCGAAGCAGAGTTCCCTTTGGTGGGTAGCCTTACTGCGACAGCTACTCAAACTGATTTGCTTGGCTATGAATATGATTGCATAACCCTTAACGGAGATTATGCAGCAGGAGAGTATAAGGCGGTGGCAACTCTTGACGACCTCAATGGTAAACTGTCGCTTGAGGCAGGGTATAGTACAAAAGGCCGATTGCCGCGCTATACTGCTAAGTTGATAGCTGATAGCCTTAACTTGCACGCAATGCAACTTATCGATATACATGAGCAAACGACATTCAGCGTGCAACTTGATGCCGACTTGCGTGGTCGTGATGTGGATCATGTTATGGGTAGGATTGTCGTTGATAGCCTTGCCATGCATCGCTCTACTGGTGACTATCTCATCGAGGAGATTGCAGTATATGCCAGTGACCCGAAAGACAAGATGATATCACTGAAGAGTGATTTTATGGATGCTACATTCAGAGGTGAGCTTACATATCAGTCCTTGGTGAACAGTCTGTTTGGTCACCTTCACCACTCGTTACCCTCGTTGTGTCAGAGCAAGAGTCATGAGCATAAATATACCAGCAACCTTTGTCTGCTCAATGTGGGTGTGTACAATACAGAGCCGCTACGCGAGCTCTTTCTCCTACCGATAAGTATAGATAGCAAGGCACAACTCGAGGCGCTTATCAATGATGTTGCTGGCGAACTGAAGGTGACGGCTATGGTACCCCATTTGGAGTATGGAGACAATACATTTAGGGGTGTAACACTCGACTGTCACTCAAAGGATCATGGGCTTGATGTGTATTTGGGGGCTACGCTGCATAACGAAGAGTCTCCAACTCTTACAACCTCTTTTGTGGCTCAAGCTGCTGACGATATAGCCGACCTCAGTGTATTGTGGTATTGCAATCCTGAAGGTAAGTTTGAAGGAACTTTCCATACGCAGGCAGCCTTTATGCTCGACGAGAAAGGAAGGATTGGCGTGGCTATTGATGCTGATAGCACGAGTGCCACCTTAAACCACTCAGTATGGGAGCTTGATTCTTTTAAGCTTGAGGTGAACGCGGATAGGATCCTTGTCGATGGCTTGCACTTTGCCAATGGTGACATGCAGCACCTAAGTGCTGATGGAGTGATAGCACGACAGAGTGCTGATACCTTGAAGGTTAACTTTAGCAATCTTGACCTTGGATATTTGCTTTCGTTGGTCAATCTTGGCGGTATAACCTTTGATGGTAAGGTAAGCGGAAATGCAAATATGGCTAATCTCTACTCCGAACAGCCCTATGTGGAGGGCACGCTACGTGCACAGGACTTTGCCTTCTGTGATGGTGTCATGGGTGATCTTAATGGTAATTTGCATTGGAATCAAGATGATGCTCGTTTGTTGTTTGAAGCTGATGTATGTGAAGATCCCGTACACACATCCTTGATAGATGGAACTGTAGACTTGAAGCGTAACGAACTATGGATTGATATTGCAGCCGATAGTCTTAATGTGTCGTTCCTCAATAGTTTGCTCAAGAGCTTTATGAGAGATATTGAGGGCAATGCTTCGGGAAACATTCTTGTCGGAGGTCCGATGAGTGCCATTAACCTTGAAGGGTCTCTTTTGACCGATGTGGCATTTAACCTTACTCCCACCGATGTAGACTACCGTTTTAAGGACTCTGTGCGATTTACGCCAGGAGTTATCCGCTTCGATGGTATTGAGGCTTTTGACATGCGTGAACAAAAGGCTATTCTAAACGGTGCAGTGACGCACAATGCCCTCAAGGACTTTGCTTACGACCTTGATGTGGATATTCAGAATGTGCTTGGCATAGACCTCCCCGATACGGGACACGACAATTTCTACACCACTATCTATGGTACTGGAGGTGTAAGGGTAAAGGGAAGTCCCACTATGCCTCTTACGATAGAGGTGCAGGCACAGCCCGAGAAGGGCTCGCTCTTTGCCCTTAACTTGGCCAATCAGAACGTGTCGTCTAGCGAAGCATTTATAACCTTCACCGACCATAGTAGTACACGTAATGTCCCCGTCAAGACAACTCCGTTGAGCGAGAGAAGACGCCGGAGAACACAAGTGGATAATAGCTCGTCGCTCAATTTGGATGTCACGGCACATGTTACTCCTGATGCAACGCTCAAGCTTGTGATGAATCAGGCTGTAGATGACCATATCAGTGTGTCGGGAAGTGGAGACCTTCAGATTAGCGTGCATGGTGATGATATTAACCTGTTTGGTACATATACCGTCGATAGAGGATTCTACCGATTGAGTTTGCAAGATGTTGTAAACAAGAATTTCGATGTGATAAGCGGAAGTTCCGTTGCATTTGAGGGCGATCCTATGGCAGCTCGACTTGATATTACTGCACGTCATGTCGTGAACTATGTCCCCCTCCGAGATTTGAGCCCTGATATGACGGGTAATGTGCATGTTAACTGTCTGCTACGCATTGGTGGAACTCTCGAAGCTCCCATAGTGACCTTTGATCTCGAACTACCACAAGGAACAGAAGAGGAGAAAGCCGTGTTGCGTAGCTACACGGGTACTGAAGAGCAGATGAATCTACAGTTTATTTATCTCTTGGGCTTGGGTAAGTTTTACACACCTGATATGGCGCAGAATACTGCTGCAGCTAACAATATGGAGTCATTGATCAGTTCTACCATATCGGGACAAATCAATAACTTGCTCTCTGGTATTATCAGCAATGAGAATTGGAATCTTGCAAGTAACATTCGTGCCGACAATATGATGACTGGCGCCAATGACTTGAATGGAGAGAACTGGGAGAATATGGAGATTGAGGGTATCCTTGAGGGCCGCTTGCTCGATAATCGTCTGCTTATTAATGGAAACTTTGGCTATCGTGACAATCCGATGTATGCTACCAACTTTATTGGCGACTTTGATATACGCTACTTGCTCACAGGTGGCTTGAGTCTGAAGGGGTACAACAAGACCAATGATCGCTATTTTTCGAAGACCTCGCTCACTACGCAGGGTGTCGGACTTGTTTTCCAGCGCGACTTTGACAGCCTGAAGCCACGCCGCAAGCGCAAGAGGAAGGAGAGCAAGATGTTAGAAACAATAGAGCTGACCGATTCAGTGATGAGCAACTCTAATAATATAGTAGAGGTAGAAGACACAAAGTATTAGGTATATCCGTGATGTCGGTTTTTTGTAAGGTAAAGAGGAAAGTTAACGATACGAATATATTTTTTGACAAATGAAGGATAATCAAACACAAGGTACACGCTGTCAGCGCTTTATGGCCGAGATGCGCTCTACCTATAAGTCGATGGATACGGAAGAGAAGTGGGACATCTGGGTAGTGCGCCCCATCGGATTCGTGGTGGCTTCTATCTGTCGTAGTCTGCACATACACCCCAATGCTATTACCATTGTATCTATTATTTTCGGTGCAGCATCGGGCTATTTCTTCTTTCCGGGCAATACGGAGATGGTACTTATCGGTACACTGCTGCTCTTCTTTGCCAATACATTGGACAGTGCCGATGGACAGTTGGCACGTATGACCAAGCAATATACCATGTTGGGTCGTGTGCTTGATGGCTTTGCTGGCGATGTATGGTTCTTCTTCATCTATCTGTTTATCATGTTGCGCATGGCAGCAATGCCCATACCTTTTACCACGATGGAGTGGGGGTGGCTGTCATTTGTCTTAGTTCCCGTGTGTGGACTCATATTCCACTCTACCCAAACGACCCTTTCGGACTACTACCGCAATATACACATGCACTTCCTTGTAGGGCGCGACTACAGTGAATTGGTGCGTTCGTCAGATCTTACGGCCCGCCGCAAAGCCATCACCTCGTGGAGTGGCTGGTTTGAATGGATATGGCTATACTTCTATGCCGGATATACCCGTAAGCAGGAGCGACTGACTCCGCGACTTCAGCGACTGCTACAAGCGGTAGGGGAGCGTAAGACGAGTGAACTGCCCGAAGGTTTTCTCCGTGAGTTTCGTGCCAAGAGTTTGCCACTTATGCCCATGACCAATATATTGACCTTCAATTCGCGCTTCTTCGCATTGGTCATCTCCATGTTTCTCGGCATGCCGTGGATATACCTCTTCTACGAGATGGTGATACTTGTGGCTCTGTACCACTACATGCGCCACCGCCACGAGAAGATGTGCGATGAGATGTATCACAAATGGTTTGCCCATGAAAGCTAACTATCGCAACCTCTTCTTCCTTGTCGGTATTGCCCTATTGGTGGTAATGCTCTTCTCGCTCGACATGTCGTGGCACGAGATTTGGACCAATGTGTGCCGTGCTGGCTACTGGCTTCCCTTCAATATCGTGCTTTGGGCGGGCATCTACTTGATGAATGCCGCTTCGTGGTATGTCATCATCAATGATAAGGAGCATGCTCGTGTGCCCTTCGGTGAGGTATACCGCCTTACTATCTCGGGTTATGTGCTCAACTATGTCACTCCGCTCGGTCTGCTGGGCGGCGAACCCTATCGTGTGATGGAGCTGGCTCCCTATGTGGGGAGTTCGAAGGCGGCATCGTCGGTCATCTTGTATTCGATGATGCATGTGTTCTCTCATTTCTGGTTCTGGCTATTGGGTGTAGTGCTTTTTCTTATAGTGTATCCTCTCGACTGGGGGATGGGCATCTTGTTGGGTGCGATAGCGCTCGTGTGCTTGCTTGTCATCTATTTCTTCATGAAGGGTTACCGCAACGGCCTGGTCGTAAAGACACTTCATGTGCTTTCGCATATCCCCTATGTCAATCGTTGGTCTGTGCGCTTCTATGAGCGCCATGCCGAGGCGCTGCACCGTGTAGATACACAGATAGCCGCCCTGCATGCCCAGCATAAGCGCACCTTCTACCTCTCTCTGGGATTAGAGCTGTTGGCGCGTGTGATTAGCAGTTTGGAGATTTATGTGCTGATGCGCATTCTCACGCCCGATGTGACCGTAGTAGATAGTATTCTCATCATGGTGTTCTCCTCTCTGTTCAGCAATCTGATGTTCTTCATGCCCATGCAGATTGGGGCGCGTGAGGGTAGCATTGCTTTGGTGTCGGAACGCCTGCATCTCACTGCGGGGTACGGACTCTTTACGGGTATCCTGTGCCGCTTGCGCGAGTTGTGCTGGATAGTCATCGGGCTTATATTAATAAAGGTAAAGGGACATAAACATGAATAATATCAAAGGCATCATCTTTGACTATGGTGGCACGCTCGACACGAATGGCGTGCATTGGTTTCATATTTTCCGTAAGGTATATGCTGTGCATCTGCCGCAGATTACCGAAGAGCGTCTGCGCGAGGCCTATGTCTATGGCGAGCGCTACTTGGCTACGCATCGTGTGATCGAGCCTGCCGATGACTTCTTGGCTATGCTCCGAAAGAAGGTGGCCATACAGCTCTCGGCATTGGGCGTCGAGGATGAGGCGCTGACGAAGAGGATTGCTACCGCGTGTGATGACATTGTGCGCACCCATATGGAGGCTACGCGCGAGGTCCTCGATGCATTGGCTATGCGATATCCTATGGTATTGGTGTCAAACTTCTATGGCAATATACAGGCGGTGCTCGCTTCGTATGGGCTTGATGGCTATTTCAAGGAGATTGTAGAGTCGGCCGTGGTAGGCATACGCAAGCCCAATCCGCAGATCTTTGCATTGGGCGTTGAGGCGCTCGGCATGCAGCCCGAGGAGGTGATTGTTGTGGGCGACTCGTACGGCAAGGATATGGCTCCTGCGCACAGCATAGGCTGCCATACCGTATGGATTAAGGGGCAAGGGTGGGATGCTACCGATGAGCCTGCCGATACCTCATGTGCCGGGCATATCATCACTGCGCTGTCTCAAGTGCTGGAGGTGCTGGGGTGATAGGTGCATTTGGTGTGGTATATAATAATGCTTATAAATATAAATAAAGTGGTATATAATGATGCCTATATATATAAATAGGTGTAATAGAAAAAGGAGGACTTGCGGTCCTCCTTTTTCTTTATCTATGCGTAGGGGTTGAATACCCTTACTTGATGGTCACATATACCACCTTCTTCTCGGCGAAGTAGGGCTCGCGGAAGTAGTCCTTCAGGTCGGTCATCTCCACGATGTGCTTGTAGGCACGGGTCTCGTGTTGCAGCTCACCACCCTTGAGGCAGAAGAGTCCGTTGGGGTAGCTGTTGCGCTGCTCTTTGGAGATATTTTTGCGACATATCTTCAGCAGGTCCTCAAGAGGCATCACGGCTCGGCTCACGGCAAAGTCGAATAGTCCCTTCTCTTCTTCGCAGCGGCAGTGGCGTAGGGTGACATTCTCCAATCCTATGCTTTGCGCCACCTCGGTAGCCACGCGTATCTTCTTGCCGATGCTGTCGACCAGGTGAAACTGCACCTCGGGGAACATGATGGCCAAGGGTATACCCGGGAATCCGCCACCCGTGCCGATGTCGAGGATGCGGCTTCCGGGAGTGAAGCGCACCACCTTGGCTATACCCAACGAGTGCAGCACATGGTGCTCGTAGAGGTTCTCGATATCTTTGCGTGAGATGACATTGATTTTCGAGTTCCAGTCGGTATACAGGTCATAGAGTGCCGCAAACTGCTCCTGCTGGCGCTTGGTGAGGTTGGGGAAGTACTTGAGTATCGTCTGCATAGTTACTTGCGTACGGGAATCTTGTCAATGCGTGCTTGGTGGCGTCCACCCTCAAAGTCGGTTGAGAAGAACTCCTCCATGATGTCTGCTGCTGTGTTTGTGTCGATGTATCGGCCGGGCATTACGAGCACATTGGCATCGTTGTGCAGGCGGGTCATGTGTGCAATCTCGGGCATCCATACCAGTGCGGCTCTGATGCCTTGGTGCTTGTTGAGTGTCATTGATATGCCCTCGCCGCTGCCGCAGATGGCGATACCGGGATAGCACTCGCCAGCCTCTACGGCTTCAGCCAGTGCATGGGCAAAGTCGGGGTAGTCGCAGCTATCGGTGCTGTAGGTACCGAAGTCCTTGTATTCCCAACCCTTGGCGGTGAGCCATTGCTTTACATATTCTTTCAGTTCGTAGCCTGCGTGGTCGCTGGCAAGACCAATTGTTTTCATCATAGTGTTGATATGTTATAAAGTATACCCACCCCTTCCTTATCAGGGTAGGGTGGGCATATGTTGGTTATTAGAGCATTGCTTTCACTTGGTTGTATACATTCTCTGCGGTGAAGCCGAACTTCTCGTCAAGCACTTTGTAGGGAGCCGAGTAGCCGAAGTGGTCGAGACCGAATACCTTACCATTGGCACCTACAAGGCCCTCCAAGTTGACGGGCAGACCTGCGGTGAGACCGAATACCTTGGCACCTGTGGGGATTACGCTCTCCTGGTACTCTTTGCTTTGGCTGCGGAAGAGTCCTTCAGAAGGAACGCTCACGATGCGTACCTTCACGCCATCCTTGCGGAGTAGCTCGGCGCCATCCACGAGTGTTGACACCTCTGAACCTGAAGCCACGAGGATAACATCGGGGTTCTCATCAGCGCCAGCGATGGTGTATGCGCCCTTGGTAGCCTGTTCGTAGTCGGTACCTTCGGGGAGGTTCTTTACGGTTTGGCGTGAGAAGATGAGTCCGGTAGGAGTATCCATGTTCTCCATAGCCATGCGCCAGCATACGGTAGTCTCGTTTACATCGGCGGGGCGGAGCACGAGCATAGAGTTCTTGCCCTTATGGTTTTTGAGTTTCTCCATGAGGCGGATCTGTGCCTCTTGCTCTACGGGCTCGTGGGTAGGACCGTCCTCACCTACGCGGAAGGCGTCGTGTGACCAGATGAACTTCACGGGCAGCTGCATGAGGGCAGCCATACGGATGGCGGGCTTCATATAGTCAGAGAATACGAAGAAGGTACCGCATGCTGCGAGCACGCCACCATGTAGTGCCATACCGATGCAGCAGCATGCCATGGTGAGCTCGGCTACGCCGGGCTGTAGGAAGGCTCCGCTGAAGTCGCCCTTGACGAAGGCGTGTGTCTTCTTGAGGAAGCCGTCGGTCTTGTCAGAGTTAGAGAGGTCGGCAGAGGCTACGATCATGTTCTCTACCTTGGTGGCGAGGAGGCTGAGCACATTGGCCGAAGCGTTGCGGGTGGGGTCGCCAGCTTTCTGCTGGATAGAGTCCCAGTCGATAGCGGGGAGCTTGCCGGCAAACCACTCTGCCATCTTCACGGCGAGGTCGGGGTTAGCGGCAGCCCAAGCAGCCTTGGCGGCATACTTCTCGGCCATGATCTTCTCGAGTTCGGCAGCACGCTTGTCGTAGATTTCCTGCACTTCGGGGAAGATTTGGAAGGGGTTCTCGAGGTCACCACCGAGGTTCTTGATGGTGTTTACATAGGCATCGCCACCGAGGGGAGCGCCGTGTGTGGCACAGTTGTTTTCGTAGCTGCTGCCGTCGGCCTTGCGTGCACCCTTACCCATGATGGTCTTACCGATGATGAGTGTGGGGCGCTCTTTCTCTGCCTTTGCTTCGGTGAGTGCTGCGCGTATCTCGTCGGCGTCGTTACCGTTGATGGTGATTACCTTCCAGTTCCACGCCTCATATTTCTTGGCTACATCTTCGCATGTCACCTCGCTGCATGCGGTAGAGAGCTGTACATCGTTGCTGTCATAGAACATGATGAGGTTGTCCAGTCCGAGGTGGCCTGCGATGCGGCCTGCGCCCTGTGAAATCTCCTCCTGGATACCACCGTCAGAGATGAAGGCGTAGATGGTTTGGTTCATCACCTCGCCCAATCGTGCCTTGAGGAACTTGGCGGCGATGGCAGCACCTACGGCATAGGCATGTCCCTGTCCGAGGGGGCCCGATGAGTTCTCGATGCCTCGTGCGATGTCAAATTCTGGGTGTCCAGGTGTGGGGCTTCCCCATTGGCGGAACTGCTTCAGGTCCTCAATAGAGTACTTGCCGGTCAGTGCCAACTGTGCATAGAGCATGGGCGACATGTGGCCGGGATCGAGGAAGAAGCGGTCGCGACCCTCCCAGAAGGGGTTCTTGGGGTCATACTCGAGGAACTCGCTATAGAGTACATTGATAAAGTCGGCACCGCCCATTGCGCCACCGGGGTGGCCAGACTTTGCCTTTTCTACCATAGCGACAGCGAGGATACGGATGTTATCCGCCGCTTTGTTCATAAGATCTTTGTTGTTCATGACTTAAACGATATTTTATGTATTATTTTATTGTTATTTCTTCTTTCCGTACTTTGCGTGACGCTCGTTCAGCCCATCGATGATCTCTTGGGTGATGTTCATCGCATAGTCGATGTAGAGGATGTTGTCTCCGATGCGGCTCAAGATGATGTTGTATCCGTGTGTCTTGTTGTATTCACGGATGTATGCATTGATGGAGTCGCGGAAGAGTACGCTATTCTTGTTGTTCTCTATCATCAGTTCGTTGGTCAGTCGCTCCTGCAGTAGTTCCAGGTCCTCGCGCTGTTTGATGAGTCGCGCACGCTCTGCCTCTGCGCGTTCAACGGACACGAAGGCGTTATTGTTCAGCTTGCGCTCAAAGTCCTCGTACTCTGCCTGCCACTTCTGTGCTTTCTCGCTGATGGTGGTGCGTGCATGCTCGTCCTTGCGTATCATCTCTTCGTTGAGCTCTACCCAAAGGTTGTAGTTGGTGAGCAGGGTGTCGATGTCGACATAGGCTATTTTGATTGCCGGCACGCTATCGTAGACGATGTGGGTCACGGCGGGTTGCGGTGTATTGTGGCACTGGGTGAATGTCAGTACTGCGAGTGTGGCACAGAGTGTGCCGAAGATTGTCTTGATACTTCTCATTGCGTTGTATGCTTGTTTTTTTTGTTTCTGTCTGGTTGTGGTCATGCAGGGTTGTGTCGTCTTCTCTCCTTCACTGCCATGGGGTTTTCGCGTTGTGCCTGCTTGTCCTGCGTCTGTGCGCTGCTGATGCCTTGGCGGCGCAGATGCTTGTTGCCACACACATGGGTGTTGGGGAATTTCCCGCCCTTCTTGATGAGTATGGTAACACTCATTAACACCATGCAGATTGCAATTATCAGCAGAGAAATTAGGAATAAACGCACCATTTTCTTATTTTTGCAGTGTTATCTTCATATTTTGATGCAAAGATAATAAAAGCGAACGGATAAAACGAGTTTTTTTGCCTTAATTTACTATTAATAATATCTAATAAAAAAAGAATGATTACAAAAGATTTGAAACCCAAGGCTTTGTTTGGCTATTTTGAAGAGATTTGTGGTATTCCTCACCCCTCGAAGCATGAGGAGAAGATGAGTGCTTGGTTGCGCCAGTTTGGCGAATCGCGTGGCTTGGCAACGAAGGTTGACGAGGCTGGCAATGTCGTTATCAGCAAGCCCGCTACGCCCGGCATGGAGGATCGCAAGACCATCATCCTGCAGTCGCACATGGATATGGTGTGCGAGAGCAATAAAGGTGTAAATCACGACTTTATGACCGACCCCATCCGTCTTGTCATCGATGGCGAGTGGCTCAAGGCCGATGGCACCACGCTCGGTGCCGACAACGGTATAGGCATGGCTGCTGCGCTGGCGGTGCTCACCGATGATACCACCAAGCATGGACCTATCGAGTGTGTGTTTACCGTTGATGAGGAGACGGGTCTCACGGGTGCCAATGCTATGCAGGGCGGCTTCATGAATGGCGATATCCTGCTCAACCTTGACTCCGAAGACGAGGGCGAGATTTTCATCGGTTGTGCCGGAGGTGTGCGCACTGATGCGGCCTTCAAGTACAATGAGGTAGAGGTGCCTGCCGACTATTTCTTCTTCAAGGTTACCGTCAACAATCTGCTTGGCGGACACAGTGGCGACGACATCAACAAGGGACATGCCAATGCCAACAAGGTGCTCAATCGATTCCTCCTTGCTGCGGCCGAGAAGTATGATATGTATCTTGCTTATATTGAGGGAGGTAACAAGCATAATGCTATCCCCCGCGAGGCTATGGCTGTGTGCGCTGTGCCCAAGAAAGACAAGGAAAATGTGCGCGTAGATTTCAATATCTTTGCTGCCGAAGTGGAGGCCGAATATGCCGCCATCGAGAGCAAGGCACGCTTCGTACTCGAGTCTGCCGATGCGCAGGAAAAGGTGATGGACAAGAACACCATGATGCGCCTTCTCCGTGCCCTTCACGGTGTTTTCAACGGAGTGTTTGCGATGAGCAACGATGTGCCCGGATTGGTCGAGACATCGAGCAACCTGGCCTCTGTGCGCATGGCCGATGGTGAGGTCAAGATTGTGCTCTCGCAGCGCAGTTCGTCGGCTTCGGGTAAGAAGGATGTGGCCGACTCGGTGCGTGCCGTATTCGAGCTTGCCGGTGCCGAGGTCGAGGTGGGCGAGGGATACCCCGGCTGGAAGCCCAATGCCAAGTCAGAGATACTGCAGATTGCCCAGGCTACCTATAAGCAGCTCTTCGGCAAGGAACCCAAGGTGAAGGCTATCCATGCAGGTCTCGAGTGTGGCCTCTTCCTCGAGAAGTACCCCCACTTGGATATGATTTCGTTCGGCCCCACCATGCGTGGTGTGCACTCCCCCGACGAGCGTCTGCTCATCCCCACCGTGGAGCTGTGGTGGAATCATCTCGTGGCTGTGCTTGAAGCTGCTCCGAAGAAGTGATGCTGATGAGTTGATTGATGAGGGTGTCCCGTGCTGGGATGCCCTCTTTTTTTTGTTGTGCAATAAGTCAAAGAACGGTGTGTGTGGAAAGCGGGGTTGGCCGACCATTTTTCGCGCTTTGGTAATGCAAAGATAAGGCATTTGTTTTTGGGAGCGCGGCTTGTTGCAAATAACTGCAAAAAACTGCAAATAACTTTTTGCAACTAATTGAATTTGTGCTAATAATAAATTTTTTATTTACTGCACAAATTAACTCTCACAGGTGCGGAAAACCAGCATCGTAGGTGCGGGAATCGTAACTCGCTGCCGACGCGAAAGTAGCGTCGGTTGCGACGGCGGGAGGTTTATCTCCCCAACCTTTAGGTCGCTGGCCGAAGGGAAAAGCAAAGGAGTGCGAAACATAAGTGAAGCTTTTAGGGATACGCGCATAATGCGCGGCCGCCACGCGCGTGCGCGCTCATATCCCTCGGAGGTGTCAGTTGTCAGTGTCAGTAAACTTGCGCTATGAACTCCGAGTGTGTATATATATAGGGCATATTTATTTAAATATGAATTTTTATTTCAACTATTTTCTCCAACTATCGAGAGAGCAAAGTAATTGACAACTGACATCGTTGCCTTTTCCTGAACAGGGTTTACACTGATTAGCCTATTTTGTAATTAGTCATACTGAATAATTTGACAAATATAACTGAAAGACTTTACATATTCCTACAAATGTTTACATCTTCCTGCAGAAGTTTGTATTCAGCCTGAAAAAAGGTTTACATCGTGTCTGTATTCTGTAATCGCGTGGTCGCTCGAGATGCGGATGTGAGTCTTCCTTCCGTTCCCTGTGGGGATTTTTTTGCCAAAAAAATTGCATGGATAAAACAAATGTTGTATCTTTGTATGGTATTAATACCGTAAACACGAATAGCTAATACTTGCTCTTGTAAATGACTGAAACACAATCAATAATCAATATTTTTATGAAACGACATTTTTTGATGACGCTTGCTCTTGTGGCATGCGCTATGGGTGCTCTTGCGCAGAGCTTCCCTACGGTGAGTACGGCAGAGCGTACAGTATGGTACCTCATCCAGTTTGCTAACGGCGGTAACGCTATTACAGCTTCTGCAGAGGCTGATGTCACTACCTCATCTGCGGTGGGTAGCCCCGAGCAGCTGTGGAAGGTGACAGGCGATGCTAGTGGCTATCAGTTGACCAACAAGAAGGGTTACACACTTTGTGTGGGCTCGGCTGCCAAGAACGAAATGGTAAAGGCTGCTGCTGCGCCAACAGGTGTGAGCAAGTTTACTATCGCAGCCATTGACGGTGGCTACGAAATTCGCCCCGTAGGCAATGCAAATATCTCGATGAACCTCTGGGGCGGTCCCAATGAGAATCGCGGTGTGGGTCTCTGGGATAATGGTGACCAGAACAACAAGGTGACCTTTGCCGATGCGTCGGTGTTGGAGAACATGAGCAAGTATTCGCTCATTCCCTATCCGCAGGAACTTACCGTGGTGAAGGAGGGCTCGCTCTTCGTAGCGGCACTCAACGCCATTACCTATAAGAGCGATGCTATGAAGGAGCATGCCGAGGCCTTTGCGGCGCAGTTGAAGAAGGCTGCGGGTATCACGCTTAAGGTGCAGCAGGCTGGGGCTACGGCTGGAGCAGGCGAGATATGGTTTGGCACAGATGAGGCCCTGCCCCGCGATGGCTACACCCTCGAGGTGAAGGAGAATGGCGTCGAGATCAAGACTTCAAGCTTTGGTGGCGAACTCTATGCGTTGCAGACATTGATGCAGCTCTTGCCTCGCGAGTTTTTCGCTAACGAACTTTGCGGCACCGGATGCAGTGCCAAGTGGGATCTCCCCTTGGTGAGCATCAAGGATAACCCTCGGTTTGAGCATCGTGGCTTCATGATGGATGTGGCCCGTCACTTCTTCGACAAGGATGAGGTGAAGAAGGTGCTCGATATCTTGGCATTCTATAAGCTCAACCGTCTCCACTGGCACCTCACCGACGACCAGGGCTGGCGTATCGAGATCCCCGAATATCCCAAGCTCACCGAGGTGGGCGCCATCCGTGCCGGCTCGTTCACCAACAATGGCGATGGCCAGAAATTCTTCGATGACACCGAATATGGACGCGGAATGTACTTCACGCTCGACGACTTGCGCGAGATCGTTGCCTATGCTGCCGAGCGCAACATCGATATTCTCCCCGAGATTGACCTCCCCGGACACATGGTGGCTGCTGTGGCCTCGTACCCCGAGTTTAGCTGCGACCCCACGAAGAAGTATGAAGTGCGCATCGATGGCGGTATCTCACACGATGTGCTCAATGTGGGCAAGGACGAGGTCATCGACTTCCTCAAGTGCGTGCTCGGTCATGTGGCCGAGGTGTTCCCCTTCCCCTACATCCACCTCGGTGGCGACGAGTGCCCCACAGAGCAGTGGGCCACCAATGAGGACTGCTTGCGCCGCGTGCAGGAGGAGGGCCTTGCCGGTGTGCACGAACTGCAGTCATGGCTCGTAGAGAATCTCGGTACCTTCCTCAAGACCGAATATGGCAAGGACATCGTCGTATGGGACGAGGTGCTCGCCAACTGGAACACCAAGAATACCACCACACCCGTCATCATGGCGTGGAACCAGAGCGGTGCGCTCTCCAAAAAGGCTGCCGACCTCGGCTTCAAGAGCATCCTATGCCCCTACTCACATGTATATATCGACTTTCCCCAGGTGTCTGACGCTGATGCGCTCGTCGATGAGATCTACTACGGAGGCTGGGGTGTGAATACCCTCGAGCGTGTATACTCACTCAACCCCGTGGCCTATCTCGCAGGGCAGGAGGAGTTCTGCTGGGGTGCACAGGCCAACCTCTGGGCCGAGACGCTCAACGACAACGAAGAGCTCGAGTACTGCCTCCTTCCCCGTATCCTCGCATTGGCCGAGGTAGGCTGGCTCCCCGTGGAGAAGAAGAGCTGGCTGAGCTTCTACAGACGACTCCAGTCTCACGACGAGATCCTCGACCAGCTGGGCTACACCTACGCCAAGCACTACATCGAGCCCAAGGAGTACACCGCTACCGAGCAGGCCATCATGGAGGCCGAGGAGATACTCGCTGCCAGCATCCGCGGTGGCGTAGGCTATCCCAAAGCAGAGGTCTACGACGCCCTGCAGACTGCACTCAATGCAGTGGCTGGCGATGATGTGAAGGCGCTGACCGAGGCCATCGCCGCCTACAAGGCCGCCCCCATCGTACAGCCCGAGGCGGGCAAGACCTACCGCATCCTCTCGGCATCGACCTACTTCAAGCGTCAGTACGAAGGCTCTGCGATGTACCAGAAGGGTGAGGGTGTGCGTTTCCACTATACTCCGCAGACCGAGCCCGAAGAGCTCTGGCAGTTTACCCCCACCACAGAGGGTTATATCATGACCAACCGCTATAGCGGCGGCAAGCTCACCATGGGCAACTACAATAGCGCCATTACCATTACCGACAACGGTACTCCCATCCGTCTCGACAAGGCTACCATTGCCACAAAGAACTACACCTACATCCCTGGCGTAGTCACCATCTCTGCCGTAGAGGGCTATAGCGACAAGATGACAGGTAGTGTCAAGCGCCTCAGCGCCGAGCTCTCGGGTCAAGTGTATGCCAAGGACGAGGCAGCCCTCTGCTACAACGGCACATGGCGCATCGAGGAGGTCACCGACTACACCGTGTGGTTACAGGGATTGGTAGACAAGTGCGAACTCATCGCCCTCACCGCCAAGGCTGGCGAGCCTAACCAACCCACCGAGGAGGCTTTGGCATTCCTCAAGAAAGAGGTGACCGACGCTGCCAAGGCAACCATCGCAACTGGTGCTGTTACCGAAGCGCAGTACACAGCATATATGAACAAATATCAAGAGTTCCAGCAGATGGAGCGCACAGGCTTTGCGCAGAGCCTCGATGAGGGCTACTACTACTACCTGCGCAATGTATGGTTTGGCAAGTATGCTGCCTATGATAGCAGCCTCGGCATGGTGGCACCTATGGACAAGGGGGAAGGCGACCACTACCTCTGGAGCGTAGTGAAGCGCCCAGGAGGTGCTGTATACCTTATCAATAAGGCTACGGGCACAGCAGCCTACCTCGCTGCTCACAATGGCGACCAAGCAATCAAACTGGGCGAAGAGTATGCGTGGACACTCGAAGAGCGCACTCTCGATGGCAAAACCGGTATCTGTATCCTCGACCAAGGCAGCACTGGTAGCTGGTATACCAACCCCAACTCATGGAAGTATATCTTGATGAAAGACTTTTGGGGTGCCTGCACATGGGAGTTCCAGAAGAGCAATGTCAAGGTGGAGACAGGCATTGCCCCCGTCGTGGGCGAAAGCACCGAAGGCATCACCTACGACCTCTATGGCCGCAGAGTAGGGCGCCTCACACAACCTGGTGTATATATTCGTAATGGCGTCAAGATATTGAAGTAATCTTGCGGGTGTGAAGATAATATAGACTAATTTCAACCATAAAATATCTAATATGAAGAAATTCTGCTTCTCCATCCTTGCTACCCTCATCACTTTAGGTGCAGCGGCACAGCAAACTGATATTTTCCCCAAGCCCCAACAGGTGAAGTGGGGCACTGAGAAGGCTTTTGATAATACCGTAGCCTATACCCTTGTGGGCGCTGCTGACGCAGATGCCGACGCGGTGGCACTCATTGGCAAACATTTCGCTACCACGAATGGTGCCGTCAGCCTCACCATCGGTGAGCGTGGCGATGCTGCCGTGGCTGCCTATGAGAGCCTGATTCCGGCCAAGAGCGAGGGCTACTACCTCAGCGTATCGAAAAATGGCGTAGTCATCGCAGGTAACGATGCTTCGGGTACCTACTACGGCGTGCAGACCTTCCTCCAGGTGGCTTCACAACCCGAGGTGAAGGCCGTGACCATTACCGACTGGCCCTCAATCGGAGACCGCGGACTCGTAGAAGGCTACTACGGCAACCCCTACAGCGATGCCGACCGCAAGAGCCTGCACGAATTCTTCGGACGCACCAAGATGAATGTCTACATCTATGGCCCCAAGGACGACCCCTACCATCGCGACCGCTGGCGCGAAGACTATCCCGCCGCTGAGGCTGCACGCCTTAGCGAGTTGGCTGCCGTAGCTGCAAAGCACAAGGTGCGCTTCGTATGGGCCTTGCACCCCGGTGGCGACATCCAGTGGAACGATGCCGACTTCAAGGCCTCTATCAATAAGTTGGAAAAGATGTATGCCCTTGGCATTCGAGCCTTCTCCATCTTCTTCGACGACATCAACGGTGCCGAGCAGAGCAAGGGCGACAAGCAGGCCGAGTACCTCAACTACCTCAACGAGAACTTCGTAAAGAAACATACCGATGTGGCGCCCATCATCATGTGCCCCACACAGTACAACAAGGCCTATACCGGTGGCAACGACACCTACCTCAATGCATTGGGTAACACACTCGACAAGGAGACACACATCATGTGGACAGGTAACAGCGTGGTCGACATGATCGGCAAGGGCGACATGGAGTGGGTCAACGCCCGCATCAAGCGCAATGCCTACATCTGGCTCAACTATCCCGTGACCGACTACTGCCGCGACCACATCCTCATGGGTCCCACCTTCGGCAACGACCTCGACATAGCTCCTCTTCTCGGTGGCTTCGTGTCAAACCCCATGGAGTATGCCGAGGCATCCAAGGTATCGCTCTACAGCATCGGTGACTACTGCTGGAATATGGAGGCCTACGATGCCGACGCCTCATGGGAGAGTGCACTCGAGTACCTCATGCCCGAGGAGACCGAGGAGTTCCGCCTCTTCTGCGAGAACAATGTAGACCTCGGCAACAATGTGCATGGCCTCCGCCGCACCAATGAGTCGCCCACCTTCGTAGAGGTGAAGAAAAACTTTGACAACCTCATGAATCAGGGCAAGACCGCTGAGGCTGTAGAAGGTATGCGCGAGCACTTCAAACTCATGGGCGAGGCGGCTACCACCCTCATGGCAAGCAAGCATAATCCCGCACTCACCACCGAGATCACTCCCTGGTGCCAAGTGATGAACTATATCGCCCTCAAGGGATTGGAGTTGGGCACAATGTACGATGCCCTCGCAGAGCAAGAACCCGAAGCCTTCATCGAGAGCTATCTACGCTATCAAGCACTTAGCGAAGAGCAAGATGCTATACGCTCACGCGACTTCCCCGGCTCTATCCGTGTGGCTCGTCCCGCGGTGGGCACCTACAATGTGCTCCCCTTCCTCGAGGAGACTTTGGCTACTCTCATAGCGACCTATAAGGAAAACCACGACTACAGACTCGATGTGTTCCCTGTACAGGAGATAGAGAATGGCACCTACTTCATTATGCATGACGGCAAGTACCTTACCAATCAGGAAGAAGGCACAGGTACGGCACCCAAGTTTGTAGAGAAGCGCGACGATGTGAAGCCCCAGCGTCAGGAGTGGAGCATCTCACTCGACCCCGAAACAGGACGCTATAAGATTGTCAGCCGTCAAGACGAGCGCTACCTCAACGAGAAGGGCGAGTTTACCGTAAGCGATGCCACCAACCCCTACGAGGCTGCATGGCACACCTATTATATATTGCGCCTTGCCAACGGAAAGTATTGCATACAGAATGGCGGCAGTGCTGGAAATCATTTCTGGACCGTCAGCAATTCGCGCATGACGAAGAGTGGAAGCACCTCTTTGGAGGCTGATAAGTTCATCTTCGACCTTGTGCCTACCAGTGGCAAAGTGGTAGAGGCTCCCTTCGTCCCGACTCACGAGACATATTACATCGTGGATGGCGGTCGCTACCTGACCAACACCAACCCTGGTGGCAATGGCGGTATTCCTGAATTCAAGGTTGTAGAGACCCCGGGCGAGGCACAAGAGTGGTGCTTCACCATTGACGAGGCTGGTAAGAACCATTATAAGATTACCAGTAAGGTCGACGGACGCTATATTAACGAATATGCAAAGTTCGGCACCAACGAATACTATCCTGACTGGAACACCTATCTCATCCTCACCATGGGTGGTATGTGTTCTATACAACCGACACAGAAGGCGCAGGAGGACTTAAAGGGTGAGCGCTGGTGGAATGTCACGGGTAATATCCTCGCGATTGACTATGCTCTCACCCGTTCGTCAAGCTATGTCATCGAAGTTGTCCCCAAAGGTACTATCATCAAGTCAAGTAACCTGCGTCAGTTCACCGAGAATGGCTGCATTGATGGCGTTAATAATACGGCCTTGCCCACCAGCGTGAGGTCTTCGAGACCCCTGAAGGTTGTGCTGCGCGGTGCTCCGGGCTATGCCGCCAAGGGTGTCACCGTACGCTATGGCAAAAACCTCGATGGCGATCAGTTCGATGCCGATGGCAACAAGCAGTGGGACGAAGGGTATGTGAATGCTGTAAACGGAAAGGCGACAATCCCTGGTACGATGATTGAAGGGGATGTATACCTTTACGCAACCTTCAATCGCGAGGCTGATACCGAATGGAGACTCGTATTCAACGATGAGTTCAATGCCGAGGATTACTCACAGCCCGAGAGCGAGAAGTGGATGCGTTGTCAACGCCAAGGTGCTACATGGAACCGCTGGCTCAGCGATAGCGAGGAGGTCATCTACCTCGAAGATGGCGACCTCGTGGCACGCGCCATCCCCAATCCCGACAAGGCATCTGACCCCGTGGACATGATTACCGGAGGTATCAAGAGCATGGGTAAGTTTGGCTTCACCTACGGCTATGTAGAAGCTCGTATCTACAACAACCTCTGGATAGGTAACTTCCCCGCCTTCTGGATGATGCCCGAAGACCAACATCTCGGATGGCCCGACTGCGGTGAGATTGACATCTGGGAGGTTATCGACACCCAAAACACCTCATACCATACCATACATAGTAACTGGACCTATGATCTTGGTCACAAGGGTGAGCCCCAGTCAAGCTTCAATACTGGTTGCACCTATGACCGTTATCATACCTATGGCTTGGAGTGGGATGAGAAGACACTCATCTGGTACCTCGATGGTAAGGAGGTAGGTCGCTACACCAAGTCGACCAATCAGGATCACCTCGATCAAGGTCAGTGGCCCTTCGACAAGCACTTCCACCTCATCCTCAACCAGAGTGTAGGTAATAACGCTTGGGCCGCCAATGCTGATATCACCCACACCTATGAGACTCGCTTCGACTGGGTGCGCGTGTACCAGAAGGTGGGCATGAAGAATACCAATGGTGTAGTAGATGCCGTCGATGTAGTTGAAGTAGGCGATTCGGAGAACGAGGCTATCTATACCTTGCAGGGTGTGCGTGTGAACGGTCCGGTAGAGAGCCTCCCCAAGGGACTCTATATCGTAGGCGGCAAAAAGATTTTGGTGAAATGATGTAATTAACTGATATTATGAGAAAACTGCTAATTTCGCTTGCTGCACTTTTATTGCCAGCATGCATAATGGCTCAGAATCTGAGTGAAGAATACTATTATTATCTTCGTAATGTTTGGTATGGCAAGTATGCCGCCAGCAATATAGATGCCGTAGTGCCTATGGAAAAGGCAGAGGCAGATGCCTTCTTATGGCAAGTGGTGAAGAATGAGGATGGCACCGCCAACCTCATCAACAAAGCTACTGGAACAGCAGCTTATGTGAATGCCTCTGCCGCTGATCAGTCTGTTAAATTGGGACAAGAGTATGGATGGACACTCGAGGAGCGCACCATCGAAGGCAAGACGGGTATCTGTATCATCGATGAATCGGGTAGCTATGGTTGGTACACCAATCCAAATTCGTGGAACTACATTTTGCTCAAGGACTTCTGGGGAGGCAACACTTGGTTGTTTGAGAAAACAACCATTGCTGTAGATGGAGAGAACGGTGATAGTGACAACAATAATAGCGGCAATACACCTGCCGACTTTATCGTCGACGGTACCACCTACCACATTCTCACACCGGATAGAAAACTGGCAATGACTAACCGTGATGTTCCCACACACGATGCATTGCTCTATATGGATGCGGTAAATAATGAGTCGGTAGGACAACAGTGGACC
>JAZKZX010000030.1:0-17297 GCA_045612925.1 Bacteroidaceae bacterium
TCAACCATCATCATGCCGAAGTAGTTACGCTCGAACATCTTGTCGTTTGACTCCTGGAAGTTGGCTCCCTGGCGGGCACGCTTCTCGGTGAGGATGCGGGCATAGCGTTCGCGGCGCTCGGCCTCGCGGTCGGGGCGCAGGTTGATGATCTCGATGCCTTCGAGGCTGAGGTCGAGCTCCTTGGCGAGCTTCTCAATGCGCTCGTCGTTACCCAAGAGGATGGGGTGACAGATGCCCTCGGCCTTGGCCTCAACGGCTGCCTTGAGCATGGTGGGGTGGATACCCTCGGCAAACACTACGCGTTGGGGGTTGCTGCGGGCGGTGTCGTAGAGCTGGCGGGTGAGCTTGCTCTCCTGACCCATGAGCTCGCGCAGCTGGGTGGCGTAGGCACCCCAGTCGGTGATGGGCTTGCGTGCCACACCGCTCTCCATCGCTGCCTTGGCTACGGCCATGGACACCTGGGTGATGAGGCGGGGGTCAACGGGCTTCGGGATGAAGTATGAGGGACCGAACGACAGGTTGTTCACATGATATGCCTCGTTCACTACATCGGGTACGGGCTGCTTGGCCAGACTGGCGATGGCACGCACGGCGGCGAGCTTCATCTCTTCGTTGATGGCGGTAGCCTGCGTGTCGAGGGCACCGCGGAAGATGTAGGGGAAGCCGATGACATTGTTGATCTGGTTGGGATAGTCTGAGCGGCCTGTTGCCATCAGCACATCGGGGCGTGAGGCCATGGCATCTTCGTACGAGATCTCCGGTGTGGGGTTGGCAAGGGCAAACACGATGGGCATAGCTGCCATGGAGCGTACCATATCCTGGCTCAATACATTTCCGCGCGAGAGGCCGAGGAATACATCGGCTCCCTTGATGGCCTCCTCGAGGGTGTGCACATCGCGGCGGTCGGTGGCGAAGAACTTCTTCTCCTCGGTGAGGCCCGGACGGTCAGAGGTGATCACGCCCTTGCTGTCGAGCATGAGGATGTTCTCGCGGCGTGCGCCGAGGGCTACATAGAGCTTGGTGCATGAGATGGCCGATGCGCCTGCACCGTTGACCACGATCTTGACCTCCTCGATCTTCTTGCCTGCCACCTGGAGGGCGTTGATGAGACCTGCCGATGAGATGATGGCTGTGCCGTGCTGGTCGTCGTGCATCACGGGGATGTCGAGCTCTTCCTTGAGGCGACGCTCAATCTCGAAGCACTCGGGGGCCTTGATGTCCTCGAGGTTGATGCCTCCGAAGGTGGGGGCAATGGCCTTGACGGCTTGGATGAACTTCTCGGGGTCCTTTTCGTCGACCTCGATGTCGAACACATCGATGCCGGCATATATCTTGAACAACAGTCCCTTACCCTCCATCACGGGCTTGCCGGCGAGGGTGCCTATATCGCCCAGTCCGAGCACCGCGGTACCGTTAGAGATCACGGCCACGAGGTTGCCCTTGGCAGTATAGTCGTAGGCTGTCTGCGGGTCTTTCTCGATTTCGAGACAGGGCTCGGCTACGCCGGGTGAATAGGCGAGCGAGAGGTCTTTCTGTGTACTGTAAGGTTTGGTGGGAACCACCTCAATCTTTCCTGGCTTGCCCTGTGAGTGATACAGCAAGGCAGCCTCTTTGGTTATCTTTGTCATACCTTATATATAACTAATACTAATACGAGGGTGCAAAATTAGTGCAAGGCGAGAGAAAAAGCAAAACTTGTTTTGAGTTTTTCCGAGCCGCAGCCTAATTTCAAGCTGCGAAGCAGATTAAAGGTACAGCAAACCGAGAGAAAATACAAAACTTGTTTTGAGTTTTTCCGAGCCGCAGCGTAATTAAAAGCTGCGAAGCAGATTAAAATTAGTGCAAGGCGAGAGAAAAGCAACACACATGTCGGTAGGCCCCTCTTCCAGGAGGGGGTTGCCCCTCAATAGCCCAACAATTCCTTGGCATTGTTGATGGCTGCCTCGGTGAGCGTGCCGGCACTCATCATCTGTGCCAGTTCGGTGACGCGCTCCTCGGTAGTGAGGGGGCGTATGTGGCTCACGGTGGCATCGGCATTGTCCTCCTTGTATACCTTGTAGTGGGCAGCAGCCTTCGAGGCTATCTGCGGCAAGTGGGTGATGCTGATGACCTGGCGCCCGTGACCGGCTATGGAGGCCATGATATCGGCCATACGGGCTGCGATGGTGCCCGATACGCCTGTGTCTATCTCGTCGAAGATAAGTGTGGGCAGCGCCTTGGCGGTGGCGATGATGCTCTTGAGCGAGAGCATGATGCGCGATACCTCACCTCCCGAGGCTACCTGGGCGATATCCTGCAGGGTGCCGTTCTTGTTGGCCGAGAAGAGGAAGCTCACGCTGTCCATACCTGTGGCATCGGGCTGGCGGCGCGGAGTGATGGCAACGGCAAAGCGTGTGTTGGGCATACCCAACTCGACAAGGCGTGCCACGATATCCTTCTCGAAGGCCGTGCCCACCTCTTTGCGCTGGGCGGTGAGTTGTGCTCCAGCCTCGACGAGAGTGCTATAGGCGGCCTCCTTAAGCCGTTCCATGGTGGCGATGCGCTCGGCAGATTCGTCGATGCGGTCCAGCGTATCGCGGAAACGCTGCTCTATCTCCAACAACTCGCCTACGCTGCTCACACGGTGTTTCTGCTGGGCGGTGTAGATGGTGTCGAGACGACCCTCTACCCATGCCTGACGCTCGGGGTCGAAGGTGATGCGCTCCTCGGCATCGGCCACCTCGCTGGCTATGTCCTTGAGCTCGATGTAGAGGCTCTCCATACGCTCGTGCCACTCCTCGGCAGCAGGGTATATCTGGGTGAGTGAGCGCAGGGCCGAGGTGGTGCTGCGCAAGGCAGAGGTCTGTCCACCCTCATCGCTGCTGAGTGATGCGCTGATGCGGTAGAGGCTCTCCTTGATGTCTTCGGCATGGGTGAGCACCTCGAGCTCCTGCTCCAGCTCCTCCTGCTCGCCCTCCTGCAGGCGCCACTCGTCAAACTGCTGCAGCTGGAAGCGTATGTAATCCTCATCGCCCTGGTCGCCCGTGAGCTGCGTGCGCAAGGCTTCGAGCTGTGCCGACACCTCGTGGTAATGGCGGTAGGCCTCGGCATATCGCTCCCTTGCCGTGATGTCAGTGCACAGTGTGTCGAGCACACCGAGCTGGAAACTCTCGGCCGAAAGCAACAGGTTCTGATGTTGTGAGTGGATGTCGATGATGCGCTCGCCCAGTAGCTTCAGCGTGGTGAGCGGTACGGGGGTGTCGTTGATGAAGGCGCGGCTCTTGCCCGTGGCAGCTATCTCGCGGCGTACGATACACTCGGCATCGTACTCTATCTCGTTGTCCTCGAAGAGCGGCTCCAGGCCATAGCCCGTGATGTCGAAGGTGCCCTCGACGATACACTTGGTGGCTCCTGTGCGTATGGCAGCGGTCTCGGCACGCTGGCCCGTGAGCAGGCCTATGGCACCGAGGAGGATAGACTTACCGGCACCCGTCTCGCCCGTGATGACCGAGAAACCAGAGGCAAAGTCGAGGTCGAGCGACTCTATGAGCGCGTAGTTCTGTATATGTAGGTTGCGTAGCATCTTTCTTCGTTTTTAGAGTGCAAAGGTACGAAGTATCTTTGAGATAAATCTCAGAGATAGGCGAAAAAAGTAAAGGGGTAGCCATGCCACCCCTCAACTTTACAGTTCGGAAAGCGCACAGTGCGTGCAGTGCGCACAGCCTGAAACGCTATTACATCATGCCGTCCATGCCCATACCGGGAGCCATGGGAGCGGGCTTCTCTTCCTTCTTCTCTACGATGACACACTCTGTGGTGAGGAACATGCCGGCGATAGAGGCTGCGTTTTCAAGAGCTACACGGGTCACCTTGGCGGGGTCAACCACACCGGCAGCCTTCATGTGCTCGTACACATCGGTGCGGGCATTGTAGCCGAAGTCGCCATTGCCCTCGCGCACCTTCTGTACCACTACGGCACCCTCCTTACCTGCATTGGCAACGATCTGGCGCAGGGGCTCCTCGATGGCACGCTTGATGATCTCGATACCTGTGGTCTCGTCGGCATTGTCGCCCTTGAGGCCTTCGAGTGCATCGATGGCACGGATGTAGGCTACACCACCACCGGGTACGATACCCTCTTCGATGGCTGCGCGGGTAGCGCACAATGCATCGTCTACGCGATCCTTCTTCTCCTTCATCTCCACCTCAGAGGCAGCACCCACATAGAGTACAGCTACGCCGCCGGCAAGCTTGGCAAGACGCTCCTGCAGCTTCTCCTTGTCGTAGTCGCTCTTGGTAGCGGCAATCTGAGCCTTGATCTGTGCCACACGGTCGGCGATAGCCTCCTTGCTGCCTACACCGTTCACGATGGTGGTGTTGTCCTTAGACACGGTCACCTTGTCACAACGACCCAGCATCTCGATGGTAGCCTGCTCGAGTGACAAGCCCTTCTCCTCGCTGATGACGATACCACCGGTGAGGATAGCGATGTCCTCGAGCATCTCCTTGCGGCGGTCACCGAAGCCGGGAGCCTTCACGGCGCAGATCTTGAGCTGTGCGCGGAGACGGTTTACCACGAGGGTGGTAAGTGCCTCGCTGTCAACATCCTCGGCAATGACGAGGAGCGGACGGCCGGTCTGGATGGCGGGCTCGAGGATGGGGAGGAAGTCCTTGAGGTTAGAGATCTTCTTATCGTAAATGAGGATATAGGGGTTGTCCATCACACACTCCATCTTCTCGGTATCGGTCACGAAGTAGGGTGACAGGTAACCGCGGTCAAACTGCATACCCTCGACCACGCCGATAGAGGTCTCGGTGCCCTTGGCCTCCTCGATGGTGATGACACCGTCCTTGGATACGCGACGCATAGCATCGGCGATGAGCTTACCGATCTCGGGGTCGTTGTTGGCAGAGATGGTAGCCACCTGCTCAATCTTGTCGTAGTCGCTGCCTACAGCCTCGGCTTGCTCCTTGATATTCTCTACCACCTTGGCTACGGCCTTGTCGATACCGCGCTTGAGGTCCATGGGGTTGGCACCAGCGGTGACATTCTTGATACCTACATTCACGATGCTCTGAGCAAGCACGGTAGCTGTTGTGGTACCGTCGCCCGCATCGTCACCAGTCTTTGATGCTACAGACTTGACAAGCTGTGCACCGGTGTTCATGAAGGGGTCGGCAAGCTCTACCTCCTTGGCTACGGTGACACCGTCCTTGGTGATGTGGGGAGCACCGAACTTCTTCTCGATGATGACATTACGACCTTTGGGGCCGAGAGTAACTTTCACTGCATTGGCCAGCTCGTCAACGCCCTTCTTGAGCTGCTCGCGAGCCTCCATATTGAATAAAATATCTTTTGCCATAGTTGTTAGTTGTTTTTTTGATTGTTGGTTCTATAGAGCTTCTAGAATATCTAGATTGTCTAGAGTATCTAGAGTATCTAGTCTGATTATTATCCTACGATTGCCAGGATGTCGCTCTGGCGCATGATGAGGTACTTGGTGCCGTCGAGCTCGAGCTCAGTGCCGGCATACTTACCATAGAGTACGGTATCGCCTACCTTTACTACCATGTCTTCGTCTTTGGTGCCGTTACCTACGGCTACTACTTCGCCCTTGAGGGGTTTCTCCTTGGCGGTGTCGGGGATGATGATACCACCGATAGTTCTCTCTTCGGCCGGTGCGGGTACTACGAGCACGCGGTCTGCTAATGGTTTGATGTTCATAGTTGTGTATTCTTTTATCGTTGTTGTATGAATATTTACCTTACACTGCTCTATAAAACGAAAAATATG
This sequence comes from Bacteroidaceae bacterium, assembly GCA_045612925.1. Taxonomy (GTDB): domain Bacteria; phylum Bacteroidota; class Bacteroidia; order Bacteroidales; family Bacteroidaceae; genus UBA1189. The sequence continues at coordinate 5,774 of JAZKZX010000030.1, forward strand.
CCACGAATGTTTTCATGCACCCATGCTGACATAATTCGCCCGAAATATGCCCTAAAGCGTGCTTTTTATGACAGAATGTCGGTTTTATTCGAGTTCGAAGAGCAATTTTTCCAACTCCTCTGCCGAAAGGCGGCGGTGCAGTTGTCCCTTGTGGGCAACGGTGATGGCACCTGTCTCCTCTGATACGACGATGGCCAGCGCATCGGTCTCCTGCGATATGCCCAGGGCGGCACGATGACGCAAGCCGAGCGACTTGGGAATGTCCATGCTATGCGATACGGGCAACAGACAACCTGCGGCTACGATACGCTGCTTGCTGATGATCATGGCGCCATCGTGCAGCGGACTGTTCTTGAAGAAGATGTTCTCAATGAGCAGCTGGTTGATGTTGGCGTTCACCGTCTCGCCGGTCTTGATGGCCTCGGTGAGCGTATTGCTCTGTTCGATGACTATAAGGGCACCCTCCTTGCGCTTGGACATGTTCATGCAGGCCATCACGATGGGCATCATCTCGGTATGGTCGGTAGGGGTGGTGTTCTTCTTGGCAAAGAACTCAAGGATACGACGCACACGACGCTGCGAACCCACATCGCGCAGGAAACGGCGTATGTCGTCCTGGAAGATGACGATGAGGGCGAGGGCACCGACATTGACCAGTGTGTCGAGGATGCCGCCTAAGAGACGCATCTGGAATATCTGCGACACGAAGATCCATATGGCCACGATGACGAGTATGCCGATGAAGAGGTTGATTGACCCCGACTCTTTCATAAATTTATATAGATAGAAGAGCATGAGCGCTACGAGTAGCACATCGATCAAATCTTTTATTCCGAAACCGAGTAACATGTTTATGAGTGTTTAGTGGTCTGAACTTGGGAGTGTTTTTTTAGTTTTCCAACGATTTCTACAGCCTCTACCGCTGCCTTCACATCGTGTACACGGAGGATATGGGCGCCCTTCATCAAGGCTACAGTATGCAGTGCGGTAGTGCCGTTGAGAGCCTCCTCGGGAGTGCATTCAAGATGCTTGTATATCATCGACTTACGCGATATGCCCACCAGCAATGGACAACCGAGCAGGTGCAACTCCTCGAGGTGTGCCATGAGACGGTAGTTGTCGTCGAGCGTCTTCTCGAATCCGAAACCCGGGTCTACAATGATGTCATTTACGCCCATCAGATGCAGGTGGTTGATACGCTCGGCAAGGCTATAGGTGAGGCGTGCGATGGGGGTAGCAGCCGTAAGGATATAGGGCACCTGCAGTCGAGCCACGGTGGTGAACATCTGCTTGTCGGCCTCGCCGCCATATACATCGTTGATCATCTGTACGCCAAAGTCCTTGACGCAGCGCTCAGCCACTGATGTGCGGAATGTGTCGACAGAGAGGATGGCCTCGGGAGCGACTTTGCGGATAGCACCCAAGGCTGAGGCAAGACGGCGCATCTCCTCCTCCTCGCTCACGGGAGCCAAGCCTGGCTTGGTGGAACATCCGCCCACATCAAGTATCGAGGCTCCCTCATCAAGCATCATCAAGGCACGCTCGGCAATGGCCTCTGCCGTATGGGCTTGCGAAGCCTCGTAGAACGACTCGGTAGTGGCATTGAGTATACCCATTACCTGGGGACGGTCTAAAGAGAGCAGCTGGCCTCCGATGTTGAGCGTATAGGATGGGGGTAGTAGCATGTCCAATTCAAATAGGCTTTATCATTGCAAAGATACAAGAAAAAAATAGAATTCATTTCTAAAATCATATTTTTCTTAACTAATGCCGCCCGTTTGGAAAATTACGATATTCTCTTTACCTTTGCGAGACGAATACTTATTTAGAAATATCAATGAACAACAAATGCATGCTGTGGAGCATGATGCTCTGCTTGGTCGCTTCACTTAATGTGTGGGCTGAGGAGAGTGTGGACTCCTACTTCTCTACTTCGAACAACCTCGTCCCTGTACAAGTGCGTAGCGCTCGCGATGCCAACTACGTGTTGAAGATAAACCCTGCCGATAATTATGCCGATCATGCCGTCAATAGCGGCACTTGTGGCTACGACGCCAACGAACTTTGGTATCTGGTGGGCGTGGCAGACTCGTTCAAGATGTATAGTCGCGTGGCTGGAAGTGATCTGGCACTCACATTGAATGGGGCAACCGAGGGAACGGCTGCAACCTTGACGGCAGAGGGTACACTTCTCTGCCTTACCAAGCAAGGTGATGGCGCTTATGCTATCTCGCCCAAGGGGACCGAAGGACTGAGCTTCAATATGTATGGAGGTAATGGTCAGGATATAAAGCTGTATAGTGCTGCCGATAATGGTTCGATGTGGAACTTCCGCTCTATTGATGTGAGCCGCGCCCTTACGCTGAACTATAACGCGCAGGTCGACGGGGGATATGCTGGCAATACCAAGATCGGTGAGGTGGCTATCACCATTGACGGTGTGAAAGGAACAAGAATGCTCACCAAAGACAATATACCTACACAAAGCGTATGTTACCTGCCCGAAGGGACTGAGTTTAGCGTTGGCACTGGCATGGTGTGTCACGGATGGACTATCAATGTCGATGGTGACGCATCTGGCGTATTGCCCGCCGAAGGACTCACGGTCAATGTCGGTATTGCTGTAGACAAAGACAACAGGTACCAGTATCTCTACCAGACTCCCGATGCCAATGGAAAACCCTATCGTATACCCGCCATCGCTGCAGCTCCCAATGGGACAATCTTTGCCATATCAGACAACCGCCCCTGTGGCATGGACATCGGTTATGGTGAAGTGGATATCAAGTGCCGTATCTCAAATGATAATGGCGCGACATGGGGTGAGGAGTTCTTTGTTGCCGATGGCAAAGGGGGCAATAGCAACGAGATGACTACCGGCTATGGCGATGCAGCCATCGTGGCAGATCGTGAAAGCAACCGCCTGCTCGTAATGATGGTGTGCGGCCGTACTGTATGCTGGAATGGCCGCTGGACACCGGAGAAAAGTCTCACCGACCCCGCCGTAAACCGTGTGGCACGCATCTATGCCACCTACAATAAGAAGACCAAGGCATGGGAGTGGAGCCAGCCCGAAGAGGTGACCAATGACATCTATACACTCTTCCTCAAGGATGGTAAACCCACAGTGTCGTCGATGTTCATCGGCTCGGGGCGTATTGCGCAGAGCAGTCGCATCAAGGTGGGTGACTACTACCGTCTCTACTGTTCTATGTGGACCCGTGATAATGGTAATCGTGTACTCTACTCTGATGATTTCGGCACTTCATGGAATATCTTGGGTACCGTTGACGACCGTCCTGCGCCCTATGGTGATGAGCCTAAGTGTGAAGAGCTGCCCGACGGAAGCGTGCTCCTGAGCAGCCGTAAGGGATATGGACGCTACTTCAATGTGTTCCGTTATACCGACGAGAAGAAAGCCACGGGTACATGGGACAGCGTTGTCGCTACCGACCAAGTGGGTGACCTCAAGTGGGGAAGCAACAGCACCAATGGCGAACCTCTGCGCATTGGAAATGTCCTCTTCCAGTCGGCTCCCACAGGCAATGGCCGTACCGATGTGTCATTGTTCTACAAAGTGCTGGGCACTGATGCGGAGGGTTATACTCCCACAGCCCTCTCTTCAGGATGGACCAAGATCCCTGTTTCAACCGTAAGCTCGGCCTACTCCTCTCTTTGCATCTTGCCCGATGGCAATATCGGCATGCTCTACGAGGAGGCTCCAGGCGATTACTCCATCGTATATGTCCCCATCATCCTGAAGGAGGTACTCCCCACCGAGGTGTATAAGACTACTCAGGCTAAGAGCAATCGCAAGTGGCAGAGAAAGAATAAAAGATAAGGAATGGAAATAGAAAAACTATACCGCTGCTTTGAGCAGAGCCAGGGTGTTACTACCGATACCCGACAGTGCAGAGAGGGAATGATGTTCTTTGCACTGCGCGGTGAGAACTTTGACGGTAATCGCTATGCTGGCGAGGCACTCGAAAAGGGTTGCTCATTTGTGGTGGTGGACAATGAGGAGTATGTTGATCTCTCTGACGACCGTGTCATCCTTGTGGGCAATTCGCTTCAGTCCTTGCAGCAACTGGCACGCCATCATCGCCGCACATTAGGCACTACGATAGTGGGCATCACAGGAACGAACGGTAAGACTACCACAAAGGAACTGATGGCAGCGGTGCTGAAGCGCAAGTTCCATATTCTCTATACGCAGGGTAACCTCAACAATCATATTGGTGTACCCCTGACATTGCTACAGCTAACCTCGGCACACGAGATGGCCATCGTAGAGATGGGGGCCAATCATATCGGGGATATCAAGGAATTGGTAGAGATTGCTGAACCTGACTATGGCGTAATCACCAATGTTGGCCTGGCTCACTTGCAGGGATTTGGGTCGCTCGAAGGTGTTATCCGTACCAAAGGCGAACTGTATGACTTCCTGCGTACGACGAAGCATCGCACCATCTTCCTTAATAATGATAATGAGCACCTTTGCTCTATCGTTGGAGGGCTCACCGCTGTGCGCTACGGACAGACTCCCGATTCTGCCTTGTCGGTGAGGGGAGAACTCGTGGCTTGTGACCCTTATCTGCGCTTGCGTTGGAAGAGCGTAGAAAGTGCATGGAACGAAGTGGCGACACAACTCATCGGAAGCTATAACCTCGACAATGCCTTATGTGCAGCAGCTGTGGGTAGTTACTTCGGTGTATCGGCAGCAGATGTGTCTGCGGCTCTTGCCGAGTATACTCCTACCAACAATCGCTCTCAACTGACCAAGACGGAACGCAATACGCTCATCGTAGATGCCTACAATGCCAACCCTACAAGTATGCGTGCGGCGTTGGACAACTTCGCTCGTATGGAGGTACCGCGCAAGATGGCTATCTTGGGCGATATGAAGGAACTTGGCGAAGCAACAGGCGAAGCACATCAAGCAGTGGTGGACAGACTTGCCGAATGTGGCTTTGACGAGGTCTGGCTCGTGGGTGAGGCGTTTGCGCAAACTAAGCATACCCAACGCACATTCGTTGATGTAGAGGATGTGAAAGTGGCATTACAAGAGACTGCGCCGGAAAACTGTTGTATATTGATCAAGGGATCAAACAGCATGAAGCTGGCTACGCTCGTACAGTATTTATAATTAATAGATAGGAGAATGGAACCCAATATGCATAGCTCAAGATATAAAACGCATTATTACACGGTGGCGCAACATTCCTTTGCTGTCAATGTGAGTGAGAGCGAGAAGGGAATTTCATTCTCTTCATACGAACCTTTTGCTGTGGATAGCGCCGAGAAGTTGCTCTTTGCTCTTACGATAGATGACTCTTCGTATCCGTCAAAAAAAGGCGAATTCATCGGCGATTTTGATTGCGGCGCTGCCGACTTTGGAGTATATCGCCTAGAAGATGGCGCGTACCAAATGCTCATCAGTCCGCCAGGAGGAGCGTATTGCGCATTGCTGCAGGCATCAGCCGACTTTGCCGAGGGTGTTCTCGCAACGCGAGGTGAGGAATCACTGCGCACCTTTGCAGTCAACAATGCTTTGATGCTCATGTATGCTTTTGCCTCGGCAGAGATGGGTACACTGCTCGTGCACGCCTCGGTGGTGAAGAAAAGCGAGAAGGGATTTCTCTTTTTGGGAAAGAGTGGCACAGGAAAGAGTACACACAGTAGCTTGTGGGTCAAGCATATTGGGGGAAGTGAACTGCTCAACGATGACAACCCCGTAGTGCGGATTGATGAGAATGGCGCTACAGTATATGGCTCCCCCTGGAGTGGGAAGACACCTTGCTATAAGAATGATAGTGCAAGGGTAGGTGCCTTCGTGCAAATAAAGCAAGAGCCTGAGAATCATATCAGTCGCAACAGACCGCTACAGGCGTTTGCGCTATTGCTCCCTGCCATGTCGACCATGAAATGGGATAAGCGTGTATATGATGGCGTGTATAATAGTGTCAATGGTTTGGTCAAAAGCGTACCCTTGTATACCTTAGGTTGCCGCCCCGACCAGGAGGCTGCCGAGGTGTGTCATGCCGAGGTGATGAGATGATGGAAGAGAAGACCCCGCATATCGTAGAACTCCCCAACGAGCAGTTTCTCAAGGAGGTGCGCACATTGATTGCCGAAGGCCATGATGTGACGCTTCGTGTGCGTGGAGTGAGTATGCGTCCCTTCTTGGAAGATCGTCGCGACAAGATTGTACTTACATGTCTGCATCGTAAGCCTGTAGTGGGTGATGCCGTGTTGGCCGAGATAGCTCCTGGTAAGTATGTTTATCATCGTATTGTCAAGATTGATGGTGATAAGGTAACCCTTAGAGGAGATGGTAATGTGTACGGCACGGAGCAATGCCGTATGGAAGATGTGGCTGCAGCTACCAAGCAGCTCATTCGTAAGGGTAGGGAATACTCTCCCGAAGGACGAGCATGGCGCTGCTACTCTAAACTATGGCCCGAATGGCCTTTGGCAAGGCGTGTGCTGCTAAAGATGTATAGGGTGCTCAGACTGAACAAATGATTTAGTAACCAATTAATTATAACAATTATATGAGAATACATCAAGGACTTGAATTACGAGAGATGTGCGGTGAGTATATCATCATTGGCACAGGAGTGGAGAATATAGACTTCAGTAAGGTGGTAAGTCTCAATGAAAGTGCGGCTTATTTATGGAACGAAGTGAAAGACAGAGAGTTCTCTCCCGAGGTGTTGGCGGCGTTGCTTATGGAGCAGTATGATGTAGATGAGACTGTTGCTATGGCTGATGCTGCTGCACTTGCTGATTTGTGGGTGCGAGAAGGGCTTGTCATAGAGTAAAAAATGTCTCCTTTCGTTAGGATGATAAGGATATTTTAGTATCTTTGCATCTGTAATAAACAATTTAGTTATTTATGGAAATTTTCTACTTCGCGATTATTTGCGTTCTGTTTATTTTCGCGGTCATCGACCTCAATGTCGGTGTGAGCAACGACGCCGTAAACTTCCTTAATTCGGCGGTAGGTGCCAAAGCGGCATCGCTCAAAACAATCTTGATTGTAGCTGCAATCGGTATCTTTATCGGAGCATCAACCAGCAATGGTATGATGGATATTGCTCGGCATGGTATGTTCCAGCCCGAGCATTTTTATTTCCGGCAGTTGATGTGTGTATTCCTCGCTGTGACGGTTACCGATGTGGTGCTGCTCGACATCTTCAACTCGCTCGGTATGCCCACATCTACCACTGTTTCTATGGTGTTTGAGCTACTGGGAGCCTCATTTGCGATTTCGCTTATTAAGATTGGCTCTCACGAAGGGTTGGAGGGTGTAAGCTCTTTGGCCGACTTGCTCAACACAGGCAAAGCCTTGGAGGTAATTGCTGGTATATTCCTGTCGGTAGCGATAGCCTTCTTCTTCGGTATCATCGTACAGTGGATATCACGCCTTATCTTTACTTATAATTATAAGAAAGGGCTGACTGCTAAGATTGGAGTCTTCGGCGGTGTGGCAGTGACCTCTATCATCTACTTTATGCTCTTTAAGGGTATGAAGGGAGCTTCATTCATGACTCCTGATATTAAGGCCTACCTTAATGAAAATACCTTGATGCTTCTTGGTATAATTTTCGTGGTGAGCACAGTGCTTATGCAGTTGCTTCATGCTTTGAAGGTCAATGTGTTTAAGGTAATCATCATGATTGGCACCTTTGCTCTGGCGATGGCTTTTGCGGGTAACGACTTGGTGAACTTTATCGGTGTTACGATGGCAGCGCTCGATAGTGTGCTTCACTTTGCTCGCGAAGCGGTGCCAGCAGGCATCTCTGCCGATGAGTATATGATGGGATTCCTCAATGAGCCTGCGCAAACATCAGTGTGGTTCCTCATTGGTGCTGGTGCTGTCATGGTATATGCCCTTTGCACATCAAAGAAGGCTCACGAAGTGCTGAAAACCTCTATCAACCTCTCTCGTCAAGATGAGGGTGATGAGATGTTCGGTTCATCAAGTATGGCTCGTAAGCTCGTTCGTGCGGGTATGGGTTTCATCACTGGTGTCAATAAGATTAGTCCTAAGAGTGTGAAGCGTTGGGTAGCCAAGCGTTTCGACCAAGAGCATACCACATTGGACGAAGGCGCTGCCTTTGACTTGGTGCGTGCTTCGGTCAACCTCGTGCTTGCAGGTTTGCTCATCGCCTTGGGTACCTCGTTGAAATTGCCTCTCTCTACCACTTATGTGACCTTTATGGTTGGTATGGGTTCGTCTTTGGCTGACAAAGCTTGGGGACGCGAGAGTGCTGTGTTCCGTATCACGGGTGTTATCTCTGTGATTGGTGGATGGTTCCTTACTGCAGGTGCGGCATTCATTCTTGCAGGTATCGTTGCCTCTGTCATGTATTTTGGTGGCCCTATAGCAATGGTTATCATGGCGGCACTTGCCTTGTTCTTGCTCATTCGTAGCCATATCTCTTATAAGAATAAGAAGAGCGAGGAGGTACGCGATGTGAAGATGGATATTGTGCTCAACTCCGACAGCCCCAAAGAGGTGTGGGCTGCGCTCAGTGGTCATACTGCCGAGACCCTATGCCATACGCTCGATTATGCAGCCGATACCTATGATGGCGTTATCCGAGCCTTTGCTCGCGAAGATGTGCGCAAGTTGCGTATTGCTCTCGATAAGATCGTAGAGGAGAAGGCATGGCTCAAGAAGATGCGTCGTCACGAGACGCTCGGCTTCCGTCGTATCGATAAGGGCTTGGCTTTCGAAAAGAATACATGGTACTACCTTAGTAGTAACAATGCCCAGCAGATTCTCAATACGCTGACTCGTATCACCAATCCGATGAAGGAGCATACCGACAATAACTTCCGTCCGCTCTCTCCGCAATATCTTGAGGAGTTTGCTCCCTATCAGAAGCGTTTGGTGGAAGTGTTCCGAGGTATCAGTGAAGTTATCCGCACTGGCGATTTCACAGAGGCTGAGAAACTTTCTGCCGAGGGTAAGTGGCTGAAGAAGGAGATCTCTAACCTCCGTCGTGTGCAGACACACCGATTGCAGGAAGACGCAGAGAATATCAAGGTTGCCTTTGTATATCTCAATCTTATTCAGGAGTCTCACGAGTTGCTCTCTGAGGTGCGTAATGTGCTCCGTGGTTGCGAAAAGTTCTTTGTAGAGAATGTGCCTTATGCCATCGAAACTGAAGAGGCTGATGTAGAGGCATAAACAACTCGAGGGTGACCTCTGAGAAAAACAGCGAGGGAGTGCTGAAGGTGCTCCCTCGTTTCTTTTGACGCTCTTTCTCCCTCGTTTCTTTTAATGATAACAATAAAGGCTGCCCGGAGGCAGCCTTTATGCATGTTTGAGTTTGCTCTATGCTCGGTTGGAGAGTTATTTCTCCTCCTTTTCTTCGAGTGCAGCAATCTTCTTCAGTACGAGTTGTGCATCGTCTTTCAACTTCTCCATCTTACGCTGCATCTCTGCCACAAGGCTATTGCCGCTCTTGCTTGATGAAGACAAGAATCCGAGATTGTTCTCGTAGGTTTTGATTTCGCCACACATGTTTTCATAGATGCGGAGGAGTCTCTCGCGCTCTCGACCGATATTCATTCCCTCCTTGATAGAATCTTTGAACTTTGCCACTTTTCTTGTGTTCTCATTCTTTCTGAAGGCATCGAAGAGGGTGTCGATGAGTTCCTTGTACTGCTTGTACACTTTGTCCTTCTCGCGGAAGGGGACATGGCCTATGCTATTCCATTCCTTGATGAGATCATGCATCTTTGTCTGGTCTTCTCCTGTTGCGTTCTCGGGGTTGATGGCAGCGAGCTGTTCGATGACTGCCTTCTTCTTTGATAAGTTCTCCTGCTCTTCAGAGCGTTGTGATGATGTTGCCTCCTTGCGCCTTTCGAAGAAAGCGTCGCAAGCTGCGTTGAAACGCTTCCATATAGCATCAGACTGCTTCTTGGGTACAGCGCCTATGGCTTTCCACTCACGCTGCAGAGCGGCAAACTTATCTGTTGTAGATCTCCAGTCGGTACTGTCCTGCAGGGCTTCAGCTTTCTCGCAAAGGGCAATCTTCTTCTCTAAGTTGATGTTCAAGTTGTCTTTCATGTCCTTGAAATATTCAGCCTTGCGCTGGAAGAAGGTGTCGCATGCTGTGCGGAAGCGCTCAAAGATTTTGTTGTTCATCTTCTGTGGGGCAAAACCGATAGTTTTCCACTCCTCTTGTAGGGCGAGAATCGCTTGTGTCTTCTCGTTCCACTGGTTGGATGTTTCGAGTGTGCTATAGTCGATACCCTCTATGGCGTCGCAGATGGCAGTCTTCTTTTCAAGGTTGGCATTCTCTCTCTCCTTCAATTCCTCGAAGTGTTGTTGGTGGCGCTTGTTGACTGCTGTTGAGGCTGTCTTGAATCGTGTCCACACCTCTTCGCGTAGTTCCTTGGCCACAGGACCTATTTCGCGGAATTCATCGTGCAACTTCTGCAACTGGTGGAAGGCCGAGATGACATCCTGTTCATCGGCCAACTTTTCGGCAGCCTCGCACAAGCGGTTTTTGGCTTCGAGGTTCTTCTTGAAGTCATATTCGCGGAACTCAATGTTGAGTTTCAGAATGTCGTAGAATCGCTCCGTCAAAGCCTGGTAGCGTTTCCAGAGGTCGCTTGCCTTGGGCGCGGGTACATCGCCGATGCCTTTCCACTCCTGCTGCAGGGCCTTGAAGTCATTGTACGAAGCCTGCTCTACATCGGCGCTCTCGACCATTGTCTGCAGACGGTCGAGCACTGCCTCTTTACGCAAGGCGTTCTCTTCGCGCTCCTGCTCCTCCTTGCGCTGCTGCTCGGCGCGTGCCTCTTTGATGACTGCCATGGCAGCCTTGTATTCGTTTTCCTCGGTGTTGTCCACCTTGAAGTTTTCGGGCTCGAAGCCATTGTCGAGGTGAGCCTGACGGGCGGCCTCCACGGCTGCGCGGTGCAACTTGTAGAAGGTCTGCTTGAGTGTTTCCAGCTCCTCCTTTTGTGCATTCAAGGGGGCTTGAGCCAATTCCTTTATTCTTATAATAATATCGGCAGTGCTATTATAGGTGCGCTGCTCGGCATTGTTTTCGAGTGGTGTCAAAACACTTTCTGTAGGGTTCTGCATGTCCATTATTCTATAGTCAGTTAAGTTATTGTTTGCAAAATAGAGCACAAATCTCGTAAATAAATACGAAATAAACTAATTTTTCCTTTTGTTTTTGGCCGTATAGGGTCGAAATGCTTGTGTATGTTGAGAAAATTCGCTCCTGATTTAGTTATTCGCTCGGTTTGTGCTAGCTCTAATCCGCTGTGTAACTTGAAGGTGTGCGGCATCTCGGAATAAAAAATAATGAAATTTATTTTGTTCTCCGCTCGGTTTGTTGTACCTTTGCACCCGATTTAGATATATCAACATAATGTCTAACGTAATTAATTATTTATTAACTTTTTAACTTTAATGGAAAACTTAAAGAACATTGCTCCCGTAGAAGGTTTCGACTGGGACGCGTATGAAAAGGGTGATGCCGTTGTAGGC
>JAZKZX010000031.1:0-20805 GCA_045612925.1 Bacteroidaceae bacterium
CGCATCGATGGCGGACAGACGGAATATGTGCGTGTGCCGCTCGCCAGTCAGGGCTTGAACCGCATCCCCGATAGCGTGTCCGATGAACAGGCCTTGTTTGTGGGTGATGTGCTAGCCACAGGCTTCTGGGCGGCTCGTATCTCTGAAATAACACAAGACGATACCGTACTCATCATCGGGGCGGGGCCTACGGGCATCTGCACCCTCCTTTGCGCAATGTTGAAGCAACCCAAACGCATCATCGTATGTGAGAAGTCGGAAGAGAGACGGGCATTTGTACGCAAGCATTACCCCGATGTGCTGCTCACCACGCCCGAGGAGTGCAAGGATTTTGTTTTGAGGAATAGCGATCACGGAGGAGCCGACCGCGTGCTCGAGGTGGCCGGTGCCAACGACACCTTCCGCCTCGCGTGGGAGTGTGCCCGACCCAATGCCATCGTCACCGTGGTGGCCCTATACGACCAACCGCAAGTGCTTCCTCTGCCCGACATGTATGGCAAGAACCTCACCTTCAAGACGGGTGGCGTAGACGGTTGCGATTGCGCGGAGGTGCTCCGCCTGATAGAGGAGGGTAGGATCGACACCACGCCGCTCATCACCCATCGTTTCCCATTGAGCGGGATTGAGGATGCCTACCGCATCTTCGAGCACAAGTTGGATGGGGTGATCAAGGTGGCTATAATTTAATTTGAAGAAACCATGCAACCACCAAAAATAGATAACTCCACCCGAGAAGAGCGGCAGGCCTATGTGCTCGATGCCTGGAAATGCCTTCACGATTGTGAGGCGTGTGGCAAGTGCCGTATCCTAAAAGGACGGGATGCGGAAACACTCTATGCCGACTACATCGAAGGCAAACGGAGTTATATGGATATTACTTTGGAAATCCGGAACCGTTCGCTGAGATAGTCCTATTTCGTCTGGAGAATGTGAAAATAGATAATATTTGAACAGAAAAGGAAGAGACAGTTCTTTTATTGTCAAAAGATTACTATATTTGCATTAAGAACAAGCAATTAAGTGAAATAGGAAGTTCCCAGTAACGAATACAGTCATTGAATCGTTGTATCCGGAACTCAAGTCATCAGACAAGAAGGTTGTCTAGCTTGAGAAGAATGGGTTTATTTGGAAACATTCCTATAATAAAATTAACAATAAATAGTTATGAGAAAATTGACTGTATACGGTGAATTGTACCTCGAAGATCAGGATTGGTCGGATGAGTGGTGTGGGGAGGTTGAGCTTGACGATGAGCAAGCCGACAATCTCATAAGGTTAATTATGTATGCTGGCTATCTCGACGTGGAACGGTTATGTCTAAAAGAGACATATCCCGATATTTACGATATCCTGGACAAGGCGTGTTACAAAGCAACGCTTGAGACTTATAACGAGTATCTTAGGTCTTGCGGAAAGCCAGAAGTAGATAAGTTGGACTTTGAGCACGAGGTTAATATTCCGTACGAATTTCAGGACCTTTTCTAAAATAATGCATATGATAAACATAGAGCGCATCAAATGGATGTATGAGAACTTTGGGTTTGCGGCGGCTATTAGGTCTGCTTGTATTGATATAGTGGCACTTCTTGGATTTATGGGCTATTGCCTAACATTGCCATTTCAGTTCCTCTTGATACTTTGGAGAGGCAAAGGGAAAGATTAGTCGTGGATAGGAAATGGTAGTTGTCCACCATCTATATTATTACCTATAATAAAGAACTTTCGCCCCTAATGGGCTTAATTAATTATTTTTTTAACCAGTCTCATTCCATGGGATACAAATACCAGAAAATATGAGAGAGTACATTGACTTTAGCAGTAAGATGCTTGAAATTTGGGAAAGTTGTAAAAATGAGATAGAAGAAATCTTTAAGGAGAATGTTAAGGAGAATAGTGAGCTACGAATCGATCTAACCAACTTCGCCTCAGAATATTATGGTATCAGAATGGCAGATCCTTATGACGATTGTTTTGAATATATCACAAGCATTGGTTGTAAGGTGGAGGATAATAATGTAAACATTACACTTTATTTCAACGAACCTGAAGAAGAGTATAGACGCGATTCTTTCGATTGGGAACTTGAAGAATGCGATGACACCGAGGCACTCATTCGTGTATATGACGCAGTTCATAACTATTTTGAAGAGAATGTAGCCTCTGATGAGTAGAGGACGATGCTAATCAATTTGAGATTAAGTCGCCATTATTCCAGATGCGACAACTGAGATTGGAGAGAGCTTTCGAGGATTATCCCATCGCATTATTCGTAAAACCAGCGCGATTTGATCATAGGAAAAACAAAATCAAATAAATATATCCGATATCATGGCAAAATTTGAGATTAATGATGGCGTCGCCATCATCCCCGAGGGAACAACAGAAATTAGCAACTATGCTTTTGACGATTGTCGCACGCTTGAGAGTATTGTAATTCCTGAGTCTGTAACAGAGATTGGATATGCCGCTTTTTTTCGTTGCGTCGCACTCAAAAGTATAATTATACCTGAGTCGGTAACGAAGATTGGCGAGGCCGCCTTCGTAGGTTGCTCCTCGCTTGAGAGTATTGTAGTAGCAGAGGGTAACCCTGTGTACGACTCTCGAGAGGGTTGTAATGCTATTATTGAAACAAAAACAAACATTCTTCGTTATGGTTGCAAATCAACCAATATTCCCCAGTCTGTAACGAAGATTGGAGGACACGCTTTCGCAGGTTGTGCCTCGCTTGAGAGGGTCACAATTCCTATGACTGTAACGGAAATTGGAGACTTTGCGTTCTGCGATTGCAGATTGCTTGAAAGTATTACTATCCCCGAGTCGATAACGAAGATTGGGAACTCGGCTTTCAAAGGCTGCAGATCGCTTAAAAGCATCACAATTCCCGAGTCGGTAACGGAGATTGACTCATTGGCATTCTTAGGTTGCAACTCGCTCAAATGTGTAACATTCCTATCTCTCACAAAGCTTAGCGCCGAAGTATTCAGCTACTCATCGCGAAGAACAATAAATGTGCCGAGAGATTGTGTGGATTACTACAAGGAGGTGCTCCCTGCGAAATTCCACGACAGAATCGTAGAACTCTAGCCCGCGAAGAATACAAAAGCAAAGAAATAGCATTGGAGTCTAAACCCTAAATTGTTTTTGTTGATAGAGAATAGTATTGTTCTTTAACAGTTAGATTAGGTCCGTATTGTATTGGTAGCTATTTACTATCCAGAGTACAACATTATTGAAAAGATACCCTGCTGTTCAAACCTACTATAATAAAGAAAGTATCAATAGGAACATCATTAATAAAAACATAAAAACGATATTACTATGAATAATGCAAATGAAGTAGAATACAATGGCTTATTTTACATAATAAATCCAGAAAAAAAAACCGCAGTTCTGTCAAGATCGAATAGCAGTAATCCGTTATTTCGTCAAGAACATGCATTATTAGATTTCGAGATACCCTCTGCCATGTACTATAACAATGAGAAGTATATAGTTATTGGAATTCTCGATAGAGCCTTTATGGAATGTCACGCATTTGAGTCTGTAGATATACCCACCTCTGTTTCTTTTATGGAGCGAGATGCCTTTTTTCATTGTAAATCACTTAAAAAGGTCATTATTCGTGGAAATGTGGGAATTCCTTATTTTAAAGGTGTATTTAACCATACAAACTTGAGTGATATTCATTGGTATGGAGATATTTTCGAACTTAACTGTTTCTTAAGTGCAATGGTGTCCAATGAATCATCCTATCACCCAGATTACGATGCAATCACTATTCATGTCAGTAAGGATAGCATCGACGCAGATGTAACTAAATGGGTTATTAACTGGCGCTTTACAAATGAAGAAGATGACCTGGATGTAAAATTTAAAATTATAAAAGATTTATAAAAGCAGCATCTTCTTAACACATACAAGCCCGCGAGGAAGATAAAAGCACTCAAAACTTTCAATATGGATTATAATTCAAAACCATTCCCGGTAATGACCATTGACGGTCTTCATTACATAAAATCAGTGATTGTGTCTGACAATCCTTATGAACTAACGCTTCTTTGTGACACCTCTTGGGAAGGAGAGGTCTTTGAGGTGCCTGCCACCGTTGAGCATGAGGGGAGGGAATATACGGTCATCGGTATAGATGTAGGACAAAGCACAAAGTTGGAAAACTTGCATGAGTTACGCATTCCTCCAACTGTGCGGCATATCTTTCCGGAAGCGTGTGTTAACATTAAATCTTTGCGAAAAGTGAATATCCCTGATCACTGTCGTGTTTATTCAGGAGCTTTTGCTGAATGTGGTATAGAGGAACTGATACTTGGCGAATATGTGATTCTTGAAGAGGGATGCTTCGACGGAATTCGTGCAAAACAAGTGAATATCCCCGACACAACAAAATGGGTTCCGTCGCGCATTGAAGACGAATCCGACTCTTGTATTGAGGCTATTTCTGTAAGTTCAGATAGTATGTACGATATTCTTGGGTGGATATTTAGATATTCCATCTGGCATTATATGGAATTACTCAAGCGTGCAAGAAAGGGAGATGAGTGGGCAAAGCGAGAATTTGCTTCAGGTATATCCTCTATGAACTTTATAATCTCAGTAACTCAAAATGAATCTTTATACAAGCCCCCATTCTCACCTGACGAAATACTGAGTCATTTGGATGAGAATGAAAAGCATTGGATAAGTCAATTTGAAGAAAATCAGAAAAGAATTATGAATATGAGCGTCTCTGATGATGAAGATTTGCCGTTCTAGAAATTTAACTATAATTATATATATCCAGCAAAATTGTAGAGCTCAAGCACAAGGAAGAAGATAAAAGCAAAGAAATTATTGCATTTTCAGAATAGTGTGTATGTCATCGACGGAAAACTTCTATCAATGGTAGCTGTTAGCTTTTTGATAGGTTCTCGCTCTTATTTTTAGGTAAGGGAGATTGGCCTTTCTTTTGTCCGACGAGGCTACATTCGTGGAGGGATTGCTTCTGTATAAAAAACGGAGGTGATAATGTAACAGATAATATTTGAACAGAAAAGGAAGAAATACTTCTTTTATTGTTCAAAATATTGCTATTGGGTATCGTCTAAGCACAAACGACGAAAAAGGTTGTAGGCGTACAACCATATTGAAGACATTTCTTTTGAATTTTATAAAATCATTTGCCGATGCAAAATATTTTTTTATGCCTATCTACAATATTGTAAATACTTGATATATAGTGTATTATAAAGTTTTAGCGAAGGGCAAAAGTTCGTTCGGGGGACAGACAGGGGACTGCATTTCTGCAAAGAAACTAATAAAATCTGCAAAAACGCACTTTTTTTAGATTTTTTAGCATATTTGCAGTAAACAGCGAATATTTGCTTCACTCGCTGTGAAATAACAAAGAAATCTTTGTTTATCTCGCTCGTTTGCTCAATATTTGCATTTCGTTGCATGGTAAAATGGCTCTTACTATAGCTGCGACAAACCTTCTCTTGAAATGGCTTTCTTTGTACATGATGCAGACTCCCTTATTCCTATAGAGGTAAAAGCGAACGATGGCGCAACTGCATCGCTTAACAAGCTGCTAAGTGATGACCAATATCCTGATATAAAATATGGAATAAAATTGGGTTATAAAAATATTGGTTTTTAACGGTAAGTTCTATACCTTTCCTTACTTCCTAATTTTCTTGTTGGAGAGGTTTGTGGCGGAGAGAAAATAGGAAAGGTGGGTATAACCATATAACAACATAGGATCCTATGTTGTTATTTATTTGTTACGTTTTCTGCTAATTTCGTTGTTAGTTTATTCAAATCTTTCAAACATATTTTTGATACCTGTATTATTGTTTCTTCCAGTTTATATAATCCTTCAAGAGTGCCTGAGTAATCTCAGAATCATTCTTTGAAGCGTAATCTGTCATGCTAACAAGTGAAATGTTAGGGATGCCTGATATCGCAGAAGTTATGCTGTTGTGTGAACCATACACGATGATTTGCCAGAAAACATCTTCTCTATTCTTCATACCTGTAACAGCTGCATTTATGGAACCTCCATCATCATCCGTGAAGATGATAACGAGTGAATTATCTTTGATGGCACTATTTGCACTTGAAACAAAAGTATTCAATTGTGTTCCAGAGTTTGAGCAACTAACATTATTTATATCTGCAAGGTTTGATACACTTATATTCTTGACAAAACTTGATGTGTCACCAAACTTCCAGAGCGATACTTCCTGAGTATCAGATACTGCAAGGGCTGCAGAAACAGCCTTCTTGGTTATGTTATAAACATGACCAGCAATATATGTGTTTTGCATTGAACCTGACACATCCAATACCATAAACAGATCAGTTGCTTTGATCTTCTCCACGATAGCCTTTTCTTCTTTTGTTATAACTGGTTGCACAGTTGGCTGAGTTATAGTTTTTTTAGAGGAAGATGCAGTAGAAGAGGTTGAGTTATTAACAGAACTCTGATTTGATGATTCTATTACAGGCGTACTTGGAGTTGCTACTGATGGTATAGGCTTTCCTTCTACCATAGCAGCAATATCTTTAGTCATAGCAATAGATTGTTCCACGACCTTGAATGCTTCTCCTAATGTTTCTTTTGCCTTAGGATTCAACTTCTCAAAGTATTCTGGATTGAGTTTCGCTGCTTTCTGTAACGCGGTAATCTTATCTCTTTGCTCTGAAGTTTCACGAGCTTCTGCATCCAGCTCTTCTGTAACATACTGCTTAAAGGCATTACGGTCGTACTCTGGTCTTTGAGGAACACTTTCTGGCATAGCGTCAATGTCTTTATGCTCTGCTTTTTGAAGCATCTTTTCAAATTCCTCATTAAAAGAACTTGTCACATATTCGTTGTTCCTGAAGATCATGATGTTCTCATAGTTGTTTCCAGAGAATCTTGTCCAATTGTATGAGCCGTTAATGACCACCTTATTATCTATAATACAGAATTTATGGTGGATAAGATGTGGGTATTCCACCAAACTAATATGAACACCAACTTCAATGAGTTCATTGAAATCCAAACAATAACCTCCATTGTTTACGGAGTCATTGTTTATGATTAGCTGAATATCTAATCCTTTCTGTGCAAACTCCTTTATCTGCTTGAATAAAGCGTAATTGGTGAACCATGATACAGCCACCTTGATACTCCTTTCTGCAATTGATAGTTCGTTTTGAAGATGGCGTAATATGTCCGTACAGTGAACATCAACCTCAGCGGTCATATTCTGTACGATACTGAGATTATCAATATTGTTGTTGCTCATCATAGGAAGCCCCTTGAGTGTATCCTGTTCAATATACACTTTTGTGTCTTGAATAGGCACAGCAATAGGAGTAGAGCAGATGTCGAAAATACAGGTTTCTGCAAATCTAAGCTTATACTTATTTGTCCAATCTAAACATATCGCCTTCTCTAAATCTGGAATCAATGCTGGGTTGAATCTGCGATTATACTTGATAAGTTCCATTGCCACTTCGTAATCCTCATCATTATCGACATACTGATAGGATAAGGCAATATCATGTAGAATCTCTTTGAGATAAACACGATCAGCATTCCTTATAGAATTAGCAATGCTATTGAGACGTGCGTAGAGATGTTCGTCAGAAATCTCCTTGTCATCTTCGCAGAAGTCTTTTTCAAGTTCAAACTCTTCAATATTTGTGAATGTTGACCATGGAACAGTATTCTCATATATAACCTTCGTTCCCTTTGGTACATACAAAGTGGCATTGTTACTTAATCCATGAAACGATCCATCTAATAATTTAAATGGTACAACTGATAGACAAACAATTTTTAGATCATCTGCTGTTGAATTGAAAGCATAATCACCTATATAAGTCAGAGATGATGGTAATTCAAACACCTTCGTCTTTCTTTCATCGTAAAAAGCATAATCTCCTATATGCTTAACCCTTGGCAAATATAGAAATTCAGGAAGAGATTCTTCTTTTGATTTCACGTCAAAACAATAATCACCTATAATTTCGGCATATTTAAGAAAGTCAATAGATGGTAAAATTGCTTTTTGGAAACAGAAAGACGGCAATTCTGAAATGGTTTGTGGAAACCTAAATGTCTTATTTATTACAGAATTTGCGAAGCAACCTATTCCGATTGATTTTACAGTGTTTGGAACTACCAAACGATCTAAAGTGATTCCACTGAGAGCATAGTCACCAATGGATTCAATAGAACGTGGCAACTCCAACATGCTTATATTGTTGCAGTTTTGAAAACACCTTTCAGCAATACGCTTAACGGAATTAGGAATTATAACTTTCCCTGATTTCGTTCTTGGGCAGAATAAAATTTCAGTATGGTCATAGTTGTATAAGATTCCATCTATGGTTTTATACCATTTGTTGTCTTTGGAAACAGTAATAGAGTCTAAAGCATCACACAATTTTAAATTGTCAAGTGGAAACTCTTGAATTTTTGAAGGTATATTAATCGACTTTAATGTCTTTGGGAAATTATTGTGTCCGATTGATTCCAGTGATTCTGGTAATCTAATATCTGTAATGTTTGTTTTTTGAAAACATTTGTTCCCAATTTTAACAAGACATGAAGATAAAGACATTGTTTCAACTGATGCCTTATTAAAACATTCATCGGCCAATTCCGTTATACCAGAATCCATGCTATGGTATCTACAAATCCAACTTGGATAAGTATCATATGCTGAACATGTAGTCACTACGCCAGATCCTGTTATTTTATGATACCTCCAATCGTTGGATGTATTTCTTATACGGCTCCAATCTTCATAGTTATCAGATGCACTAGGACCACAATTATCTGAATATTTATATGCCATAATTCCTTTTATTATTTATTGTTAATTAGCAAAGTTAATTCTAAGCGCCATTCAAAGTGTCATTTTGCTCTTTGAGATTTCTAAAGTAGCACTTTGGTACTCTCCCTCCAACATTGTGCGGTTGCTCTGTTTGTTTTGTTCTCCGAACAGAAGGTTACTAAATAACAGTTCAAGGTACTCCGATGTCGCAAAGATCCGTTTTGGGATATTGTTGTAATTGCAAAATTAGTAAATTATTTCATTCATTATGTTTAGCATCTTGTTCTTTGAGATGCTTTCAATATGTTATTGATTCCGTTTTCGCACGATTAGAACAGGAAGCTTGTATCCAGAGAAGATTTTTACTATTTCCATCCTGGGCCTCCCCTCCGTTACACCGCATATTTTAATAGCATTCTTTTCGTCTCCAGCTTCTTCATCATGTATCCAGAAGAATGCATTTCCTCCACCATAATTCGGTGCTCCTACCCGCCTGTCATCTTCCATATATCCGCGAGATTCGAAAGAGATTCTCTCTCCGCTTGCACCAATGCAAATAGCACCATAAAAAGATAATCCAGTAGAACTATATTCTCCTTGCCATCTACAATTTTCTATCAATTCTTCAACTTGCTCTCTTGATGGCAATCCTAACTTAACAGCTTTAATATAAGGAAGATATCTTATTTCTCCTCCTTCATCTTCCAAGTAATTCAGAGTCCACATTGTACCACTTGGCAATCCTAAATCATGAACACATAATTCTCCCTCTATATCATTTGATTTGACAGATTCATCATCCCGATCTTTACATCCATCCCGGTAACCATCTATATATGCCTGGGCAATAGCTTTTACCATTAAGTCATTCATCTTTTCAGCTGCGTAGAGCTCAGCTTTTTCTTCTAAATTAATCATAATCACAGCTTATTTATTATGTTATTATATTGCACATGTAAAAATGTAAAATACTGATTGTTTCGGTGTAAAAACAGAATCACTTATATTGTCCACAATTCTCTTTGCGAAATTACTTACCGATGCAGAAGTGCTTGAAGATGTTTTGAAGCACGGAGTCGGTAGATACCTCGCCTACGATGTCGGAGAGGTGGTGTATGCATTCGCGGAGGTCTTGGGAGACGAAGTCGCCGGAGAGTTGCATCTGCAGGCCGTCTTGCACGCGGTGGATGGAGTCGAGGGCGTGGGTGAGGGCTTCGTAGTGGCGGGCGTTGGTGACGATGACATCGCTCTGCGAGATGTCGGGCAGGGCGGCGGCCTCTACAAGGTGACTCTCGAGCTCATCGAGACCGAGGTGCTCCTTGGCGGAGATGAAGAGCTTGGGGGCATCGACATGGGCATAGGATTGGAGCAGGGCTTCACGCTCCTCGGGGGTGATACGGTCGGCCTTGTTGAAGAGGAGGAGAGTGGGCTTTTTGCCTATTGATTCTGAATTCTGAATTGTGAATTCTGATTTAGCTTCGCTTGAAACGCTGGCATCAATCATCCAGAGGACGATGGAGGCTTGCTGCATCTTCTGATAGGTACGCTCGATGCCGATGCTCTCGACGATGTCGGTGGTGTGGCGTATGCCGGCGGTATCGATGAAGCGGAAGGTGATGCCGCGGAGGTTGACGGTGTCTTCGATGACATCGCGTGTGGTGCCGTGGATGTCGCTCACGATGGCTCGCTCTTCGCCTACGAGGGCGTTGAGGAGGGTGGACTTACCCACATTGGTCTCGCCGATGATGGCTACGGACACACCGTTCTTGATGGCATTGCCTACATTGAATGAGTGGGCCAAGCGGGAGATGACGCGCTCAATCTCGTCGGCAATCTGGGAGAGTTCGCTACGGTTGGCAAACTCGAGCTCTTCGTGGTCGCTGAAATCGAGCTCCAGCTCCATGAGCGAGGTGAGGTGGAGGAGTTTGTCGCGCAGGGTGGCAAGCTCTTTGCTGAAGCCTCCGCGTAGCTGGCTCAGGGCGAGGCGGTGCGTGGCGGCCGAGGTGGAGGCGATGAGGTCGGCCACGGCTTCGGCCTGGCTGAGATCCATCTTGCCATTAAGGAAGGCACGCTGGGTGTACTCGCCTGGTGCGGCAAGGCGGCATCCGCTATCGATGAGCAGGCGCAGGGCTTGCTGGAGGATATAGGAGGAGCCATGACACGAGATCTCTACCGAGTCTTCGCCCGTATAGGAGTGGGGCGCACGGAAGAGGGTGACGAGCACCTCATCGAGCATGGAGCCGTCGGCGGCTATGAGATGGCCAAACACGACGGTGCGTGCCTTACGCTCGGTGAGCGGGGCTCCGCCGATGGGGCGGAAGTGCTGGGCGGTGATGCTGATGGCCTCGGGGCCACTGATGCGGATGACGCCGATGGCTCCACCCTGAGCGGTGGCAATGGCGCAGATGGTATCGGGGGTATGCATAGGTCTATAGTATATTGTCGTGCAAAGATACGGAAGAAATCTTTAATCTTGAATTCTGACTTCTGATTTTTGAATTTTACCGTAGAACAACCGCTTGCTTGGGGAGTGCCTTGTGGCTCGATGTAGCGAACATCTTCTGGTGATGGGTTGTTTTTTTGTAATAGTATCTTATAAAAAGCAAAGATAATGAACAAGCAAGGATTACAATTTGCGCTCCACCTCTCGGCATTCATGCTATCGCTACTGCTCGTCATCAGTATCTCTATCGATACCTTTCGTGGCATCGCATTCTACAACGATGCCAACTACCTTGACCTCCAGTTTTGGATATGTCTGATGCTCATGGTGCTCTTCTTCGTCGAGGTGTACAATGCCGAGCGGTCGTGGCAATACTTCGGGCGACACTTCCTGTTCCTGTTGCTCATTATACCTTATCTGACCCTGTTCGACTGGTGGGGAGTGGAGCTCCCGGGGCAAACGGAATATCTATTCCGATTCATCCCTCTGGTGCGTGGCTACATTGCCTTCACGGTGATAGCCTACGGCTTGTTGCGCGACCTCTCGTCGGGATTGCTCATCACCTATATCGTGGTGTTGTTTTCCTTCATCTACTATTGCAGCCTGATATTTTATGTGCTCGAGTCGGGTGTCAACCCCGGCCTACACAACTTTTGGGATAGCCTATGGTATGCCTGCATGACGGCCACCACGGCGGGGTGTGACATCGGTGCCGTCACCAGTGTGGGGCGCGTCATCTCCATCCTGTTGGCCTTGGCGGGCATGATGCTATTGCCCGTGTTTACCGTATATCTGACCAGCCTTATCCGTACGGGGCATGTGAGTGGAGATGTGGATGCCGCTCAGTAGCGGGGGAATGGGGTCATTGGATGATGACCTTCTTGTGGTCTATGATGTTTATGCCCTTTTGTGGCGCGTCGAGACGCTGGCCAGAGAGGTTGTATATGGGTGAGCTCGTGGGTGATGCCTCGGTGGGGCCTACTATGCTATTCGTGTTGTCAAACTGAAGGGTGATGCGTGACACTGCATCGAGAGAGGTCATGTGGGGTATAGCTACCCAGCTGCTATTAGCAGGCATGGCATAGCTGCCTTCTATGGGCGACAGGTAGTCCTCGGTGAGGGCGAATAGGTGCGTGTCCTCATCGCCGACGAGGTCTTGCTTGGTCAGGTTGCCGCATAGGAGCGATTGAGGGAGTGACTCCTTTGCATCGCTATTGGATAGGGTGATGTCGAGGGTGTAGATACCCTCTTCGGCCTTGATGATGACGGGGGTGTATTGTCTCAACACATCACCGGCTGATGCTATGGGCACCATGCAGATGTGAATGCCGCTCTCGTCTTGCCCGACCTGGTACGAGTCATAGGCTTGCATACCTGCAGGGAGCACTACATTGAAGGGGAGGCAGAGCGAGGATATGCCTGACGAGGAGACATGCAAAGGGTAGGTGTCGACCTTCTCGAGGGTAAAGGTAGAGAGGCCCTCCTTGTTTCTCCTATCATTGCCGAAGATGTTGCCGTAGTCGTTCATGTAGTTGATGGGGTTGGCATCGGTGCTGGGACTATAGATGTAGAAGAGGCTGGAGGTGGAGGTCTCTTCGAAGATGTATACACCTACGTCGTTCTTGTTGTCGGAAAACATGAGGTGGTTCCACTGGTTAAAGGTGGGCGCCTTCAGGTGCTTGCCCTGCATGGAGAGTGTGTAGCCACTCCCCGAGGGGGTGATCATGACGATTTGGTCGGCTTGGCTCGTGGGCGCATAGCTGCCATTGGGGTCGAGGAGTTTGTAGCCTATATTGTGGCTATTGTCCTCATCGGTGTTGTAGCCGATAAATAGGGGCTTGTCGTTGTAGTTGATATGATAGGCTCCCTGATAGGCTGGGTTGATGATGACGGCAAAGGTGAGCACGGTACCATCGGTAAGCGATAGGGTACCAATATGCGCTCCGTCGGTGACATCGGTCTTGACGACGATGTGGCTGAGGTCTGTGGCGTTGCCATTGATGAAGTCGCCCGTGACGGTAGCCCCTGCGAGCATGCCGAAGTATTCGGTGAGGTCGATGGTAGCCCCCGATTCGGCGATGATGGTCACCTGGGCCGACATGTCGTTGGTGAGGTAGCGGTAGGCATAGTAGGTGCCGTTGGTTGAGGCAACGGGAATGATGTACTTGCCGAGCAACTTTTCTGCCTCCTCGATGGTGTTCCCTTCGGGCTCACGGCTATAGCGGAAGCCGGCTTGTCCCTCCTTGAGGGCCACATTGCTCTTGCTCGTCTGCCCTACGAAGTGCTCCTTGCCATGTGCCCAGTTCCACTCGAAGTAGCCGTAGTCGGTGCCATTGCAATCGTGGTCAAAAAAGTATCGCCAGCGGGGCAGGTAGAAGTCCTTCATGAGTCCCTGCCAAGAACGGTATGAGTAGTCGTTCAGGTTGGTGTTGGGCGACGACCATGTGGTGAGGATGGTGCGGGCATTGTTGAACTCGTACCAATCGGGGGTTGCTGTAGTGGCTCCCTTCACCTCGGTGGCGGCATCGCGGGCCTCCTGTGTCCACTTGCCGAGACGGAAGTTGAGGTTGGTGCCCTTGAATCGGTCAACATCTTCCATCAGTGCGAGGAAGGCATCGCGGCGAGCGATATAGGTGGGGTCACTTGTACCATATGCATTCTTGGCATCTCTGATTCCGAGTAGCAGGTCGTAGGCATAGTCGGCCATTACGGCGCCTCCAAACTCTACGAGGTCGTATCGGTAGTTGCTCTCATAGATGGAGCCATCGGTGAGGCCCAGCGCGTCTTTCTGTCCGAGGAGTTTGTAGGTGGCGTCAATCAGCATCTGTCGGCGTGCCTTGGTGTAGATGCCACCGGCGTGGTTGAGTGTCTTTCCCCAAGCGCTGGCAGGGTTGGCATTGAGGTTGGGGCGTGCCGCCCACACATCCTCTACAGGGCCTTGTATGGCATCGGCACCATAGTTGAGCGGTCCTTGGCGGAGCAGCTCCCAAGCCTCCTGCACTACGGTGTTGGGTGTACCGTAGCGTGCTATGGCATAGCGCTTGATCCAGGCCTGCACATCGGGCTTGCTCCCCATCCAGGGCAGCTGGTATATGAGGTCGTAGCCTACGGGAGTCTGCTCTATGGCTTCGGGGGCGGTACCGATACCCTTGATGCTGGCATACTTGGCCTTGAACTTGAAGTAGTTCTCCGTCACATTGTTCAGTCGGCCCATCAGTCCCGAACGGCCTCCAAAGTTGGGGATGGCACAGAAGACGGCATCTTGCGGTGCATAGCCATTGTAGCCATCAAATGCGGGCTTGCCGTCAGAGAAGAGGTCGAGCACGACGAGTCGGCCTGCGGGCACGGCACTGATTGATTTCCGTTGGTTGCCGTCCCATTGCCATTGTTGTATCACCCATTGCGAGCCGCTCTTGGCCGCCTCCATGGCTTCGTAGATGGCATAGTAGGCTTCGGCATACTTGCCACTACTGATGCTACCACCCTCGTGGAAGGGATCCATCGAGTAGTACTGGCTCTCGCCCATCACGGCCTTGAGGCAATCGTAGTAGTCCTTGGCGATATCGGCAAAACCGCTATATGTGGGGTCTATGATGCGTGGGCGCTGGAATCCTCCTGCCCACTTGCCACCGTTGGCATCGGTGGGTACACCTGTCTTGGTGGTGAAGTTGGTGGGTACCATGCCCGAGAAGCCGGGCAGCACGGGCTCTATGCCCAGTTCGCGTTGGCGGGCAAGGATGGACTTGGCCAGTGTGACTTGGCGCACATACCATGCGTCGTCCTGTACGCCTCCGGCGCCATCCCAAGTGCCGCCGTTGAGGCTACCCGAAGTGGTGCCTCCCCAACCCTCGAGGTTGTTCATGCCCCACCATGCGGTGAATGCCGGACCGGCAACGAATGCCTTGGCCTCGGTGTCTGAATAGTTGTACTTGCGTTTGTCTCCCTCCTCCATGGTGAGGAACATGCGCCATACCTCCTCGAGACCTACAATCTGCAGGGGCATGTTGATGCCGTGTAGGGCCATCCAGTCAATCTCCTGTTGCCAGCGCTTCCATGTCCATGAGGTCATCGAGTAGCCGAAGGTGCAGTAGTTGAGGTAGTATCGGTACTTGGCGTCGCAGGTGCGTGTCTCCTCATCGGTAGGCACGGGTAGCGAGGTGAGGTCGGCATATGCACCGCCCTCGGCAGTCTTCTCATTGAGCGAGTTCCATGCGATGTTGATGTTAGCATAGTTGTTGAGATACCACCCGATACCTGTCGTGATGGCGCTCAGGGTACTACCCTTGATGAGTATCTTGCCATTGTCGCGGCCAAGCACGAACACCTCCTGGCGTGAGTTCAGCGAGGGGTCGAGGACAAACTTGAATTTCTTGTCGGTGCCCTCTCCGCCGATACGGTTGATGAGGGCAACCACTGCCTCGGGGTTCTTTACGATGGGACTTTCGGTATATGTGAGGGTGATGGTCTTGCTCTCCTTGTCGACGACGATGCTCCATGTGTATCCACTGATCTCGCCTGCGGTGAATAGCTCCGCGTTGAAGTCCTCGTCAAACTTCTGTCCTGCCTCGATAGACTTACCGTCATATGCTACACTGACATCCTTGCCTTTGGGGGCATCTATCGCGAAAGCGTATGTCGTAGCCTGTATGCTCGAGTATTCCATGAGGGCAAACTCCATGCCTGTGTCCTTGTCGCAGAAGAGAGGCTCGCCAGCCGCTTTTGAGTCGGCATTGATATATTTGCCATCGGCACGGGCAATGGTATATATGCCCGTCGAGGGTTCATTGATGCTCCACTCGTAGGGCGTAGTGCCGATGATGACATTCCAGTTGCGGTTCGTCGCCTGCTGGGCATAGGTGCCATGAACATTCTTCAGTATCCACTTGCCCCCTGTGCCTGCTTCGAAGTAGATGACGCAAGGCTTGGTGTTGAGGCTGATGTTGTTGGTCTCCTCCTTCGCGTTGGGTTCATTGATGCCCATGGTTTGGATGTCAAGGTACAACCCTGAAGACTTTTCTTGCAAGGCATATTGGATACCTGCTATGGGGGCGAACTCGGCCCATGCTGTAGCAAAGCCAAACAGAGTAAGCAATAGGGTGAGAAGGGATGTTTTCTTCATAAATCAGATTATTAGTGAGTTTTTCAATTTCGGGTATCTGGTCGATATTTCTATATCTCAGAAACAAAGGTACACATTATTTTCAGTAAACCAAGTACCTCTTATATTTTTTGTTGTCTGCCCATTTTAATTCTCCGTATCGAGAGCGTGCCGGTTATTTTAGGACAAATATTAGGTCGAGGAGGGTATGGAAGGGTAAAACATTGGGGAAATAGCGGTCGAATTTGGAAAAATCTTTTTACATTTGCACCCGTTGTAGCATTTATTCGATAAGGTTATGCTAAAGAGATTGTTCGATAAATACATTGTCAAGGCACTGAGCCATATGGCTTGGGGTTTGTTCTGTTCGCTCATCATAGGGCTCATCGTGGGTCAGATAGCCAAGATACCGGGCCTCGCGTTCCTCACTTTCATCAGCGAGGCGCTCTCGGCCTCGTCGCCACTTGTGGGTGCGTGCATCGGTCTGGCCATTGCTATGGGCTTGGGTGTAGACCAGCTGGTCACTATCTCTTCGGCCGTGGTGGGTGCCTTGGGCTATCAGTATGGCGGTCCTGTGGGTGCCTACCTTGCGGTGATTGTCGGTGCGCAGATAGGTCAGCTTATCTCCAAGCGCACGGTGGTCGATATCATCCTCACGCCTATGCTCACCATTGTGGCGGGCGGTCTCATTGCCCGATATTGCTGCTCGCCCATCAACGATTTCATGCTCTATCTGGGTGAGGTGATTAACCATGCTACCCAATTGAGTCCCTTCGTGATGGGCATCGTGGTGGCGGTGCTGGTAGGTTGTGCATTGACCCTCCCCATCAGTTCGGTGGCTTTGTGTGTGATGCTCGGCATCGACGGTTTGGCGGCAGGTGCGGCCACGGCAGGGTGCTGTGCACAAATGATAGGCTTTGCCGTCATCAGTTTTTCGGACAATGGCGTAGGCGGACTCCTCTCGCAGGGCTTGGGCACCTCGATGCTCCAGATTGGTAACATCGCCCGCAAGCCCATTATATGGCTCGCCCCAACGCTCACCTCGGCTATCCTCGGCCCCGTGTCGACCCTTTGGCTCGGGATGACCAACAATGCGCTCGGTGCTGGTATGGGTACGGCAGGTTTGGTGGGTCCCCTGGCTACCTATGCCACGATGAGTGGTACGGTGCCTAATAACATACTCATCGCGGAGATTGTGCTGCTCTACTTCGTGGCCCCCGCCATCATCAGTCTGCTCATCGACCGACTGATGCGTCGCATGGGCTGGGTAAAACCTGGAGATATGAAGTTGTAGATGAGGCAATCTGTTCTTTAATCCCCAACGGTGAAAAACATAATCATTCTTAATACTTAACACTTAAACACAAAAAACAACAATGAAAAAGACTACACGACTCATGGCGCTCATCGTAGCGATGTTGTGCCTCCCGATGGCCTCAAAGGCTCAGAACCTCCAAGTGCAGTACGACACCAACCGCGATTGCATCACCACCACATTCGAGATGTTCCGCCCCGACGCATTCGGTAGCACCTTCCTCTTTGTAGACATGGACTATGGCACCTATGCACCGGTGGATGGCAGAGCCATTGGCGCCTACACCGAGATTGGCCGCGATCTTTGCTTCTGGCAGGATTCAGAGTGGAACTGGCTCTCGGCACATGTTGAGTTCAATGGCGGGTTCAACACCGCGGCGGGCTCGTTCAACAATGCCTGGCTCTTGGGTCTTACCTATTCGGGCCATTCAGCGGATTTCTCCAAGACCTGGTCGGTGACGGCTTCGTACAAGGCTATCCCTGGTACGATAGGCCTCAACCTCAAGAAGCAGCCTCATAGCTTCCAGCTCACGGGTGTGTGGGGCATCAGCCTCCTCGATGGATGGTGCTCATTCAGTGGATTTGCTGACTTGTGGCGCGAGCCTCGTGCGTGGCAGGGTACCAACTTCATCTTCATCTCAGAGCCTCAGTTGTGGGTAAACCTCAACAAAATTGAGGGTTGGGAACAGATTAACCTCAGCGTAGGTGGCGAGCTGGAAATCTCAAACAACTTTGTCGAGAAGGGTTTCCGCGCTTTGCCTGCTCTCGGTGCCAAGTGGACATTTTGAATTTAAGGAGTATAGGAGGATTCTTTAGGGAGTATAGGAGTTGAGGAGTAAAGGAGTGAAGGAGAAATTTTAGGAGTAAAGGAGTAAAGACAATACCGCAATTACGCGAGAGCAGAGATAAGCTCGCTTAATCTATGCCGAGCATCGCGGTATCAACACAGTTAATACTTTAGACTATGGAAATCGTAATTCGCGAACAGACTATTGTCTTCACTCCAGAGCGAAGCGAAAACTCCTAAACTCCTAAACTCCCAGAATAAATCCGCGAACGGACTATCGTCTTCACTCCAGAGCGAAGCGAAAACTCCTAAACTCCTAAACTCCCAGAATAAATCCGCGAACAGACTATCGTCTTCACTCCAGAGCGCCGACGCGGTATGAAAGCGTCGGTTGCGACGACTGAAACTTTAGTTTCACGAAGGAGTATTGCTTGCAATCCCCCGAAAACTCCTTTACTCCTAAACTCCCAAAAACAAAACTCCAAAAATAAAACTCCTAAACTCCCCAAAAAATAACAAACAATAAATAATAAATCAATGAATACATTACAAAAACTCTTCGGCTTCGATCCGAAACAGACGACCATCCGTACCGAGGTGCTGGCAGGTATCACCACTTTTCTTACGATGTCGTACATCCTTGCCGTGAACCCCTCGATGTTCGGCCTGCTCGACGGCATGCCCGCAGGGGCCGTGTTCACCGCTACGGCCTTGGCCGCTATCGTGGGCACATTGGCTATGGCCTTCATCGGTAAGCTGCCCTTCGGCTTGGCTCCCGGTATGGGACTCAACGCCTTCTTCGTGTTCTCCGTGTGTATGGGCATGGGCTACTCATGGCAGTTTGCGCTCACGGCTATCTTCATCGAGGGCATCCTGTTTATCATCATGACCATCACCAACATCCGTGAGGCCATCGTCAATGCCATCCCGCGAAGTCTGCGCAACGCCATCGGTGCGGGTATCGGCCTGTTCATCGCCTTCATCGGTATGCAGAATGCAGGCATCATCGTCAATAGCGATGCCACCCTCGTGGCGCTGGGCGAGATTACCAAGGGGTCGGCCCTGCTGGCTATTATCGGTCTCGTCATCACGGGCGTGCTCTATGTGAGGAATGTGCGTGGCGCCATGCTCATCGGTATCCTTGCCACCACGCTTATCGGTATCCCCATGGGCATCACCGAGTTCAAGGGCGTGGTCTCTGCGCCCGAGTCTATCGCCCCCATCTTCTGCAAGTTTGAGTGGAAAGACATCTGGTCGCTCGACATGTTCGTGGTGGTGTTCACCTTCCTCTTCATCGACCTGTTCGACACGATGGGTACGCTCATCGGCGTATGCACCAAGGCCGATATGATGGACCAGAAGACGGGCCGCATCCCCCGCCTCAAGCAAGCCTTCTTGGCCGATGCCATTGCCACCACCGTAGGCGCGGTGCTCGGTACCTCTACCACGACCACCTATGTGGAGAGCGCCGCCGGTGTGGCTCAGGGCGGTCGCTCGGGTCTCACGGCACTGGTGATAGCCTGCTGCTTTGCCGTCACCCTGTTCCTCTCGCCGCTGTTCCTCTCCATCCCCTCGGCCGCTACGGCTCCCGTGCTCATCCTTGTGGGCTTGCTCATGATCGAGCCCGTCACCAAGATTGACTTTGTCAACTTCACGGAGTCCATCCCCGCCTTCATCTGCATCATCATGATGCCCTTGGCCTACTCCGTGTCCGACGGTATCCTCACGGGTATGATATTCTATGTGGCCATCAACCTGGCGAGCGGCAAGTTCAAGCGAGTAACCCCCACGATGTTCATCTTGGCAGTACTGTTCGTGTTGAAGTATATCTTCTTCTGATAGGGGTTAGGGTAAATGTGAAGTAATAGATAACTTAAACAGAAAGGCGACTGGTCTTCCCAGCCGCCTTTTCTTTTGGTAATAATATAGTAGTTGTATAATCTGTAGTTACCCCCTCCGTTTCATTACGCTAACGCTCCTATAGCCCCTTCGGGGCCTCCTTTGGGAAGCTAAAGCTTCCGTCGTCGCAACCAACGCTCATTTCGCGTTGGCCCCCTTAAAGGGCGACAGTTCTTTTAATTTGTTTTACGCGCAAATAAGCTATCTAAAGAGCACTGTCCCTCTTTAAGGGGGACGAGCGTAGGAACGAAGTGACGGAGCGGGTGGGGGTAATTGTTATGAGACATTTTTATACAACATCTATATTATTACTTTTCTTATATTTGAGCGCGTACTCTTATGCCTGCAACCACTTGTACTTGGCCACGCTGTAGATGGGCACAAGGGGAAGGATGAGCGGAGTCTTCTTGGTGTAGGCCTGGAACTCGGGGTCGTTGCC
>JAZKZX010000032.1:0-65260 GCA_045612925.1 Bacteroidaceae bacterium
CGCTCCTTGGCTTTCATGCTCTTGCGCAGTGCCTCGCGCCACTCGCTGTTGCGGTCGATGTCGACGGGGGCGGCAGACTGGCCGATGCTCTCTCCTGCGGCTGCACATACGGTGTGCTCCTCGGCAACGGGATGGGTATGCTCGGGCTTCTCCATCTCGGTAACCTCGATGTCCTTGAAGGCGCCCATACGCTTGAGCATCTCGTCGAAGTCCACCTGATGGCCGTCAAACTCGGGGCCGTCGACACATACGAACTTGGTCTTTCCACCTACGGTGATACGGCAGGCACCGCACATACCAGTACCGTCGACCATGATGGTGTTGAGCGACACGTCGGTGGGTATCTCATATTTCTTGGTGAGCAGGCACACAAACTTCATCATGATGGCGGGGCCGATGGCAAAGCACTTGTCGACCTTCTCGCGCTGGATGATGCTCTCGATACCTTCGGTCACGAGACCCTTGGTGCCGTATGAGCCGTCGTCGGTCATGATGACTACTTCGTCAGAGCTCTTGCGCACCTCGTCCTCGAGGATGATGAGGTCCTTGGAACGGCCTGCGAGCACCGAGATGACGCGGTTGCCTACTGCCTTCAAGGCCTGGATGATGGGGAGCATGGGAGCTACGCCTACACCACCACCGGCACAGATCACGGTGCCGAAGTTGTCGATGTGGGTAGCCTGGCCGAGAGGACCTACGATATCGGCAATCTGATCGCCTACATTGAGGTCGCAGATCTGGGACGATGAGTGGCCTACCTTCTGGATGACGAGGGTGATGGTGCCCTTGTCGGTATCGGCACCGGCAATGGTGAGGGGCACGCGCTCGCCCTTCTCGCCAAGGCGTACTATAACAAAGTGACCCGCCTTGCGCGAACGCGCAATGAGCGGTGCGGTAATCTCAAGCTTGAAAACCTTCTCTGAAAACTGTTGTTTGCTTACTACGGTATACATAGTCGTATTATTTTTTTTGTTGATGTTATCCTGTAAATAGTACTAATACCCAAACAAGATGCACATGAGCACATGTGCAACTATTGGGATGCAAAGGTAAACAAATTATATGATTTTCATAGCCAAACGCTATAAAAAGATAGAAAATACTGCGATGAGGTGTCTATCGATAAGATAGATGTCCCTTACCGATAACTTTCTGTCACGATCTCGGCTGCTTGGGGCAGGGTGTCGGGCTTGCCCGCATCGACCCAACGAAAATCGTCGGGAGCCTCTACGCAGCGGATGCTACACTGCTGTGTATGTTGCCAATAGAAGTTGGTGATGGAGAAGATGTCGCCCTGCTGACTGAGCAGCGGGAAGAGCGAGGGGGAGATGATGTGTATGCCCGAGAAGGCCCGCAGGCGGTAGGCCTCATCGTCGATGGCAAGGCGCTCGAGAGTGGGCAGCAGGGCATCGTGGGCGGTGCGCACCTCGCCCGTCTGGAGGTTTTTCCAAGCCACAAGGCGGTCGGCATCATCGACGACGAAGTAGCGTGAGGTAGCGCGGCGGCTCACGAGAAGTGAGGCATCGGCCCCAGCATCGACATGGCTGGCATAGAGCGCTGCGAGGTCGGCATTGGAGAAGATATCGACATTGTGCACCAGCACGGGGTAGCTGGCATCGAAGAGGGGGAGCGCCTTGCGTATGCCTCCGCCCGTATCGAGCAGCTGGCCGCGCTCGTCAGAGAAGGATACCTCGAGGCCGAAGCCATGGTGTGCCGTCACAAAGTCGATGATCTGCTCGGCATAGTGGTGCACATTGACCACTACGCGCTGGAAGCCCGACTGCTTGAGCTTGAGCAGCTGGTGGGCTATCATGGGGAGTCCGGCCACCTCGACCATCGCCTTGGGGCAGTGGTCGGTATAGGGCTTGAGTCGTGTGCCGAGGCCTGCGGCAAATATCATTGCATTGTTCATCTTATCTATTTTTTACCAAAGTCTTTGTCTATCTTCAGGAATGCCGATACCACGAAGGTCACCGCACAGCAGCCCATGATCCAAATGAAGAATCCTCGGTATCCCATCCACTCCTGCAACATGCCTGACAGCATGCCCGGCAACATCATGCCTGCTGCCATGAAGGCGGTGGCAATGGCATAGTGGGCGGTCTCGTGGGTGCCGCGTGCGTAATATATAAGGAATAGCATGTAGGCGGTGAAGCCAAAGCCATAGCCCACCTGCTCGACAAAGAGGCACGAGGAGATGAGGTAGAGGTTGCTGGGTTGTGCATAGCTGAGGTATACATACACGATGTCGGGGAGCGAGATAGCCCACACCATAGGCCATAGCCAACGCTTGAGCCCGCTTCGCGAGATACACACGCCGCCAAGAATGCCTCCGAGCGTCAAGCCCAAAGGTCCCAAAGTGCCCTGTATGACGCCTATCTGCTCGAGGGTAAGTCCCAGTCCGCCCTCGGCCAAGGGGTCCATAAGGAAGGGAATGCTCATCTTGGCCAGTTGCGCCTCGGGGAAGCGGAAGAGCAGCATGAAGAGCAGTGCGGGCACCACGCCCTCCTTCTGGAAGAAGGTGGCGAAGGTATGGGCAAACTCTCTCAAGAGGTCGCGGGCGGCAAAGTCGCGCAACCTATCGGTGCCGGGGCGAGGCAACATCCATGCATGGTAGGCGCCCACAAGGACGAATAGTGCTGCCGCCCCAAGGAATGCCTCGGTCCATGCCTGCTGCACATCGTTGCCATGGCGGCGCAAGAGCCAATCGACCATAATCAGCATACCGCCCTGCCCGGTCAGCGTGGCCAAGCGATAGAAGGTGCTGCGTATGCCCACGAAGAACGACTGCTCGCCCTCATCGAGCGCCATCATATAAAAGCCGTCGGCAGCCACATCGTGTGTAGCCGAGCTGAAGGCCAGGAGCCAAAAGATGGCGAGTGTCCACTGCAGGTAGCCCGCCATGGGGAGCGTGAAAGCAATACCTGCCATGCCTGCCCCCATGAGCAACTGCATGGCCACTATCCACCAACGCTTGGTCTTGAGCAAATCGACGAAAGGGCTCCACAAGGGCTTGATGAGCCAGGGCAGATAAAACCATCCTGTATAGTATGCCACTTCGGCATTGCCCATCCCGAGTTGCTTGTACATGACTACCGATAGGGTGATAACCAGAATATAGGGAAGTCCCTCGGCAAAATAGAGTGAAGGCACCCACGCCCAAGGGGTATGTAGCTTTGAATGTCGCATAGTATATCTTGATTGTAGGACAAAGGTAGTGCAAGCCGAGCGAAAAACCAAAACCTGTTTTGAGTTTATGCCTTGCTCAATAATGAAAAAGCAAGCTGTTTCATTATGTTCGCTCGTTGAAACTTGCTTTTTCTCTCTCCTTGCACTAATTTTGCACTCATTATGATAAGCATCGAAAATCTCAAGGTTGAGTTTGGCGCGACGCCATTGTTTGAAGGAGTTAGTTACATCATTAATCCGAAAGACCGCATTGCCCTCGTCGGCAAGAACGGAGCTGGAAAGAGCACCATGCTCAAGATATTGGCAGGACTGCAGCAGCCTACCGATGGTATGGTGAGCATGCCCAAGGGTATCTCGGTGTGCTACCTACCACAGGTGATGAAGCTGGCCGACTCACGTACGGTGCGCGAGGAGACCGAGTTGGCGTTTGCACACATCAGCGAGCAGAAAGCGCTCATTGACAGGCTGGCTGCCGAACTGGCAGAGCGCACAGACTACGAGAGCGAAGGATATCACGAACTGATAGACCGCTTTACTCGCGAGAACGAGCGCTTCCAGATCATTGGCGGAGCAAACTACCATGCCGAGATGGAGCAGACACTCTGCGGATTGGGATTCAGCCGCGATGACTTTGACCGACCCACCTCTGAATTCTCGGGCGGATGGCGCATGCGCATCGAGCTGGCCAAGCTGCTGCTGCAGCATCCCGATGTGTTGCTGCTCGACGAGCCCACCAACCATCTTGACATCGAGAGCATACAATGGCTTGAAGAGTTTCTCGCACGAAACGGTAAGGCCGTAGTGCTCGTAAGCCACGACCGTGCCTTCATCAACAATGTCACCAATCGCACCATCGAGATCACCTGCGGTACCATACATGACTACAAGGTGAAGTATGATGAATATGTAGTACTGCGTCGCGAGCGGCGCGAGCAGCAGCTGCGGGCGTATGAAAACCAACAGAAGGAGATTGCCGACATCACGGACTTCATCGAGCGCTTCCGCTACAAGCCCACCAAGGCGATACAGGTGCAGAGCCGTATCAAACAGTTGGAGAAGATGGTACCCGTAGTTATTGATGAAGAAGACCGTAGCACCCTACGCCTCAAATTCCGCCCAGCACAACGCAGCGGAAACTACCCGGTGATATGTGAAGATGTAGGCAAGAGCTACAATCACCTTGTCTTCAAAGATGCCAATCTCACCATCCATCGTGGCGAGAAGGTGGCCTTCGTAGGCAAGAATGGAGAGGGTAAGACGACATTGGTCAAGTGTATCATGGGCGAGATACCCTTCGACGGCAAACTCACCATCGGACACAATGTAGAGATAGGCTACTTTGCCCAAAACCAAGCACAGCAGTTGGACGAAAACCTCACCGTATTCGAAACCATCGACCGCGTGGCCGTGGGAGATATCCGCCTGAAGATTCGCGACATCTTGGGAGCATTCATGTTTGGCGGCGAGGCTTCGGACAAGAAAGTGAAGGTGCTGTCGGGTGGTGAGCGAAGCCGACTGGCCATGATCAAACTGCTGCTCGAGTCGGTCAACCTGCTGATCCTTGACGAGCCTACCAACCATCTTGACATGCGCTCCAAGGATGTGCTGAAGGAGGCTATCCGAGACTTTGACGGCACGGTTATCATCGTCAGTCACGACCGTGAGTTCCTGGACGGACTTGTCACTAAAGTATACGAATTTGGTGGAGGCAAGGTAAAGGCGCACTTGGGCGGTATATACGACTTCCTGCAAGGCAAGCGCATCGATAGTCTGGACAGCCTGAACGCCAAGCCACAGAGCCTGTCATCGTCTCCAAGCACACAAAAGGTGGAGCAAAAAGCCTCATCGGGCGCCACCGATTATGCCGCACGCAAAGAGCAGGCCAAGCAACAACGCAAATTGCAGAAACGCGTCGAGGAGTGCGAGAAGCGAGTGGGACAAATAGAAAACGAACTCAAAGAGTTGGAAGAGTGGATGGCTACCCCATCGGGAGCTGCCAACCCCGCGCTCTTCGAGCAGTATGGCAAACTGAAAGAGACATTGGCACAAGCCGAAGCCGAGTGGGAAGAGGCGATGATGGCACTGGAGGAGTAACGCACAATATATATATGGAATATATAATAAGAGAAGAGCCCGTCACATGTGACAGGCTCTTCTTCTTTATATCTCGTAATGGAGATGCTTATCTCACAAAGTTCTCAACCTTGAGGTCGGTGACGCGGCTCTTGAAGTTGCCTGCCTTCTCCAAGGGGAAGAAGAGGGTGGGCACATAGTCATAAGACACCTTGTCTGAAGCCCAACGCTTAGCACGCTTGAGCTCGTCGACCAGCTTGCCATTGACAAAGAGGCGGGTAGCTGTGTTGGTGCACTCGATACGAATATCTGCATCCCAACCCTCGCGCACATAGTAGTCAAAGGTATTGAGGTAGCCGTCACGCACGAAAGCCATACGGCCATCGATGGGGCTGCTCAAATAGAACTCGGTATCCTTGTTTGAGAAGAGCAGTGTACCGCGCTCCTCCTTGGCTGCATCGAGGTGGAACGATACGGTATAGCCATAGCTTGCCTCCTTGACGGGATAGGTAGCACCGGACTTCACCGTAGCGAGCTCATATACCACACTGTTGGGCTCACCCTTGATACGACCCATCTCATTCACACCAGGAGCCTCGCTCAAGAGGTCGCGCTTCTGATTGAACTCCTCGAAGGGAACAGTCTTGTAGGTAGGACTCCAGGTAGAAGCAGCGATAGTCTGCAAGCCAGGATAGCAGCGATGGTGGATGTCATCCACAGAGATACCATTACCAGCCACATCATTCCATACGGCATACATACCACCGAGGATAGCAGGGTCGCCAAACTCAAACTTCTGGTTGCCGATAACGGTGGGGTTCCATGAGTTGTAGAGATAGGGCAAGTTGAGGTAGTCATAGTAATAGCCTGCAGCGGGCACGATGTATACAGAACCATCAGGGATGCTGATGAGCTGGTAGCCCTGCTCCTTCATGTCGGCGGGGTTGGCATAGCCGTTATACCAGCAGTGCATGATGACATCTTCAGACTTCACGGGAGTATCGCCCTGTGCATGAGTGAGAGCACCCCATACGCAAGCCTGCTTACCGAAACTCTCGACGAAGCGTATGTAGTGGTCGGTGAAGGCACGGAACTTCTCCACGGTCTCCTTCTCGGCATTAGAGTACTCGTCGGTACCGATATGCACCTGCTTGCCTACGAATACGGGATCCTCACCCTCAAGATACTCAGCGAAGAGTGAGTCGAGGAAGCTATATACATTGGGGTTGAAGAGGTCGAGATGGTCAACACCATACTTCTCTGTACCAAGCTCCTTACGGAAATGGGTGAAGGCGAGTGAGTGAGCAGGCACATCAATTTCGGGGATGATATTGACACCCATCTTGGCAGCATCCTTCTGGAACTGACGGAATTCGTCCTTACCATAGCAGCCGTCCTTGGCGCTGAGCTCGGGGAAGAGCTCACTCTCCATACGGAAAGCAGCATAGGTCTCATCCCAATCGTGACCGAAATATTGCTTGAATCCATTGTCATTCAAGTGAACCTGCAAGGTATTCATCTTATAATAGGCCATAATCTTGCTGTAAGCCTTCAGGTAATCCAGCGGAATATACTTACGGCCACAGTCAATCATAAATCCACGCACGGCATAGTCAGGCCAGTCGCGTACACTACCCTTGGGGAGACGAACCCCCTCATTCTGCTCTAAAATCTGCAGCAAGGTACGAGTAGCCCAGTAAGCACCTGTGGGGGTATTGGCGCTGATGGCTACATAGTCGCCAATCTCTATATGGTAACCCTCATCACCCAGTTCCTCATCATCAGTCAGAGCAATGACAATGCTACCAGCAGCGTTGGCTGTATTCTTGGTAGCCTTGGCCTTGAGCGCCTCACCAAACAGCAACCCATAATCCTCGGCCATAGCCACGGCAGCCTGCTGCAGCGCAGCATCGGTGTAGAGCACCTTGCTCTTGGCATTAATAGCTACCATACCTTCGGCTCCCTGCCATTGGCGCAATTCGGGAATCACAAAGGGCTTCTCGTTCTTAGTCATGCCATCTGTCGCAGGCTCTACCTTACTGTTGTTACAACAGCTTGAAATGGCAAGGCACAACAGCAGTGCGCATACATACATCAACTTGTTCTTTTTCATCATAAAGTGTGTTTTTAATTATTAGTAAATATTTTGGTATAATGTATCATCTTGTATCAGCTCTACCGGTTTGATCGTTTCTATCATCTCCCCTTCAATATATAGGCGCACGGGAGTATGCTTACCATTATTATGTATGGTAATACTCTTGCGGAACACACCAGGGCGTTTTCCCTTGCCATTGTATGTGATAGAGATCTTACCTTGACATCCAGGCATAACGGGCTCGAGCGTATATTCAGGCACAGTACACCCACACGATGCACTGGCTTGATGTATGACGAGCGGGGCCTTGCCCACATTGGTAAACACAAAGTCATAGGTGACGATAGCCGAGTCTTGCGAGAATACACCAAAATCGTGACGAGTAGTCTCAAACTTCATCTCTCCCTTATCCCTCTGCTTCACCTCATCTTGCGCATAACTGGCAATAGATACAGCTAGCAAAAGCAACCACATGACACCTTGTTTCGTATATTTCATTGCAACAAATAATTCTTTTTCAGTAAAAACGACATTCAATTCGCAAAGATAGACATTTTTTTAGATATTCCCATAGATTAAATCCTTTTCGAAGAAAATACTATTGGCGTGAATAGCAAGTTGTATGAGTTTTTGGTTGAAAGGGAACTTTATAGTATATTTGCAGCATAGAATCCACAGAACAATGAAACTGAGCATCATCGTGCCCGTATACAATGCGGAACTATATCTGGAACGCTGCATGCAGTCTGTCATAGCGCAGGGTGTTGGCGATTGCGAGATACTCCTCGTCGATGACGGCTCTACCGACCGAAGTGGGGAAATATGCGATGAACTCAAGAAACGATACCACAACATCAGTGTCGTTCATCAGTGCAACAGCGGATTGAGTGCAGCACGCAATAGTGGTCTCGACAGAGCACAAGGAGAATACATCACCTTCATTGATGCTGACGATGAGCTATGTCCAAACACCTTAAAAGAAAATCTGCACTACCTCATCAGCCACCCCGAAGTGGATATGTTGGAATACCCTGTCGAGGTACATGCCGAAAGCCCCAAAGCATACCATCTAATCTTCGCTGATGCGACTATAAAGAACGATACTTTTGCCGACTGGATACATCGTGAATGTTATAAGCATTGTTATGCCTGGAATAAGATTTATCGTTCTCACTTGTGGCAATCCTTAAGGTTTCCCACTGGAGAGTATTATGAAGATGTAGCCGTAATGCCAGACATCATCAAGCGATGTCACACTATACGCTACTCGAGCATCGGATGTTACCGCTACATAATGCATCAAGGCTCTATCACCACCAACTACCAATATATCAAGCAGCGACAACTCTTCAAGAACAATCACCAGATATACATGGAGATAAAGGACACCCCCACTCTACAACCTCAAGCCATACGACTATGGATAGATTGCTTGAATCTACTTATCGATATGGGACGCTGTAAAGATGTAGACAACGAAGACTACAACCATATCATCAGAGAGGTCGACAAGCAACGCCCTTGCTACAGAGCATTGCCGAAGAGCTGGACCCTGCAGTCGTTAAAGCTACTACCACTCCCTTTGATAGGACTTCATGCCTATTGCCATTGCTATAGAAAAGTAAAATCAGCCCTGTGACATATGCGGCAACGAATTATTTCACAAAACATTGGACCATGTGCAAATATAGACCGAAGACTCCAAATACGATTGACATCTCCATCGTTGTACCCATATACAACACTGAGAACCGCTTGGCAGAGTGCATAGAGAGTATCACTGGACAAGATTTCAAGAACATCGAGATCATCCTTGTGAACGATGGCAGTACTGACAGAAGTGGAGACATATGCGACTCGTATGCACAAATAGATTCAAGAATCATTGTCATTCACCAAGAGAACAAAGGACGCATCGTTGCCCGAGAAGTCGGCACAGAGATGGCTACTGGCGAATGGGTTGCCTATGTTGATTCTGACGACACCCTACCACACGACGCCATGTCCAACCTATACAGGGCTACAAGGAATGGTGTGGACATCGTATTGGGGAACGGATATACCCTGAAGGGAGAATCTCGAACGACTATACCTTTGGACAACTTCAGGCATATGGCCGTAAGAGGTGATGGATGCATTGGAGTACCTTGGGGATCATTATACAGACGTTCGGCTATCACACATTACCTATTCGATTTGCCGAGAGAATTATATATGGGAGAAGATTATATCTTTTGGCTAAGACTTATCTTCTCTACCGAGAAGCCCGTCAACATTGTATATGAGAGCGTCTACAATAAGAATCGAGATACCACAAGCAGTAGTTTCGTATGGACTGCCGACTATGCCCACCTCATCTACGAGTATAGGAAGTCATCCATACCTAAAGACCTGCAGCCCCTTTATGTAAACGACATGATTGATGATGCCATATGCAATCTGATGGCCGTGGCACAGCATCAGCACAAGAGCCATTGGACAAAGAGCCAGTTCTATAAAGACATATTAGCAGACATGAAACAGGCAAATAGGAGATTCACTGTTAAGCAACAACTATTCCTACATCTACCCTATTTGCCCCTAAGGCAATTCATTGCCAAGATTATCCGCAAAATAAAACCCCAGTCTTAAAGAGTAGCATATCTATTTATTCGGATAGTTTATCTCACCATCACATCGTCAAAAGCCTCATCATCCATGATAACCTTCATCGTCACCACATATAACTTAGAAGATTACCTGCTACAGCGCTGCATAGGAAGCATCGTATCACAAGGGCTTGCACGCAACGAATATGAGATTATCGTCGTTGACGACGAGAGTGATACTCCCCCTCAGCATGTGGTAAACGAATTTGCCCCCAAAGCCAACATCAGCCTACTCGTACAGAAGCATGCTCGCCAAGGATCCGCACGCAACCTCGCTCTACAGCATGCCAAGGGTGAATGGATACAATTTGTCGACGGTGACGACTACCTGTTTGAACACAGCATTCCTCCCCTGCTGAAACTGGCTCAAGACAATGAGTTAGACCTATTGAGCTTCGGTTTTTGCAAGGTATATGACATAACAGCCATCAAAGAGCCAGCCGACAAGCAGCAGCAAAATAGCCACAATGAAGCCAAGGCATCCATTAGCATAACCTGTGGCAATGACTATATGCTTAGCCACAATCTGTTTGGCGGCTGCTGGGTGCTAATCTTCCGCAGAAGTATCCTCGACAACCCAAAGTATGGGCACCCCTTACGATTTACCGAGAATATCTATATAGAAGACGAAGAATTCACCACCAAACTGGTATGGAGAGCCCAGCGCATGGCTGCTACCAACATCCCGATATATGCCTACTACCAACGTCCAGGCTCTACCGTACATAGCCACAGCCGCGAGCATACCGACGAACTATTCAACAACTACTTCGTGGTATTGAAGCACCTGAACGACTTTGAGAGAGAGATAGCAGACAAGCCACACGATGGACTCACACGCAAGATCAGGTTCTTTGCCGTCGACATCCTACGCCGTGCACTACGCGAGCCCGACTGGAGAATTCGATGGAATGAGGCAGCAAGCCAATTGAAGAGACTCAAGCTCTACCCCATACCCCAAGCCAACTATTCATGGAAGTATCGCCTATTCCGTTTACTGACACAAAACAGAACAGGACAATACATACTATGGCATATAGAAAAACGACAAGAAAAATGAGAATACTACTCCTGGGAGAATATAGCAACGTACACTGGACACTGGCATGCGCACTGCGCAAGCTCGGGCATGAGGTATGCGTAATATCTAATGGTGATGAATGGAAAGGATATCCAGCCGATATATCACTCATCCGCAAACCTGGCCGTTGGGGAGCTATTGCATACCTATATAAAGTATTAAGGCTATTACCCAAACTCAAGGGATACGATGTCGTACAACTCATCAATCCCGTA
Organism: Bacteroidaceae bacterium; assembly: GCA_045612925.1. Taxonomy (GTDB): domain Bacteria; phylum Bacteroidota; class Bacteroidia; order Bacteroidales; family Bacteroidaceae; genus UBA1189. The sequence goes on from JAZKZX010000032.1 coordinate 11,305, forward strand.
CACTTCATTGACCTCAAGGCAGAACGCGGAGTCCGTATCTACGACTACCTGCAACGCCACAACAAACGCATATTCCTTGGCGCATTCGGCTACGACTATTACTTGGTATATGATAGTGTAGTACGGCGCACCCTGCGCTATTGCGACTGGTACACCCCTACCCGAGAGGTACATCACGAGTGGAACACAGCCAACGAGCATGATTGGCTACATACGTTCAAGAAAGAGGCCAACATCCATATAGCCCAAACGTGCGATGGCATCATCAGCGGACTCTACGAATACGATGTTGCCTATCGCCCCTACTTCCCTGACAAGACAGAATTCATCCCCTTCCCTATCGAAGTGGGCAAAACGGAGGATGCCATACCCCCCTCCACAAGAAACAACCATAAAATTCGCTTCTTCATCGGTATACAACGTCATCGCACCGCTCTGAAGGGTACAGACATCATGCTACGTGCACTTGAGCGCATAGTTGCCGACTATCCCGACCGCGCCGAAATGATCAAAGCCGAGTCGGTGCCCTTTGCCCAATACAAGGAGATGCTACATAGCAGCGATGTACTCCTCGACCAAATATATAGCTATACCCCCGCGATGAATGCCCTTCAAGCCATGAGTCAGGGGCTCATCGTTGTCAGCGGTGGAGAGGAGGAGAACTACGACATCTTAGGCGAAAAGGAGCTTCGCCCCATCATCAATGTCCAGCCCGACGAAGAGGATATCTATCGTCAGTTAGAGCAATTAGTGCTTCATCCCGAACGAATCCCCCAACTCAAACGAGACAGCATAGAATATGTTCGTCGCCATCACGACAGCATCAAGGTAGCACAGCGCTATCTTAAGTTTTGGAGTAGAAACAAATAAATCATATTTATCAAAGAAATGAAAAAACATTTACGATACATTATTGGCTGCGCGGTAATACTGTTGCTCATGGTGAGCATGGCAGGATATATGGCCTATATGGCGATATTAGCCCCTGTCGTTAAGAACGAGCAGGTCACCTATGTGCAGATAACCCCCAATGACAACATCCATACCATTGAGGAGACGCTATCATCTGCCGCAAGTTTCAAGACAATGGCTGGCTTTGCACCCTTAATGAACTATTACCGATACGACACCCGCATAAAACCCGGCAACTATGCCATACGCCCAGGAGATTCGATGCGAGATCTTTGTCTACGTCTTCTCTCAGGCAATCAGACTCCCGTAAAACTCGTCATCCCATCTGTTCGCACGCTCGACCGCTTGGCCAGTGCCGTGAGCAAGCAACTCATGACAGACTCTGCCTCCATCATGACCATGCTCACCAATAAGCACTTGCTCGACAGCTTGGGATACACTACCAAGACCATTCCAAGCCTCTTTATCCCCAACACCTACGAGGTCTATTGGACCATGACTCCCGATCAATTCGTCGCTCGCATGCTAAAGGAGCACAAACGATTCTGGACCCCCTCCCGCATCGCCAAAGCCCAGGCACAGGGTCTAACCCCTAACCAGGTCATGACATTAGCCTCCATTGTCGATGAAGAGACCGCCAAGGATGATGAAAAGCCTATGGTAGCAGGCCTCTACCTCAACCGTCTGAAGCGTGGCATGCTCCTGCAAGCAGACCCCACAGTAAAGTTTGCACTCGGAGACTTCGAGCTGCGCCGCATCCTCTATGCACACCTACAGACCGACTCGCCCTACAACACCTACAAGTACGCAGGACTTCCGCCCGGCCCCATACGCATACCGAGCATGGCAGCTATCGAGAGCGTACTCAATCCGGCCAAACACACCTATATATATATGTGCGCGAAGGAGGACTTCTCGGGTTATCACAACTTCGCCTCTACACTCACTCAGCACAACGCCAATGCACGACGCTATCAGCAAGCATTAAATAGACTTGGAATAAAGAAATAGCGCCGTTCCCCTATCGACGCGACGTAGACAACACCAACGCACGGGCAACCTTTTGCTCGTGCGCTTTGTTAATATAGGGTATTCATAAACCCCTATTCTATATGAAAAAGTTTTTTTATCTCACTATTCTTTTCGTCATGTCGCAGGGTATGTCTTCTTACGCTCAATCCAGCAGAACAGCCCGCGAAGAGGCGTGGCGTGTGGAACGCCTTCGCAAACGCGCTGAAGCCCGTGCCATAGAGCAACGCCAAGACTCCATCGCCTATCAGTCAGCGCTCGAAGCCCTACGAACAGGCTCTTGGGTACTCGAAGCCAACAATCTCAACTTCTCTAATGGTATCATGCGTTTCGTCTCGTCGAGCACAAACTATATCAGTTGTACCAACGATCAAGGCACCATACAAACCGCCTATGCCAACTTCACCTATACCCCCAATGGATTAGGGGGTGTGACTGTGCAGGGAAACATCTCAAACGAGGATTTTTCGGTAGACAAAGACGGCAATGCCTACTACAGCTTCGGCATACAGGGCAATGCCGTGTCAGCTACCGTCAATCTAACCCTCACCGCAGGCACCAATCAGGCCAGTGCCACGGTCACACCCAACTTCATGGGTCAACCACTCACTTTTGACGGCTACTTAGTACCTTATAACCAATCCGTCATATTCCAAGGCATGCCGCAGTGGTGATGGGAAGAGAATAATAAAACATCAATTAGAAGTGTACGTATTCACTGAGGACAAAAAAGTAGAGGCTCGAGAAATCTCGAGCCTCTTTAGTTGCGGAGAAAGGATTCGAACCAATGACCTTTGGGTTATGAGCCCAACGAGCTACCCCTGCTCCACTCCGCGATGTTTTGATGATGCAAAGGTAGTGCTTTTTCTTTACACTGCAAACATTTTCGCAACTTTTTTATGTTTTTCAGCATTTTTTCTCTTTCGAGTGATTAAATTTCGTACTTTTGTCACTGTCAAAGGTAGCCTTATGCAACCTACGACAAGTAAATAGCAATACATCAAACACCAATAGCACGATGACGATACTATACGAAGACAACCACATCATCATAGTCAATAAAGCCTCCTCAGAGATTGTGCAAGGCGACAAAACAGGCGACCTCCCCCTCTCCGAGATGGTGAAACAATACATCAAGGAGAAGTACAACAAGCCCGGCGCCGTATTCCTTGGTGTGGTACATAGGCTCGATCGTCCGGTAAGCGGAGTGGTCGTATTTGCTCGCACCAGCAAGGCCCTTGAGCGTCTCAATGCCATGTTCCGTGAGGGAGGTCACATTAAAAAGACCTATTGGGCCATCGTAAAGAATCGCCCAGCAGAGCCCGAAGCCGAACTGGTACACTACCTCGTGCGCAATGAGCAGCAAAACAAATCGTATGCCTATCCTTCAGAGCGTGCTGGTGCTAAGCGCTCGGTGCTCAACTATCGCCTGTTAGGCAGTATGGACAACTATCACCTGCTTGAGGTTGCTTTGCAGACAGGCCGCCACCACCAGATACGTTGCCAACTCTCCAAGATGGGTTGTCCCATCAAGGGCGACCTCAAGTATGGCGCAGAGCGTTCCAACCCCGACGGCAGCATCTGCCTGCATGCCCGCCGCATACAGTTCGAGCACCCTGTATCCAAAATCATGATTGATGTGGTGGCTCCTGTCCCAGAAGACCGCCTATGGCAGAGTGCCGAGCACATGATGAGCTAAAAACCACCATTTTGTGCAGGAAATCACTCAAAAACAGTAAAAAAAGCACAAAAGATTCCCCTTTTGCAAAAATATGTAAAAACTTTTGGTGGAATACAAATAATTTTCATTACTTTTGGGCAATTTATATAAATACTAAAAACACTATTAATAATCTAAGCTATGGGATATTTAAGATTCGACAAGACGTTAATGACGAACTTAGAAGAATCGCTCCCTCGCGAGATATTGCGTACCAATAGGTCGGGTGCTTACAGCTGCTCTACCATTATTGACTGCAATACGAGAAAGTACCATGGACTGCTCGTCATTCCTCTCCCCGAGATGGACGACGAGAATCATGTATTACTTTCTTCGCTCGATGAGACAGTGATTCAGCACGGCGCCGAGTTCAATCTGGGCGTACACAAGTATTCGGGTAATAGCTTCAGTCCCCAGGGGCACAAGTATATCCGAGAGTTTCAATGGGAGCGCGTGCCGACCACTATCTATCGCGTTGGCGGCGTCATCCTGAAGAAGGAGAAAGCCTTCGTACATCACGAAAACCGCATCCTTATCCGTTACACCTTGCTTGATGCTCATTCTCCTACCACCCTGCGTTTGCGTCCCTTTATGGCGTTCCGCAGCGTACGTCAGTTCACCCACGAGAACTGGCAGGTCAACAAGAGCTATCAAGAGGTAGACAATGGTATCAAGACCTGCATGTATCCGGGCTATCCCGAGTTGTTCATGCAGACCAACAAGAAGAACGAGTTTGTATACTGTCCCGACTGGTATCGTGGCATGGAGTACCCTAAGGAGCAGGAGCGTGGTTACCACTTCAACGAAGACCTCTACGTACCCGGTTACTTTGAGGTGCCCATCAAGAAGGGCGAGACCATCATCTTCTCGGCAGGTATCTCTGAGGCTTCATCACGCAAGCTCAAGCAGATGTTCGAGCACGAGTACGATATTCGTCCTCCGCGCGACACCTTCAAGAACAGCATGGTTATCGCAGGCCACCAGTTCCACAACCTTCAGGGCGACCGCCACTACATCTTGGCCGGTTATCCTTGGTTTAAGTGCCGTGCTCGCGACATGTTCATATCTCTCCCCGGCTTGACATTGGCTACAGGTGAGATGGACGAGTTCCAATCGGCCATGGAGACAGCCGCCGAGGCCATCAACGACTTCATCAACGAGCGTCCCAGCGAGTGCAAGATCTATGAGATGGAGCACCCCGATGTATTGCTTTGGGCCGTATGGACCTTGCAGCAATATGCCAAGAAGACCTCGATGAAGCAATGTTGGGACGAATATGGCCAACTTTTGCAAGACATCATAGACTATATCCGTCGTGGCAAGCACGACAACCTCTTCTTGCACGACAACGCGTTGCTCTACACCAATGGTAGAGACAAGGCTGTTACCTGGATGAACTCCGTTGCCAATGGCCGTCCCGTAGTGCCACGCACAGGTTATATCGTCGAGATCAACGCCTTGTGGTACAATGCGCTACGCTTTGCTGCTGAGATGAATCACATCGGAGGCAACGAAGACATGTCAGAGACATTGAACGACCTTGCACAACGTTGCCAACTCTCGTTCGTAGGCAAGTTCCTCAACGAGCACGGTTGGTTGTTCGACTATGTCGATGGCGATGAGCCCAATTGGAGCGTACGTCCCAACATGATCTTTGCCGTAGCTCTCGACTACTCTCCCCTCGATCGCAAGCAGCAGAAGAGCGTGCTCGACATCGTCACCAAGGAGTTGCTCACCCCGAAGGGTTTGCGTTCACTCAGCCCCAAGAGTTTCGGTTACAACCCCAACTATGTAGGTCCGCAGACAGAGCGCGACTATGCTTACCACCAGGGTACCGCATGGCCTTGGCTCGGAGGTTTCTACATGGAGGCCTACCTGCGCATCCACAAGATGAGCGGTCTGTCCTTCGTAGAGCGTCAGCTCATCGGTTTCGAGGACGAGATGACCACCCACTGTATCGGTTCTATCCCCGAGCTCTTCGATGGCAATCCCCCTTACCTCGGACGCGGTGCCGTAGCCTTTGCCATGAACGTGGCCGAGATACTGCGCATATTGGATGTATTAAATGAGTATGACATATAATATATAGGAGGAACGCAAGTATGAAAGTATTAATGTTCGGTTGGGAGTTTCCTCCTAAGATCTATGGAGGTCTCGCAGTTGCCAGTTATGGTATCACGAAGGGATTAAGCCTTCAGGGCGATGTAGAAACCACCTTCTGTTTGCCCAAGCCCACGGGTGAAGAGGAGAAGTTCTTGAAAATTATCAACATGAGTCAGGTCCCCGTCGTATGGCGCGATGCCAACTACGATTGGATCAAGGATAGATTCGTAGGTCACACGGCCGAGGACTACTATCGTTTCCGCGACCATCTCTATGCAGATTTCAACTATCTGCAGGGACTTGACGATTTAGGCTGCATACAGTTTGCCGGTGGTTATCCCGACAACCTGCACGATGAGATCAACAACTTCAGCATCATTGCCGGTGTTTTGGCTCGTAGCGAAGAGTTTGACATGATCCACGCCCATGACTGGCTCACCTACCCCGCAGGTGTACACGCCAAGATGGTCAGTGGCAAGCCCTTGTGCATCCACGTGCATGCTACCGACTTTGACCGCTCTCGCGGTAAGGTCAACCCCACGGTGTACAGTGTAGAGAAGAATGGTATGGACCATGCCGATTGCATCATGTGCGTATCAGAGCACACACGCCAGACCGTCATCCATCAGTACCACCAAGACCCCCGCAAGTGCGTGGCTATGCACAATGCAGTATATCCTCTCAGTCAAGAATTGTTGGACATCGTACCCCATAAGAACCCCAATGAGAAGGTGGTTACCTATTTAGGTCGTATCACCATGCAGAAGGGTCCTGAATACTTTGTCGAAGCAGCCGCCAAGGTGCTTCAGCGCACTCGCAACATCCGTTTCTGCATGGCAGGTAGCGGTGACATGATGAATGCGATGATTCATTTGGCAGCCGAGCGCGGTATTGCCGACCGTTTCCATTTCCCCGGATTCCAGAAAGGCCGTCAGGTATATGAGGCATACAAGAACTCCGATGTCTTTGTGATGCCCTCAGTGTCTGAGCCGTTTGGTATCGCCCCCTTGGAGGCTATGCAGTGCGGTTGTCCCTCGATCATCTCCAAGCAATCCGGTTGCGGTGAGATCCTGGACAATGTCATCAAGGTCGACTACTGGGATATCGACGCTTTGGCCGATGCCATGTATAGCGTATGTACCAACGACGCCTTGTACGAGTACCTCTCCGAGGAAGGTATCAAGGAGGTAGACCGTATTACCTGGGAGAAGGTAGGCTTGCGCATACGCGAGTGCTATAATCAGCTTTGTGGCCGTGGTTATTTCAACAATGACGACTACCTTGAAGCTGTAAAAAACATAAAGTAGGATAAGCGGCTAACGCCTAAAACAGAAGAAAACAAAAAGATTAAATATTCAAGTCATGAAAACCATTTGTCTTTATTTTGAGATACATCAGATCGTTCATCTGAGAAGGTACCGTTTCTTTGACATAGGTACCGACCACTACTACTACGATGACTATGCCAACGAGAGTAGCATTACCGACATTGCAGAGCGTTCATACGTGCCTGCCCTCACCACCCTGCTTGACATGATCAAGACCAGCGGAGGTTACTTCAAAGTAGCCTTCTCGCTCTCAGGTGTAGGTCTCGAGCAGCTCGAGCGTTATGCACCTCAGGTAGTAGAGTTGTTGCAAGAGATCAACAAGACCGGCTGCTGCGAGTTCCTCGCCGAGCCCTACTCACATGGTCTCTCATCACTCGCCAACGAGGAGAGCTTCCGCAACGACGTCGACCGCATGTGCAAGAAGATCAAGCAACTCTTCGGCAAGACCCCCAAGGTATTCCGCAACTCAAGCTTGATCTACAGTGACGACATCGCTGCTCAGGTAGCAGCCATGGGCTTCAAGGGAGTGCTCACAGAGGGTGCTAAGCATATCCTCGGTTGGAAGAGTCCCCACTACCTCTACCACGCCAACACCAACCCCAACCTCAAGGTGCTGCTCCGCGACTACAAGTTGTCTGACGACATCTCACTCCGTTTCTCTAACCCCTCATGGGATGCATATCCCTTGATGGCAGGCACCTATACTGATTGGATTGCCGGCACACCTGCCGAGGAAGAGGTGATCAACATCTTCATGGAGCTTTCAGCGCTCGGTATCTTCCAGCCCTTGAGCTCAAACATCCTCGAGTTCTTCAAGGCATTGCCCGAATGTGCTCGTGAGCGTGGCATCACCTTCTCTACTCCGAGCGAGGTGATCAAGAACTACAAGTCAGTAGGTCCCGTTGATGTACCCTATCCCATGTCATGGGTCGACGAGGAGCGCGACATCAGCTCATGGTTGGGTAACACCATGCAGCGTGAGGCGTTCAACAAGCTCTATAGCGTAGCTGAGCGTGTCATCATGGGTCTTGACAAGCGTATCAAGCAAGACTGGGATTACCTGCAGGCCAGTGACAACTTCCGTTTCATGACCACCAAGGAGAACAAGGTGGGTATGAACCGCGGTATCTACGACTCGCCCTACGATGCGTTCACCAACTATATGAATATCCTTGGCGACTTCATCAGCCGTGTCAACTCTCTCTATCCTATCGACATCGACAATGAAGAGCTCAACGCCCTTCTCACCACCATCAAGAACCAGGATGAAGAGATCGAGGCCTTGAATGCCGAGTTGGAGAAGATCAAAGGTGTGGTTCCTGCTGAGGAGGCTAAGCCCAAGAAGGCCGCAGCCAAGAAGCCTGCTACCAAGAAGGCCAAGAAGGCCGAAGAGCCCAAGGCCGAGTAAGCCCGACCACGCTTATTTGCGATAATATGTATGAAGAAGACCTGTGACCACAGTCATAGGTCTTCTTTTATTTGCATATCCGTCAAGATTGCATTAATTTTGTGCACATAAAAAAAACGACCCATCCAGTATATGAGACGACGAATAATCTGTATGGCAGCCATGCTGCTGATGTGCTTGTCTATGGTAGCACAGCACGATGACTATATCGCCTATATCAATCAGTACAAAGACATTGCCATCGAGCAGATGCGCAAGTACCGCATCCCCGCCAGCATCACATTGGCACAGGGTTTGTTAGAGTCGGCAGCAGGCAAGAGCGAGTTGGCTCGCGAGTCGAACAACCACTTTGGCATCAAGTGCCATGCCACCTGGGACGGTAAGCGCACCTACCACGATGACGACGAGCAAGGCGAGTGTTTCCGTGTATACAAGAGTGTGCGCGACTCTTACGAAGACCACTCCCTCTTCCTCTCCACTGGCAGTCGTTATGCCTTCCTGTTCAAGTTTGTCGAGACCGACTATGAGAATTGGGCTCGTGGGCTCAAGCGTGCTGGCTATGCCACCAGTCCCACCTATGCCGAGAAGCTCATCGAGCTCATCGAGCGTTACGACCTTGACCGTTTCGACCGTGTGCAAGGCAGTAAGTCCCGCTATTTAGGTCCCCACACCCCCTACCTTGCCAACGACCTCGTATACATCGTTGCTCGCCAGGGCGACACCATGCTCTCCATAGCAGAGGAGTTTGGCATTCCCAAGCGCAAGCTCATCAGCTACAACGACCTCTACCGCGGCTATGTGCCCGTGAAGGGCGACATCATCTACCTTGCCCGTAAGCACCGCAAGGCGCAGAAGCCACATACCCAACATATCGTAGGCGATGGTGAGAGCATGCACATGATATCCCAGAAGTATGCCGTCCGTCTCGACCGCCTGTACCGCATGAACCACGCCACCCCCGACACCTATGCCCCCATGATCGGCGATATCATAAAGCTCCGTTGACATGTCCACCCCACCCCTTTACCATGACTTTGCCACCTTTCTGAGCCGCTACTTCGACGGCAAGGTGCAGAAGATCTCCATCCATGCCGGTTTCAGTTGTCCCAACCGTGATGGCTCGAAGGGTACGGGAGGGTGCACCTATTGCAACAATCAGACCTTCAACCCCGACTACTGCGATCCCCACCTCGGCATACGCCGTCAGTTGGAAGAGGGTATCAGTTTCTTTTCGCGCAAGTACCCCACGATGCGCTATCTCGCCTACTTCCAGGCCTATACCAACACCTACGGTGAGCTATGCCAGCTTCAGTCCATGTATGAAGAAGCCTTATCTGTCGAAGGCGTCGTAGGCATAGTCATCGGCACCCGTCCCGACTGCATGCCCCCTTCCCTGCTCGACTACCTCGAGGAGCTCTCACGCCGCACCTTCGTGATGGTCGAGTATGGTATCGAGAGCGCCAATGACGCCACGCTCCTCCGCATCAATCGTGGTCACGACTTTGCCACTGCTGTCGATGCCATCTGCCGCACCCATGCACGAGGCATCCTTGTTGGAGGGCATCTCATCCTCGGTCTTCCGGGCGAAGATCATGCCGAGCTCATGCGCCAGGCCGATATCCTCGCCGCACTCCCTCTCGACATGATCAAGCTCCACCAGCTACAGCTCATCCGCGGCACCCGCATGGCCCGCGAGTATGCCGAGCATCCCGAGGAGTTTCACCTATATACAGTAGACGAGTATATCGACCTTGCCATCGACTACATCGAGCGCCTCCCCTCGACGATGGTCGTAGAGCGTTTCATCTCACAGTCGCCCCGCTCGCTGCTCATCGCCCCCGACTGGGGCATGAAGAACTACCAGTTTGTCGACCGTCTCCGCCACCGCATGCAAGAGCGTCATACCTGGCAAGGCCGCCTGTATGAATCGAAGTAAGAATATCTCTGCTAAAAGGTCCCGAAGACCTTAAAGTATCATCCTTCCATACCCGTCGAAAGCCTTCTTCACCGATAGTCGGATGGCGATAATCAGCGACAACATAGAAGCCGACATGGTGATGATGACAATCATGATCTGGTACTTGATAGCCACATCAGGAGAGCTGCCACCGAGTATCTGACCTATCATCGTGCCAGGTAGCGACACCAGTCCCATCACTGCCATGTTGGCTATCGTGGGGCTGAACGACTTAGCTATCGCCTGCCGTATGAAAGGCACCAGTGCCTCGCCCTGAGAGGCTCCATTGCCCAAGAGGAAGTAGTAGAGGTTCTGTTCTCTCCTCAGCGAAGTATAGAAGGTACCCACAGCAATCACATTCACCGTGAGCATATTGCCCAAAAGTATCCCCATGATAGGGATAAAATACTGTGCGCTGAAGATATTGTTGAGCTGCAATACGATGCCCAGGAAGTAGAGCCCCACCAGCATGCTTGCCACCACGAATCCCACCACGAGCGGCATCATCAGCACCCCTCGCTTCACCTTGGTGCGTGTCACCGCTGTCTGAGCGGCTATAAAGACCATGATGACTACCCACAGGAGGTTTACCCAGGGGTTGTTCCACTCGAAGAGGTATCGCAGGTACACCCCGATGAAGAGCATCTGCACTACCATGCGCACGGCAGCTATGCAGAATCCCTTGAGCAGTCCTGTCTCGTAGCGCCACAGGTAGTATATAGGTACCAGCAGTAGGAGGAGTCCCACTCCGAGGTAGAGATACGATATATCTATTGATGCCATATCCTTATTATAGTTTGATGATTGCCGTACCCTGTGCCGCCACCGCTGCGTCGTGCGACACGGCCACGATGGTCTTCCCCTCGCGTTGTTGCTCGGCGAGGAAGTCCAGCACATAGTCTCTCGCCACCTTGTCGAGCGCCGATGTAGGCTCATCGAGTAGCCACAGCTCCCTGTCGAGCAGTGCCAGAGCCGCCAACATGAGTCGCTGTCGCTGTCCGCCCGACATCTCTGTCATCCGCTTGTCGAGCAGCTCCTCATCGAGTCCTAATCGCTCCATGTTACTGCGCAGCGCTACCATGGTATGTTGTGTATACTTGAGTCCTCCTATCTTGAGCAGCTGCCTCACGGTGTCGTCTACGGTGTCGTAGGGCAGTGCGAGGTCTTGTGGCAGGTAGGCCACACGTTTGCGTATGGCAGCACACGAATGTTCGTCCAAGAGGTCTCCCCCTACCCTTACGGTACCTTCGATAAGCGGTGTGATACCGATGAAGCACTTCAGCAGCGAAGTCTTGCCGCAGCCCGAGGGGCCAACGATGCACACGAAAGCTCCCCGCTCAATATGGCAGGCGAAGCGGTCGAGCACATGCTCGTCACCAAAGTGTATCGATATATTATCAGCTTGCAGCATCAGACATTATGGCTTACGGCATACAAAAATACGATTTTTTGAGCAAGCGCACAAATATTACTTGGAAATAAGCGGCTCAGCCACGACTCCTGCAATGAGCGGGACTCTTCATCGTGCCATGAATATGATTTCGTGTATTCTGCGTATTTCGTGTGAGACGGATATCCGCGAGGTGAGATAGCGAGGGAGGAGTGACTCGCTGGCTGTGTTCCTAGTGGATTCAGTTAGAGGAAACTAAAAAATAAAAGGTGCGCCATAGACGCACCTTTTATCTGTATAATCCTCACGGTTGGAGGAGGAGGGGGAGGCCCCACTCTTACTCTTCGCCTGGGGCCCAGAGGTTGCCATCCTGTGTAAGTCGGGATTTTCTGCAAATTTACAATAAATCCCGAATATTTATTTGAGAATATCCGTATTCTGTAGAAATTGAAAGAGCCCCATTATAATAATTCCGTCTTCATTGGTATATGTAGCGATGTCATCACCCACTATAACAATCTTTTGAAAGGAGTCACTTATCTTTTTCAGAGACTTAAATTCCTGTTCCCGTTTTTCTTCAGTAGGCAATGCGTATGCAGACTGTATATAATATTTATCAATACCGTTTGTTGCAATAAAATCAACTTCATATTGAATATACTCAGACTTCCCTTGGCGCATCTCGCGAGCCTCTACCATACCCACATCTACCATATAATCTCTTGCACGGAGTTCATTGTAGATTATGTTCTCCATTATATGAGTAATTTCTTGTTGACGGAAGTTTAATCTTGCATTTCTTATTCCTATATCAACACAATAATACTTTTTGAATGATTTATAGTATTCCTTTCCCTTTATATTGTATCGTTGTGCGCCTTCAAAAAGGAACGAATCGCATATATAGTCAAGGTATTTCTTTACCGTTTCTTCATCTATTTTAATATTTCTAATGCTTTTAAGCGAATTGGCCATTTTCCCTGGATTAGAAAGAGAGCCAATAGATGAGCATAGTCCATCCGCTAATGCTTCCAACGCTGTCTCATTTTCAATAGTATATCGGTCTCTTATATCTGTCATATAGGTCTTCTTCCAAAGGTCCTGTAGATATGCAGCTTTTTGTAATTTTGTCTTTCTGCGGAGCAGTCCTGGCATGCCTCCATAAGTATAATATTCTTGCCACAAGTCCCTTAGATTTTCCGTACGCCCTGTACAGAACTCCTTAAATGAAAGAGGATTGCATCTAATTTCATGTCCTCTATCCCGAAAGATTGTACTAATTTCTTTTGATAGTAATTTTGCATTACTTCCAGTAACATACACATCTATGTTCTCCTTATTGCGAAGACCATTGACCAGCTTCTCGAATCCATCAACTTCTTGTATTTCGTCAAGCATCACATAATATGTCTGCGATGGATCTACAATTCTGCCATAGAGGTAGGCTTTTAATTTTTCTTTATCTACCAATTCGCTTTGGTTCTCTTCGTCATCAAGATCAAAAGAGACGATGATAATATTTTCTTCGGGCACACCATCCGAAATCAAGTAATCTTTATATAATCGAGTGAGCAGCCACGATTTTCCACATCGCCTTGGGCCTGTTACAACCTTTACATCTCCATTCAGTCTACTATCAATAAGTTTCTGAAGATAAAGGTCTCTTTGGATATATTTTCCCATGTTCATATATTATTAGTCGGGATTTTCTGCAAATTTACAATAAATCCCGAAAAGCCACAAAGGAATGGGGGAAAAAGACAAAATTCGCAGAATTCTTTCTCGCGGAGTGATATCATCTCACACAAAAAGCACGAAACACACAAAATTCTTTCTCGCGGAGCGTTTTATATGTCTCCCACAGACCGCGCAGACTGACACAGAAATCTTTCTCACGGAGTGTATTGTTGTCCACGAATTGACACGGATTTTCACGAATTAACGCATTGCTCCGCTCGCGTAGTCGGCTATGATGCCGAGTGTTAGCAGTCCGAAGGGAAGCACAAGCGAAGCGAGTGCGTATTGGTGCAGATTAGTGAGGATTAGTGGTTTAAATAAAGATTATTTCGTGTATTCTGCGTATTTCGTGTGAGACAGATATCCGCGAGGTGAGATAGCGAGGGCGGAGTGAGTCGCTGGCTGTGTTCCTGGTGGCCTCAATTAGAGGAAACTAAAAAAAATAAAAGGTGCGCCATAGACGCACCTTTTATCTGTATAATCCTCACGGTTGGAGGAGGAGGGGTAGGCCCCACTCTTACTCTTCGCCTGGGGCCCAGAGGTTGCCCCACTCGCCGCGACGATTTTAATTACATTAGGGGGGGGATTATAGTCCGGTTAAATCCAACTTGAACTGCAGATTGACCGTTTGTTCTTTATGAATGAACATCGTCATATAGATGGGCGCATATACCACCTTCCCATTTACAGTCAGGTTATCATTACACAACACTATCGCCTCAGGTATCGTATATTCTGGGCAGTCAAGGATGTTATTCAGTGCGCGATGTCTTGCATAATCTTTGCCCGACTTCACCTCTATCGGAAATACATTTCCTTGCCGCTCTACTACGAAATCAACCTCACCCATTCTTTTACTATTATAATAATATAGGTTCTCGAATCCGTGAGCAAGCAATTCTTGCGCTACTACACTTTCGTATACAGCACCGTTGTTAACGGCATCATCTCCTGTTAAGATTTTTAGTTGTATTCCATCAGAATACTGGCACGCCAATAACCCGACATCATTTGCGAACAGTTTAAATAGGTTTCTCGTACTTGCCAACATTAGTGGTGACTTGGGTTCCTCTATGTTAAAGGTCGGGATTGCTACCCCCGCATCTTTAAGCCAAAGGAACTCATTTTGATACATTTCTGCTCTCGCCCTTTTGTTTAGACTTTTGATAAAGAAACGCTTACTCTTAGCATTCAGTTCTGAAGGGATCAGGTCAAATACCTCCTTTATTTTCAGTTGTCTTTCGTTATCATATTGTGATATGTCAGCTCTATATAGTCTAACAATTTCGCGCTGGCTATCTATTACCTCTTGCATATTGTTATTTGCTTTATAAGCCATGACAGCCGCTGGCATACCACCAACGATTAAGTATAGCCTAAAGACCTCTATCATCTTCTTGTGTACGAAGTCGTCAACCTTCTCCCGTTTTTCCCAGGCATTCTTTAGTGTTTCAATAATCTCTCTTTTCACACCTACTGCCCACATGAACTCTTCCAGATCTAAGGGAAACATATACTTGATATCCATATACCCCACTGGTACAGACCTCAAATTATTCAATTCTACTCCTAAGAGTGAACCGCTCATGATATACCTATACCTTCCGTCATCTACAAGGAATTTTATTGCAGTAACTATTTCAGGGCATCTCTGCACTTCATCAAAGAACACCAGCGTTTCACCTTTTATCAGAGGTTTATCTGTAAAAGCCGACAATCTTAGTAGGATATCGTCACAGTTCCTTGCGTTAGAGAATATGCCTATAGCCTCTGGCGACTCTACAAAGTTTATTTCAACCAAGTGTTTAAAGTTCTCTTTAGCAAATTGCCTAATAGAGTAGGTTTTACCTATCTGACGAGCTCCGGCAAGGAGTAGAGCTCCCTTGTTCACCTCATAGAAGTGCTTTAGATACTCTGAAATCTTTCTTTCCAACATGGCTTCTGCATTTTTCCAGAGCAAAAATAGGCTATTTTCAGCATTTTTCCAAAGAGAAAATGACATATTTTCCGCATTTTTCCAATAAAGCATCAAATACAGTGTATATCATACATTCAATCCCCTTGGCGTGCCAGCCGCCAAGCGAGGGCAGAGCGACTCGCGGAAACATGTCTAAGTTCTTGTTTAAGTTCGTGTTGATTTATTCTCAACATGCTGATTTTTTGTTTTTCAACACGATTGCACTGAACTTAAACTGTTTCTTTTCTCGCGGAGCGGCCATCCGGATGATCAGCAAGAGCGTAGCAACTTGCAAAAACATGTCTAAGTTCTTGTTTAAGTTCATGTTGACTTATTATCTACGCGTTGATTATTGTTTTTCAACACGATTGCACTGAACTTAAACTGTTTCTTTTCTCGCGGAGCGGGCATCCGGATGGCCAGCAAGGGCGGAGTGAGTCGCTGGCTGTGTTCCTGGTGGCCTCAATTAGAGGAAACTAAAAAATAAAAGGTGCGCCATAGACGCACCTTTTATCTGTATAATCCTCACGGTTGGAGGAGGAGGGGGAGGCCCCACTCTTACTCTTCGCCTGGGGCCCAGAGGTTGCCCCACTCGCCGCGACGGCCGGGACGGTAGCTGTTGCTGAGTGAGCCATCGTTACCACCATCTTCATTGAGTTCGAAGCTTGTGGCCAGCATCTCTACCAATTCCACCTCAGCTACTTCAATTTCGGGTTTGATATATTTTTTCTTTTCCATAATTGATTCTTTTGGGGAGTTCAGGAGTCAGGAGTATAGGAGTTCAGACAATAGTTTCGTTAACGATGATCGCTACACTACGCTACACTTCTGACTACTGAACTTCTTATATTACTTATTTCAACCTTTACCTTTATTTACTTAATCACTACTTTCTTACCGTTTACGATGTAGATGCCCTTCTCTACGATCTTCTCGATGCGGCGACCGGTGAGGTCAAAGATTACAGTTTCGCCATCGAGTTCTACATTGTCAATACCTGTAGTCTCACCTGCAAAGCGGATACGGAAGGCTTGAGCGCCACTAGCATTCTCAACTTCTACCCATGCACGGAAGCCATTGATAGCCTGAGTGCCTTTGAAGCGATAGAAACCAACCTTACCATCAGGAGCCTGCAAGGTATAAGTTTTAACACCATCCTGCATGTTTGACTTAGCGAATGAGCCCACGAAGTCACTCTCAAGTTCATCAGTAGTTGTGGTCACTGCAAAGTTGTAAGTTTCAGCAGGAGCCTTAATCATTACACCAGTCTCAGCAGGGATAACATTGCCCTCAACCTCTGTAAGGTTTACATATCCATTATCAATATCAATAGCTGCGGTATACACCTTCAAACCATCAACCACAGGGATTTCCAATGCTACGGGAGCATACAAGGTAGCCCAGCCAGCTGAGGTTACAGTCACGGGAAGAGAGGTTACCTCTTCGAGCCACCATGTGTAACCATCACGGTTATCAGGAGTACCCGTACCTGAATCAATTTTATTGGCATCAGAAACACCGAAGATGTAACGGCCACCCACTTCGATATTATAGCGACCAACCTTCCCATTTGAAGCCTCCGTGAACACGACATTGCTCTTAACACCTACTTCATTAAATCTATAAGCATTGATGTACAAGCCTGTTGTGTAAGAAAGCAAAGCGCCATCAACATAGCAGAAGGTTGCATCTACTCCAGTAGCATCAGAAAGAACCTTGAGACGAATATCACTAGGATTAGATTCATCTAAAGTAGACTGGAGATACTTCATACCTGAACCAGCGCAACGCACACGGTAGAACTTACCATTCTCAGGCATGTTGATGGTGATTCGGCTCTCCAAATCTTCAAGATATGCTTTCTTCTCATTGATTTCCGCTACAGTGGTTGTTCGTGTGATGGCGTTGTAGAAGTCCTGAACTTCTGCTTTTGCCTCATCGAAGTCTCTATCCTCTGCAGGCTGTGAGTAGTTGTTTACGCCAGGAGCAATATTTCTTTCTGCTGGCAATTGCGCAAGATACTCACCCAATTCGTCTGCTGCGATTTGAACTTCATCCTTTGTATACGCTTCAATCGTCCAGATAAACAATTCTTCCAGAGTTGCAACTTCAGGGTCCTTTGCGATTGTGGTTCCCTCTGTATCTCCCTTACCGATAAACCAATGTCCGTGCCAGCCTTGAGCATTGTCTATAGCATTGGTCAAGCGGATAGCGCACTTGCCATCTTTCTCGAAGATTGCTTGCGTAGACCAGTCATTCTTAGCCGTTTTGGTCTCAATATTTGATGCATTCTGACTTGTGTTTGAGATATACAAATTGTTCATCTTCAAGGTATAAGCCTTCTGATACTTGGTCTCGTTAGTATTTAATCCAGCTACTTCAACTTCGTATGGCATCGGATATTTCTCGGGATTATCAGCAACTGTTATCACTGAATTTGCAGCACTTGTCTTCAGGTAATGCCTGGTTCCTTCACCATCTGTATAATAAATAAGGTATGAACCTGCGGTGAGATCTTTCAGCATACCATTGATGAACGGATATTCCTGTACTGCTGCAAGAGCTGTAGCAAGTGCCTCCTTTTTCTCCATCATCTGCTCGTATGTGGCAGCGGGTTCTGACTGGTCAAGTACAGCCTGAGCTTCATCTTTGGCAGTGCTGAGTGTCTCTTTCTCGGGAAGTCCCTCGGGAAGTGTTTCCAGGAGTGTAGTAGCCTCAGTAATCAATGCTTCCAAACCTCCTCTGGCCTCTTCGTTCACCTGATAGTCTTCGATAGTGGCTATCACAGACGATAAATCTGGCGTTTCTGTATCCACGGGAAGGATTCGAACTTGGCTCGCAGCAGCATTCGGATTATCGTACAGGATGACTGGACATTTATAACCCGTAGAGATATGCAACTGACTTGCTCCACTTTCTATACCATTGAATTTTACTACGACAGGGAATCCTGCATTGTTAGAAGTGATAAAGTCTATGCTATGTGTGGGAACATCCGAGAAGGCCGCAAAAGCTGTTCCGTCATTTGGAGAGTTGTCAGCACTTTTTACTACGAATTTTTGTGCTCCCACACTATAGAGATAAGTCTTTCCATTAACAGTCAAGAATGCAAAATGATTAACATTCTCGGCCGCTCCTGATGCTATAGCATTTTTTCCTGTGCTCCACAACGCACCAGATTGTTCGTTATTGTAGTACCATTGGCCGCGTTCGTAAGCAGTTACCGTGTAAACTTTATTGTTGTCCAATTCACTCAATTGCTTTACTACATTTTCCGAAGCCTCTACTAAATACGCAAGGGAACCAGCCAACGCCAGATCCATACTGCCAACCTTACCTATACGATAACGCTTACCATCATCGTCGTCACCCTCTTCAATATGGTAAATCTTATTGCCATCTTCACCACCATTGCCAGTGATGACATACTTGTCACTAATCTTGACCCACCAAGGATACTTTTCGCTATTTGCACCCTTATAAGGTTCGAAGGAGAGCACAGGAGCGGGCGTATCGGTAAAGTTCAAGTTTGCGTCAACAAACTTATCAGCTCCCAAGCTATAGAGATAATAGTAGTTTTCAGGAGTATCGTTGGTACGCAAGATAGCGAACTGCTGGTTAATGTCGTTTACATTGGCACTAACACCATCGACCATACCCGAGCTAAGCTTAGTTGTCATGCCTTCTTTTGTGCTATACATCAAGGGCGAACGCTCTGACTCCAGGGTATAGATGCCGAGGTTATCAAGTGTTGATAAATCCGTTACTGTAGCTACTTCCTTCAGTGTTACCTCGATATCTGTATTTGCGCCCATTGTTACCGACCACACACCATTCTCTGCCTCAAGGGGTTGGCCATTTACAGTGCATGATTCAATAGCCAAGAATCCTGCTTGTGTGTTTGTCACTTCTGGTACGATGTATGTTTCGCCTTTATCAACGAATGTAGAGACTTTATAATCTGTAAGTTCTTCATCATTATACTTGTAGACCACAGTGAGGGGATAAGCTTGTGAGAATACCCAATGAGAGGCAATGTCTCCGTTGTCAGTCCAGCCTAAAACTCTACCTCCGTACCAAGTATTAAAGTTTGCGCAATCATAACTGCCACCATCTTTTGTCTTCACGCTAGCATAGGCCTCTCCTACATTAGAAAATGTGAATTCGCCTGCGGAGGCTTCTTCAACCATTGTTGCTTCAACATCTTGTTCGATGGTGCTTATAAACGTTTGGCTCACAAAATTTTTCAGTTTAAAAGCTCCCTCTGTACCCCCTACAAGCCACAGGGTCTTAGTGTCGGCTTTGTCATTCAAACCACGCACTTTGTTATCATCTTCATGAGCATATATGTAATTCTCATGGCTTCTATTCTTCATACGAATATAGTCACCCACAGCAGGAGCACCATTCTTACCTGCACTCTGCATGGTGGCCAATGCAGCATTGACAGTAATATGTCCGGACACGGCTGCAGCCAGACTGCTTGTCACATCCAAACCTTCGATGGCAGCCTTGGCGGTAGCAACAGCATCAGCAGGATAAGTGAAATAGTCGGCTTCGCCATACAACGCAATAGCTGCTTGGGCGTTAGCCAACGCAGTAGCTGCCTCAGATTTCAGTTCTGCAGCAGTCTTGGGAGCCTGCTCAATCCACCAGATAGAACCAAGGTCATCAGCATAATAATCACCAATAGTCTGACCATTGCCACCTGCATCATTCCAACCATCTTGGGTAGAGTTTGTATCTGTAGTACTTCTCTTGATTGCAAAACCGATATTTCCATTCCATTCATGCTTCTTGATGTAGTACACCTGTGCATCATTAAATGTACCACTAGGGTTCTGTAGACTTTTTGCATTGGCAGCATTGTATATCTTGCAAGCTACCCAACCTTCAGGTGCATCCCCCGCTGCTACGAAATACCAGTACGAGCCCAATCCAGGAGTGGCAACTTGAGTAAGTCTTGAACCTTCTGCTACATAGTTGGCATATTTACCAAAATGTCTTACATTTCGGATATAATAGAATGAAGGATTTTCCATTGTCGACATCTCGGGGAGCTCCAGCTCAACAGACTCAAATTCCCAAGTTGAACCAGGGTCATTGCCATTCCAATATGCAACAGATGTACCATTACCTCCAGCATCATTCCAAGAATAGTCGTCACTTGTTAAATCATTTTCTTTTGAGATTGCAAATCCAGGATTAGCGGTATTCTCTGAAAACTGGATATACCAATCAATACCATCCTCATCCCACGAATTGTACTCTTTGCAGAGCTTTGTTGTTGCTGCATTGTGAATCTTCACAGTAAAGAGCGAGCCGTCTTCGTTCTTCTCACCAGTGAAATAGAACTTACCAGCATTTCGAGAAGCACCTGTGAGCCCTTTCAACACCATTTGTCCGCCATCACCATTATGGTAAACATAGCTACCACAACGCACATTCTTGATGGTATACCACTTGATGTCATCTGTAGAAGTTGTCAATTCGATAGTCTCTTTGGTATTCCAGAGCGAGCAGCCATTACCAGTAGTAATAGGATCATGCTGCTTAATCTGCAAGTTGTTTGTACCTGCAGCATTGTTCAAATACAATTTATCTGCAGCTGAGAAGTGAAGACCTCCATTAAGGGTCCCCACCGTCCAAGCAGTAGAAGGCTGGTCGTCATAAGAGATAGCACTGCCATTGGCTGGGCTAGGAGCATTCAGATACTTTTTAGTCTTCTCGCTCTTAATGTAAACTTTACCATCACTAGCAGCCTCAAAGATAAACAAAGTAGGTGTGCTTCCCTGGCCATTAAACTTCTCACCATCATCTTGCAAGAATGCTTTATGACTTCCTTGACATTTCAAAGTGTAGGGTTTCCCTACCTTTACCAATTCACTTTGTGCCCACGCCGTTCCCATCACGAGGAATAGCGAGGCCAAAAGCATTGTAAACTTTTTACTCATAATAGTTTTTGTTTTAAATAATTTAATAGTTTAATTTTTAATTAGTTATTTAGTTTGTTTATCATTCTTCATGCCGTGTCATACGCCTCGCTACGCGTGTGCGTATGTACTTATATATTATATTAAGCGTGCAAATTTAAGCAAAAATTATGATATGATAACAATATTGTCATGTAAAAGTTGCAAAAAAGTTAAAAAAACAAGGAAGAGGGGGCCTCTCCTAAGTCCTCTCCTAAAGGAAAGGACTTACTGCATCGTGAATGCCTGTCTCACACGAAATACACTGACCTTTTATCTCGCAGAGTGGTTTGTGTTGCCCACGAATTGGCACGGATTTGCACGAATTAACGCATTGCTCCGCTCGCGTAGTCGGCTATGCAGCCGAATGTAGACACTCCGTGAGAGAGAAAACAGTGTCATCTGTATAAGTTCTGTTGACAAATAAAATCAACATGAATTTAGACGAGAATTTAGACATGTTTGGCAAGTCGCTGCGCCCTTGCTGGCCTCCGGGATGAAGACTTTTTGACAGAAGAACATAAGAACAGGTTCTCTTACAACGATGACGAAAACTTCTGACATCGCGGATATTTATCTCACACAAAATACACTGACTGACACAGAAATCTTTCTCACGGAGTGTATTGTTGCCCACGGATTGACACGGATTTTCACGAATTAACGCATTGCTCCGCTCGCGTAGTCGGCTATGATGCCGAGTGTTAGCTGTCCGGAGGCAAGCACAAGCGAAGCGAGTGCGTATTCGTGTAGATTAGTGTGGATTAGTGGTTTAAATAAAAACTATTTAGTGTATCCTGCGTATTTCGTGTGAGACAAAAACATCCTGGTCACGATGAACAAAATCGGTGATTCATTGTAAATAGTGCGACAAAAAGTTGCTTTGTTATTTGCTAATTATTAACTTTGCAAAAATGCGAGAACAAAGTTATGGCAACCTATACGATTACAGTCAACGAACGAACTAATGGCGGGAAAGCTTTGATGGCTTATCTGCGCGAGTTGGGAGTATTGGTAGATAAGCGTACGACTACCAAAAAGAGCAGCTATGCACGCTCACAAGAAGATATCCGAAAAGGAAGAGTAGAGTCTTTCGAGTCTGCAGACGAGATGTTCCAATCACTGGGGATATAATCTCTATGTACGAGGTACGAATAACAAAGACATTCCGCAAGGATACTGAGCGTTGCCGTAAGCGTGGATACGACATGGAACTGCTCAAGCGAGCTATACGCCTACTCGAAGCGGAAGGATCACTCCCAGCCTCATACCGTCCGCACAAGTTATCGGGTAATTATGAGGGATGTTGGGAGTGTCATCTCAAAGGAGACTGGTTGCTGATCTGGGAACAAGATGATGTATCACTAACCCTTCTCTTTACAGGAACGGGGACACATGCTGACCTATTTTAACCTACTGATGCCGTGCCACACGGCATTTTTTTTGTTTTTCAACACGCCAGCAAACGAGTGTGACATAAGTTTACTTAATGTCACCCCACGAGTGCAGCAAGTGAAAACAACGCAGTTGTTAACTGATTACACTGAACTCAGAAGATGTTTGGATTTTACCGTTAATATGTATTTGGAGAACTTTTCGGATTATCTGAGGCAATTTCGGGCATCTTTACCCCCTCAATTCTCGCAAATAGACCACTATTTACTTCGATTCGAGAAGATAAATCTATCCCAAAATTCCTCTCAGCTAAACTCGAAATAAAATCCAAACAGCTTCTTAAACTGTTTTCTTTTCTCGCGGAGCGTCTTGTAATCACCACTGATAATCAACGAATTATACAGATGGTAAGTCGCTGTGCTCTTGCTCTCTCAACCCTCAAGGTTTGTGCCAGTGAGCAAAATGCAAGTTTACTTGCGATTTTTCAGCGGGCGCAGACAAAACGCAACAACAGGGTTGTTAACGCTACCCCCTCAACCTTTCACCACTCATATTGGGTGTATGCATTGTTTGCAAATTGCATACATTTTGCAAACAACTCTTGTTTTTTCGCTCCGTTTGCACTAATTTCGCACCATATGAATGTAGACAGACTCATAAACCGCTACTTTGCAGATGTCAATCACCATCCAATGATTGAGGTTTTTGATCACGATACGATATATGGCACTTATCGCGATATCGTAGCACTGCTCAATAGCTACCCTGATGTGGAGGTTAGCGTACTGCAAGCCTTGAGCTACTGCTTCTACGAGGTGTTAGATAATGTGCTGACACACTCAGAGCGTAAGTGTGGCACAGCCATTATGCGCTATGTTCCTTCAGCAAACAAGATCCAGATACTTGTTGCCGATGATGGCATAGGGGTGGCTTCCTCTTTGCGCACAAACCCCATGTACGCCAACATTTCAGAAGAGGATGCAGTTCGCCACTGCATTGACGACGGGGTCACCGACGGTAAAGGTATGGGCTTTGGACTATATTCTACATCCAGGCTGATTAAGAATGTAGGTATCACTCTAGAGATACATTCGGGTGGTTGCAAGCTGGTCTATGATGGCATAAACATTCGCATGGATAAAGCGTTAGAATGGCAGGGAACTATCGTTTATCTTGAGCTACACTCAAACAAGGAGATTGACCCTAACGATGTGGTAGATAATCGTACTGATTGTGAAAGTCAATTCAACGAGGAGTTCTGTGGAGAAGACGAATTAGATAACCTTTGGTAAAGATAATGTAGACAACATATTATGGTAACATTTAAGTTTAAAGAGGTTGGTGACGCTCTTGGCACCAGACAGTTAGGTGCCCGGGTGCGCGAACACCTACTGTCACTCATTGAAAGCAATGATAAAGTGATACTTGACTTCGAGGGTGTCAATGTAGTATCAAACTCATTTGCCGACGAATGTTTAGCTAAACTTCTTTTAGTAATGCCGTTTGAGGAGCTAAAGCGTCGAACAACATTTGCTTCTGTCAATGACTTTGCCCGCCGCAATATTGCCATAGCCTTTCGCAGACGCATGACACAAATCTGAAAAACTTTCTGAAAGCTACACACTCCCGCCCCAAAAAGGTCGGGAGTTTTTCATTACGCCCTATACACTCTCCGATGTCGGAAGTGACTATCTGTGGGAAACATCTTCAGCGATGCAAGATGGCGAGTTTCGTGCCAGCGAACGCGATGTAAGATAGCTTACAATCGCACAGCGAGTGCAGCCAAAGCGCAACAACAGGGTTGTTAACCAGTTTTGTCGCACACGAAAGACACTGAATTTTCTCGCGGAGCGGCCATCCGGAGGAAGCAAGGGCGGAGCAACTTGCAAAAACATGTCTATGTTCTCGTCTAAGTTCATGTTGATTTATTCTCAACGCGTTGATTTTTTGTTTTTCAACTGATGACACTGAACTTAAACTGTTTCTTTTCTCGCGGAGCGTTTCTACCCACCCCGGAGGAAGCAAGGGCGGAGCAACTTGCAAAAACATGTTTAAGTTCTTGTTTAAGTTCGTGTTGATTATTTTATTTAACGCGAATGGCCACAAATACCCGTGAATGGCCGTAAATAAATATCCATATGACACGAGATGTTTTGGACTACTGCTATATTATTGCCTAAATAATCGGCACAACCCTTGCACAATAGAAAAACATTGCATACTTTTGTGAACTGGAAATTACATAATAAGCTATTATGAGTTCACAAGACAATCTCATTTTCGACATTCTGAAGAGCCCTCGGACAGTATTTACACCTCAATCGTTACTGCTCATGGGCGACAACATCAATGCGAAAAGCTTGGCAGCAAAGATGCATAGATATGTTCACCAGGGACACCTGAAAAACCCTCGCAAGGGAATCTATGCCAAAGAGGGGTACCGACCAGAAGAGATGGCGTGCAGCATATTCAAGCCATCGTACATATCTCTCGAGTATGTGCTACAACGAGCAGGCGTGGTGTTTCAGTATGATACGACCATCACATCAGTGAGCTACCTATCGCGTATGGTCGAGATTGACGGACAATCTTATTCGTTTCGGAAAATCGGATATGAGCTATGGGCTGGCATGGACGGGATCATTACGCAAGACAATGTCAGCATGGCTACTCCTGAGCGGGCCTTCCTTGACATGTTGTATCTGAGCGCGGGCAACTGCTACTTCGACAACCTGCGTCCTCTTAATAAAAAAGTCATTTCCAGCTTGTTACCACATTACCAATCACACATGCTTGCCGAGCGTGTGCACCAACTACTTAACCTGTGATATCATGAATCAAGATAAACATAAGCTATACATGGCCCAGATATTGGGACTCATCTTTCGTGACAAAGAACTGAGTCAACTGTTGGCATTCAAGGGAGGCACGGCCCTGATGTTTTTTCATGGGCTTCCTCGCTTCTCGACAGACCTTGACTTCAACCTCCTTGACCCCAGCAGAGAAGAAGTGGTGTTTGCAAAAATACGGAGTATCCTACAGCGTTTCGGCACTATTGATGACGAGGCAATAAAACACTATGGCATACTGCTGGTGCTCAACTATGGACATGGTGAACGAATGCTGAAGGTAGAGATCTCGAACCGCCAGTACTCCAACCATTACGAGGTACGCAACTTGGCAGGAACAGATATACGCGTCATGACCACGACTGATATGTTTGCACATAAGCTGTGCGCTATGGGAGAGCGTACCTCACCACGAGATATTTTTGATTGTTGGTTCTTCTTGAGCAAGCATTGCGAAATCAATGAGCAGATAGTCTTTGAGCGAACAGGTATGTCGGTAAGTGAATATTCTAATCGATGTGCCGCCATGCTTCGTGAAATGACTCCCAAGATATTGATGCAAGGACTGGGTGAGGTGCTCGACACCAAAGGAAAGACATTTGTTCGCACACGACTGTTACAGGAAACAGCCTCTGCCTTAGAGCTATTTGCTGCATTCCCACTCATCGTTCACAACATTGAGAAGTGAGAGGTAGGCGATGGGGGGCCATCGGATGGCAACACAAAAGACACAAAACTCACGGGATTCTCTCTCGCGGAGCGTTTATCTGCCTCCCACAGACTGCTCGGACTGACACAGAAATCTTTCTCACGGAGTGTATTGTTGCCCACGAATTGACACGGATTTTCACGAATTAACGCATTGCTCCGCTCGCGTAGTCGGCTATGATGCCGAGTGTTAGCAGTCCGAAGGTAAGCACAAGCGAAGCGAGTGCTCTTTCGTGTATTCTGCGTATTTCGTGTGAGACAATAATATCCTGGTCACGATGAAGAGTCACCGCTTAGAGCAATTACATTTTTAGTGCCTGGCAGTTTTTTGATTCGGGGGACTTGATTGTACTATAATATGCTTATTACATGGATGATACAATGGTTTGATTGTACAATAATCCATAGCGTAAAAACTGCCAGGCGGCAAAAAAGTAATTCTGTCGGGGCCGCTGATGTGGGTGGCGAGGCGCAAGGTGCGCGGGCGTGTATATTTGTACAGGATGCGGGCTGATATCGACGGTGATAAGGGAATGAGGAGATGCTCCACTGGTGTACAAAAATGTAGGGCAAGACGGGGAATTTTCTTGGGCAAGACGAGGAATTTTCTTAGGCTAGACGAGAGTTTTTCTTAGGCAAGAAAAAGGAGGAGAAATGGAGCCTTGCGTTTCGAAAAAAGCCTTTGTCTGATATTTTTATTGCAAGGCTCTGATAGATTTAATGGAGCCTTGCATTCTCGCAGGTACATGCATGTAACGCGAAAAAGTTGTTGATAAAAAATATTTTATCGTTGAAACGAGCAAAATAATAGTAAGGAATAATGAAGGGAATTAGTGAGTAAAAAAGTTTGATTTTTGCCTTGGCAAGGTGGGTGATGGACAACATGCATAACGGTGATCATGTCAGCTGCTGTATGCGCTAGAGCATCCTTGCCAGGGCAAAAATGAAAGTCGTTTACTCATGCGGACACAGGGTGCAACGAAGCAACTTGCCAAAAGCAAGCTATTT
The DNA here is from genome assembly GCA_045612925.1 of Bacteroidaceae bacterium. Classification (GTDB taxonomy): domain Bacteria; phylum Bacteroidota; class Bacteroidia; order Bacteroidales; family Bacteroidaceae; genus UBA1189. Next base: position 38,778 of record JAZKZX010000032.1, read on the forward strand.
TTATCGCACACAGATTCACGAAACTCACAGACCTTTCTCTCACGGAGTGGTATCATCTCACACAAAAAGCACGAAACGCACAAAATTCTTTCTCGCGGAGCGTTTTATTTGTCTCCCACGGACACCACAGACTAACACAGAATTCTTTCTCACGGAGTGTATTATTTCCCACGAATTGACACGGATTTGCACGGATTAACGCATCGCACTGCTCGCGTAGGCGGCTATGACGCCGAGTGTAGACACTCCGAATGACAGCGAGGGTGGTGCCTCGCTTAGACTGTCTAAGTTGATTTTCCCTTACGGTTTGGGAAACTCGGTGAGGGCTTGCTCGAAGAGGGCTATGGCTTCGTGTAGGGTGCCGCCATATTGACCGCCGGAGGCGTTGAGGTGGCCGCCACCACTGAAGTACTGCGCTGCAAACTTATTGCAGGGGAAGGTGCCCTGTGAGCGTAGCGACACGCGGATGAGGTCTTTCTCAGTGTCCTCGCGCAGGAAGGCAGAGAAGTAGATGCCCTTCATCTGGAGGGGGATGTTGACGAGGCCTTCGGTGTCGCCCTTGTTGAAGTCGAAGCGGGCCATCTCCTCGCGGGTGAGGGTGATGAGGGCGGCATGGTGCTCGGGGAACACACGCAGCTTCTCATACAAGACATAGCCCATGAGGCGCAGGCGGCCTTCGGAGTAGTTGTTGAACACCTTGTTGTATATGCGGTCTTTGTTGATCTCTTTCTGCATCAGCATGCTGATGATGAGGTATACCTCCTGAGTGCAGGGGCCATAGGAGAAGCAGCCGGTATCGGTCATCATGCCGGCATAGATGCACTCGCAGGCTGCCTTGGTGAGGGTGTCGTAGCCGTCCATGGCTACTACCAGGCGGAACACAACTTCGCAGGTCGACGACAGATGGGGATATGAGAAGTTGAGCCGGCAGAAGGTGTCGGGGTGCAGGTGATGGTCTACCAGCACCTTCGTGGCCTTGGACTTGGCAATCATCGGACCCATGTCGTCAACGCGGCTCAGGGCGTTATAGTCCATGGCCATCACCACATCTGCCATGGCGATCAGGAGCTCGGCCTTGTCGGGGTGCTTGTCGAAGCGTACGATCTCTTGTGAGCCGGGCATCCATGCCAGGAAGTCGGGGTAGGCATCGGGCACGATGACAGTAGCCTCCTTGCCCAGGGCGGTGAGGTAGTGTGCCATGCCTAAGGTAGAGCCCAGCGCATCGCCGTCGGGGCCGGCATGGCAGGTGAGCACAAATACATTTCCTTCAGCAATAGTCTGCTTGAGCTGCTCGATGTCAGCTTCACAAAAGATGTTCTTTATCATATGGGGTCGATATGGTTGGTGTTTCGTGGGGACAAAGGTACGAAAAAAAAGCGAATTGCCAATGAGCGGTGAGCGGTAAGCCTCTACCCCTCGAGGCATTGCCCTACCCCTAACTCGTCAAAAATCTATAATTATTGAGAAAAAGTTGGAGAATATGATGGATATTGACTTTGATTTTATTACTTTTGTAGAGATTTTTTGATGTAGACTGAATGAGAAGATATTTTTTCGTTGCAATAATGGCGGTCGTCGCTGCTGTGTGGTGCTCGTGCGATGATGTGGAGACCTATGCCGACATGAAGGCTAAGGAGAAACGGAATATCGAACGATTCATCCTCGAACAGGATATCACAGTGATCGACACAGAGACCTTCAAGGCCAACGGATACACGACGGATACGACCAAGAACGAGTTTGTACTCTTCAAGGATAGAGGCATATATATGCAGATAGTACGCAAGGGCGAAGGCCGCATGATGGAGGATGGCGACAACATCACCTTCATGGCACGCTACGTGGAACAAAATATAGAGACGGGCGACACCATCTCGGGCAACCTGTACAATGCGCCCGACTACTTCACCTGCAGTCGCGATGGTGACCAGTTCAAGGCTTCGTTCACCAAAGGATACATGCTGACCTTATATGGCAGCAGCGCCGTACCCAACGGATGGCTGGTACCATTGAGCTATGTCGCACTCGGACGCCCCAATGACAAGGCGGCCAAGGTGAGACTGATACTGCCGCATAGCGAGGCAACATCGATAGCGGCACAGTATGTGTATCCCTCGTACTACGAGGTGACTTATATCCCCGATTATATCCCCGAACCAAACACTTAATAAACCCATTTATATACCGGAAAGACTATGACACTGATCAAATCAATCTCTGGAATCCGTGGCACTATAGGTGGCACGGCGGGCGAGGGTCTCAATCCGCTCGACATCACTAAGTTTGTAGCTGCTTATGCTACTCTCATCCGTAAGACAACTACCGTACAGAGCAACACCATCGTGGTAGGTCGCGATGCGCGTATCTCTGGTGAGATGGTGCGCAGCTGCGTATGTGGCACACTCATGGGTATGGGCTTCGATGTCATCGACATAGGCTTGGCCTCTACTCCTACTACTGAGCTTGCCGTAACTATGTCGGGCTCATGCGGCGGTATCATCCTTACTGCCAGCCACAACCCCCGCCAGTGGAACGCCCTGAAGCTCCTCAACGAGAAGGGTGAGTTCCTCAATGCTGCCGAGGGTGCCGAAGTGCTCGCACTGGCTGCTGCCGAGGCATTCGAGTTTGCCGACATCGACCACATCGGTCACTACACCAAGGACGAGTCGTACGACCAGAAGCACATCGACAGCGTGCTCGCTCTCGACCTCGTAGATGTAGAGGCTATCCGCAAGGCCAACTTCAAGGTGGCTATCGACTGCGTGAACTCTGTAGGTGGCGTAGTACTGCCCAAGCTGCTCAAGCAGCTCGGCGTGGAGATCATCGAGGGACTCTACTGCGAGCCCACCGGTGACTTCCAACACAACCCCGAGCCCTTGGCACAGAACCTTACCGACATCATGGGCCTCATGAAGAATGCCGACCTCGACGTAGCCTTCGTCGTTGACCCCGATGTAGACCGCCTCGCTATCATCGACGAGAATGGTGATATGTATGGTGAGGAGTACACCCTCGTGACTGTAGCTGACTATATCCTGCAGCACACACCGGGTAACACCGTATCAAACCTCAGCTCTACACGCGCTCTGCGCGATGTAACCCGCAAGTATGGCCTCGAGTACAACGCTTCGGCCGTAGGCGAGGTGAATGTAGTGACCAAGATGAAAGCTACAGGTGCTGTCATCGGTGGTGAGGGTAATGGCGGTGTCATCTATCCTGCCAGCCACTATGGCCGCGACGCTCTCGTAGGTATCGCTCTCTTCCTCACCTATCTCGCCAAGAAGCAGATGACCGTGAGCGAGCTGCGCAAGACATACCCCGCTTACTACATGGGTAAGAACCGTATCGACCTCACTCCCGATGTGGATGTAGACGCTATCCTCGCCAAGGTGAAGGAGATCTACGCCAACGAAGAGGTGAACGATATCGACGGTGTGAAGATCGACTTCCCCGACAAGTGGGTACACCTGCGCAAGAGTAACACCGAGCCCATCATCCGCGTATACTCTGAGGCTGGCTCTCCTGAGGAGGCTGACGCTATCGGACAGGCAGTGATGAAGGTGGTATACGACCTGAGCAAGAAGTAATAAAAACAGACAAGCATAAGGTATGATAATTACACTGATCCTACTCAGCATAGCCGGACTCTTCGTCAGCAAGAAGAGGAGGAAGGTGTAGTAGCATACATGTTTATATAAGGCAGGGTGCGTCGATGACGCACCCTACTTTTGTTATGAGAGGTGAGCAACGAGCTGTGAGAGGTGAGAAGTGAGAGGTGAGAGGTGAGCTAGAGCAGCGAAGCAGCCTTGCAGAGGGTGCGTAGGCCGCACTGCTCACACTTGGGCTTACGAGCGATACAGGTGTACCTACCATGCAGGATGAGCCAATGATGGGCAATGGGAACCAACTCGCTGGGGACATAGCGCATGAGTTCTTTCTCGACACTATAGGGAGTGGTACAGCGCGATGACACCAAACCTATGCGGTGGCTCACACGAAAGACATGGGTGTCGACAGCAAAGGCGGCCTTGCCCCAGACAACTGATTGGATGACATTGGCCGTCTTGCGCCCTACCCCAGGCAGACGCACGAGTTCCTCTAACGTATCGGGGACCTCACCACCAAAATCGCGCACGAGCATCTGTGCCATACCGACCAAGTGCTTGGCCTTGTTGTTGGGGTATGACACACTCTTGATATACTCGAAGATGACCTCAGGCGTGGCCAATGCCATGGCCTCGGCAGTGGGATAGTCGTGCATGAGGCGAGGGGTAATCATATTGACCCGCTTGTCAGTACACTGTGCCGAGAGAATGACGGCTACGAGCAAGCCGAAGGGCGAGTCGTAGTGGAGCTCTGTCTCAGCCACAGGCATCGCCTCTTGAAAGTAGGCGATGACGCGGCTGTATAGTTCTTTCTTACGCATGGGAAGGAATGCTTATCTCCCACTCTGCCCTACAAGACGACGCACCTGACGGTTGAAGTCGTCAGCTTCGAGCAGCTCCTCAAGAGTGAGGTGCATGCGGTAGCGCCAGTAGTTGAAGGGGTTGGCAGGGACATTGATGCGTTCGAAGCTGGGGTCGGGATAGCGCAGGTGCTCATCAATAGCCATCCAATCTTGCAAGGGAAGGATGGTGAGCATGGCGGGCGAGTCGAGGTGCTGACGCACGATATTCTCGCATATCCATGCCTCGGAGTCGAGGGGTGCCTTGCCACGCTGATGTAGCATCTCGCTCCAATAGTGCTGGGTGAGCGAGGGGTCTTCCTGCCACCAACCGCGGATACCACTCATATCATGGGTCGAGGTGGTGCACACCGAGTAGTAGGGATAGTTGGCGGGATTGTCGACACTGCAGCCATAGGCCTTGGGCATGCGCTGTATCTCCAAGGAGAGGATACGCAGCTCGCTCATCACAGCGGGCACACAGGCTGGTATCATGCCGAGATCTTCGCCACACACAAGCATGTCGGTGCTATCGGCAAGAGCAGGTAGCTTCTTCATCGCCTCGGCATACCAGAAGTCGTTGTGGCGATGGTAGTAGAAGTGGTCGTGCAGGGCATAGAAGGCCTTGCGCTCATGTTCGGTCAGAGCCTTGAACGACTCGGTCTCGAAGCCATTGATGCGAGGGTGATAGGTGCCAGGCTGATGGGGGTCTTCAACGAAGAGCACATCAGTCTCATCGTCAGGTGTGAAGGGGGTAGCATGGCGCTCCTTATAGAAGGCGATGCCACTGGCGACGATCTCTTCGGGAGTGAGGGGCATGGCGGGATTGAAATGTCCCAACAAGCCGCTCTTGGTATAGCCCGGTATCTCCCATATGCGGAAGAAGCCAAGCAGGTGGTCGATGCGGTAGGCATCGAAGTAGTCGGCCATCTTGGTAAAGCGCTGAGTAAACCAATGGTAGCGCTCAGCGGCCATTGCCTGCCAGTTGTAGGTGGGGAAGCCCCAGTTTTGTCCGTCACGGGCAAAGGCATCGGGCGGAGCACCTGCCTGACTCTCCAAGCAGAAGAGTCCGGGGTGACACCAAGCCTCAACACTGGTGCGGCTGATGCCGATGGGGATATCGCCCTTGAGCACCACGCCATGGCGATGGGCATAGTCGGCTGCATGCTTGAGCTGCAGGTGAAGATGATATTGGATGAAGAGGTATATGGGTCCTTCGATATCGTTGATGCCCTCATTATAGGTGGAGTCGTCGCCCCACTGTGTGTAGTCGGGCGTGCCATACTTGTCGCGCAAGTAACAGTAGGCTGCATAGGGGCGCAGCCAAGACTCGTTGTCTTGATAGAAGCGCTTGAATGAGGCAGATGCTAAGGTGCGCTCACCCTCCTGCGCAAAGATGCGATGCAGATAGTCCCACTTGGCGGTGATAACGGTGTCGTAGTCGACCTGGGGGAGCTTGTTAAGTGCTTTCTGCTGCTTGCGGAACTGCTTCATGGCCTCCTTGTCATCAAGGATGCCCACCTCCTCGAGGCGGATATAGGCGGGGTTGAGAGCAAAGCAGGATATGGCATTGTAGGGGTACGACTCGTGCCAATTGCGGTTCATGGTGGTATCGTTCACCGGTAATAGCTGCAAAAAGCATTGTCCTGTCTTGGCTGCCCAGTCGACCATGAGGGGGATATCGGAGAACTCGCCAATACCGAAGCTCTTCTTGGAGCGTAGCGAGAACACGGGTATGGCTACACCTGCTCCGCGCCAATGCTCCTGTGGATCGCGCAGCGCATAAGTGCGCAGCATGCGGAGCGTGACATCGCTATAGGGATCGATATGCAGGGTGCGGTTGTCACCAGGTTCCCAAGCGAAGAGTTGAAAGTTTCCATGCTGCTCTGTCTTCTCAAGAATGACAAACTTGAACTCGGCATATTCGCCTACCTCATCCTTGCTGAGCCAGAGCTGCCACTCGGTGCCGTGAGGTTCCATGATGCGTGCCTGGTCAGTATCCCACAATCCTAACGATTCCTTATCGCCACACACTGCCAACACCTGATGCTTGCGCAGCGTGGGAGCCTCGCAACAGATGCAGATGCCTGCATCACCCTTGGCACTATAGCCATGCTGCTCGTGAGCAAAGATAGCCTTGGTGAATGCCGAAGAGTAGAAGGGAGCAAGGGCTGAGCGATCGCGCCAGCAGTCGCTGATGTAGACATGACCATGCAAAGTGTCGGGGAGGGTGTGGTGACGCCACTCGGTACGCTTGATGACATTGCCCTCAATGACCACAAAGGTATAGGGTGCGGAGGGTTTGAACTCATCATTTAAGGTGACAAACCAATGTCCCTTGCCATCGGTCTGCATAGGCAAGGTGTGAGCATGGTGCACATCTTTTACTGTGCTGAATGCGATATGGATATCTTCGCCCCATACCGTATTGTAGTGTAAGGTAACCGTCAGTTTCATAGTGAAAGAATCGGTATTAAATGATCGGATTCTTAAGAAAAAGGTCCGTCACACAATCCCGCAGAATTGCAGTTACGGACCTCCAAATCAAATGAAAAAACAAAAAGTGCTTATTCTGCAGCAGCCTCTTCAGCAGATGCCTCAGCTGCCTTCACCTCTTCGAGGATAGCAGGCGCCTTGTCGAGTACGGTAGTGTCATCGATGCGTACGAGACCACCATCAGGACCGGGCTCGAGGTGGATACCTACGCTCTGACCTGCCTGGAAGTTCTGGCCACCGAAAAAGTTTCGTACGGTCTCTACGCTTACACCAAGCTCGTCAGCAATACGGTGCATGCTACCATCGGGCAATGAATCTTTAAGATTGCGCAATTCGTTGAATGTCATTAACTTGCTCATAGTCGTAAATTTTTTATTATTACTAATAAGTTATTGTTATTAAAGTATATTGTTATACAAATAGATCAAGGCATAGATGCTTATAAAAGCAAATGTAGCGTATATAGCAGTGGTTATAGCCTGCACATCTGCAACTAAATAACCAGAACGGGTATAGTTGGCGGTGATGCGGACCGAGGAGCTATCAATCTTCCGGTTGACAAAATTGTATATGAAATACATCGCAACACCAATAGTGCAACCAAGAAGAGTGCCACAAAGAATATCTCCAGGGTAGTGTACGCCAAGGTATATGCGCGAAAAGCTATTGAGAAGCGCCCAGAAGAGAAGCGACAGGCTAAGTGCACGGTTGCGGATAATCGAAGAGATGATGACAAAGAGACCAAACGAGTTGCACGCATGGCTCGATGTGAAGCTATAGCCTCCGCTGCGATAGTCGTTGAAGGTGTCGACGAGATGCATGAACGAGGGATCGTGACTGGGACGTAAGCGAGCCACAAGGGGCTTGACTAAATGTGACGAAGCCTGATCGGTAGCCAAGAAGGTGAGCGCAACGGCCAAAACGGCAAGAAGAGCGCCACGAGGACTGTTGTTCTTGAGTACAACGAATAACAACACCAAAGCTACAGGAATCCACACCACGGTAGAGGTGTAGATCTTCATCACACCATCCAAATAGAGCGAGTTGCTACCGTTGAGGGCGAGCATCACTTGCTTGTCTATGTCAACTAACCGCTGTAGGTCCATCGCTTATGGGGTTCCTAATTATCAAATCTTCTCGATAGCCTCAGCGGGGAGCCAGCCGATATTGCCATCTTCGAGTTCTATCTCCTTCCACGCGTTCATGCTATCGTCTTTAATCTTTACCTTTTTGCCTTCATGGAGTATAAAGAGCTCGGTACCACTGGCACTGGGTGTGCTGCGTATGGTAACGCTCGGCTCCATGATGATGGCGCTCTCGCGGTGAAGCAGTTTGGCAGTTTGCCCAGAGGCAATCACATTGGCCAATATGGTGCCCAACAACGAGAGTAATGCAAATATAAAGATTATTTTTTTAGTTTTGCTCTTTTTACTAAAAATAAATAGCACCAAGCACGAAATAAGTATTATAAAACATAAAATTGCTACCTTAGACCAAGCATCGGCACTCATTATGGCAGCAAAACCACGATACCAGCGGACAAAGAAGAGTTCACTCACAAGGGCATTCTTATCGACTGCCTTGCTGCGGGCAAACTCAAGATTGAACTTGGCATCGGCATTAGACGGATCGACCAATAGGGCACGCTCATAGTTGAGGATGGAACGGGCAATATCGTCTATCTTGTAGTAGGCACCGCCGAGGTTGTAGTATATGGCTGACGACTCGCCATGTTCTGCCAATAAATGCTCGTAGATATGAATTGCGGTGGCATAGTCGGCCGTGGCATAGGCGCTATCGCCCATGGCTTTGGTATATACGACAGCACTATCAGCAAAGGAGGTTGTCTGTGCACGCAAGGTGCCGAAACTACACAATACTACACCTATTATATATAGAAGATGTTTCATTCTTTTACAATTTGTTTTCGTTATCGATTTCTTTATATGTTTCAGCGCCTTATTGCATTCTCAAGATCGTTCATCAGTTCGGCTACACGCCCATAAATACCCTCTTCGGACGATCCAGACAACGAAGGCGCATAGCGAGCAAATTCACATTCGCCAACCAATGAAAGACACTCATTTATGATGTCTTCGGGGACTTGACAATCGGCCAACTTGGCTGATATATTATCCTTTGACAGTTCTGAAACTGGCATACTGAGCTTATCACTGAGGTATCCCCACAAAGCTTTCAACACCTCATCATAGAAACCTGCCTTATCGCTCTGCTGCATCTTCATCTTAGCGACCTTGAGACGGCGCGTTGCCACCTTGCCAGCCTTCTTGGTCTTCTGCTTGGCTATATTGGCATTCTCTATAGCCTGCTTGCGATATACTACTACAATCATGATGAAGGCCACAAAGGGGATAATATACCAAAGCCAGTAGACTACCGTACCATAGAGATAGGAACCTCGAGCATGGAACTTAGCCTCTCCAAGATTGATATAACGAATATCCTGACCCAAGAGACGCAGCTCTTCCTTACTCACATAACCCACAGAAGCAGAGCTCATAGTACCATCGCCTTTGGCCACATGGAGCGTATATTCAGGTGTGGTGAGGGTTTTGTATGCACCGCTCTTGACATCAAAGTAGGTGAACTCAACCGAAGGAATGGTGTAGTTGCCTGCATGGCGAGGAATGGCAAGATACTCGATGACCTTGTTGCCCGATAAACCGCTTGTCTTGAGGGTAAACTTATTATCGACCTTGGGGTCATAAATCTCGAAGTCGGCAGGGAACTTCACTTCAGGGGTTCGGATAAGCTTCATGTTGCCAGTACCCGAAATGATAAGTTTGAGTGTAACGGCCTCGTCCTCTTTTAATTCAGAGGTGCTGACTGATGAAGAAATGCTAAAATCACCCACTCCACCATAGTACGACGTAGGCTTACCCGAGGGCAGTGGGCTGACATCAATGGTGAGCTTGGGGGTACGAATAGGCTTCTGCACATTGACATAGCTGCTACCGCCATTAAAGAAGGCCTCGAAGGGATCGTAGTTCTGTACGCGCTGCGCCACGGTACCCTCAAAAGTTATAGAGGGAATCTCGAGTTTACCACTCTGCTGCGGGAATAGCACATATTGACTCCATACGATGGTGCGGTAGTTGCGACCATTGTAGTGCTCGAGCTCAAACTCACGATTACCCTTGGGCATCTCTACCTCTTGGCTATGAAATCCCTTGAGATCAGGCATCTTACCGCTCACATTAGTAAGATTAACCGTCGTATATATCTTATAGGTCAGCAAGATAGCCTCCTGCTCGTATACCTTCTTCTTATTTACAGTAGCTGTGATGAAGAGGTCGTCATTGCTTATCTGCCCAGTCTGAGCGGTGGCGACTCCTCTACCCTGCGAACCAGACTGCTGCGACTGTCCTCCCTGCTGATCAGGAGGCAACACCTGCACGGTAACGGCCTCGGAACTCATCTGCTTGCCATCGGCAGTAATCGTCGCTGAAGGTATGGTAAAGGTACCCTCCTTCTTGGGGCGAAGAATACAGGTGAAGGTCAGCGTCTTTGATGAGGTGCGAACACCATTGATGATAGAGGTACTCGACGAACTGGATTGGTTGGGTCCTGAAAGTACATCAAAGTCTGCAATATCACCCAAACGAAAAGCCCTGGCGTCATGCGTATTGATGGTATATGATAGACGGAAGGTACCGCCCATAACCACGGCATTAGGTGCACTGGCAGTAAACGAAAGCTCCTCGGCATGCAACGCCGTGCATGCCAAAGTACATACAAATAGAGTTATAGAAAATATCAGTTTCTTCATCGCAACTATTTTTCGCAAATTTCTGACAAAATTAGTGCAAGGCGAACGAAAAACCAAAACTTGTTTTGAGTTTTTCTGAGCCGCAGCCTAATTTCAAGCTGCGAAGCGGATTAAAGATAGTGCAAGGCGAACGAAAAACCAAAACTTGTTTTGAGTTTTTCTAAGCCGCAGCCTAATTTCAAGCTGCGAAGCAGATTAAAGACAAAGGATAGAGAAACAAAAAGGAGCGAGTGCCCACCCGCTCCTTACTCTATAGAACTATACCTCAAACTATCTTCTTCACCAACCCGAACATACGATAGGGCATGTAGCGGAAGGGGAGGTCAATCCATGTACCTGTAGCCACAACCGAACGGCGATGAGAGAAGACACGGAAGCTTTCTTCTCCATGGTAACCTCCCATACCCGAGTTGCCCACGCCACCAAAGGGGATGTGCTCATTGGCAATATGCATGATGGTATCGTTGATGCAGGCACCGCCCGAAGAGGTGTGCTGTATGAGATTCCACCCATCGGTCTCACGGCCAAAGAAATAGAAGGCGAGCGGTTTCTCGCGACGGGTGACATAGCCTTGTACTTCATCCAGGCTCTTGAAGGTAAGTATGGGGAATACAGGACCAAAGATCTCTTCGGTAAGCACACCCAATGCATTGGACTTTGCATCGGCATCGCTATCAGAGAGACTGATATGGGTATCGAGCAAAGTAGGCTCGATGAAGCGATCTGCCGCATCGGTGCGACCTCCATAAAGGATGTCTCCCTCGGCAAGGTAGCCCTTGACACGCTCAAAGGCACGGTCATTGACCATGCGCACATAGTGCTTGTGACGCTTGATATCATTGCCATGCAGTTCCTTGATAGCATTGGAAAAAGCCTCGACAAAATCGTCCTTTACCGACTCGTGAAGAAGAAGGTAGTCGGGAGCGATGCAGGTCTGCCCAGAGTTGAGGGTCTTGCCCCACGCAATGCGCTTGGCTGCCAGTTTGATATCGGCAGTGCGGTCTACGACACAGGGGCTCTTGCCGCCCAACTCAAGAATGACGGGTGTGAGATGCTTTGACGCAGCCTCCATCACCATCTTACCCAGCGAGGGACTTCCGGTGAAGAAGATAAGATCGAAACGCTGGGCAAGCAATGCCTTGTTGACTTCACGGTGACCCTGCACCACAGCTATGTACTCGGGAGCGAAGGTGTCGGCAATCATCTTTTCAATGACAGCCGATACGGTAGGCACATAGGGCGAAGGCTTCAACACTGCAGTACAACCAGCCGAGATAGCGCCCACGAGCGGATTGAGCAGCAGTTGCACGGGGTAATTCCAAGGGGCCATAATGAGCGTATTGCCCAAAGGCTCACTCACAATAAAACTCCTCGAAGGAAACATCTTGATGGGCGTGGGGCGACGCTTGCGACGACTCCACTTGCCAATATGACGGATATGGTTGGCCACTTCGCCTTTGACGATACTAAGCTCGGTGAGATAGGCTTCTTGATATGATTTGTGAAGGTCGGCCCACAAGGCATCGGCTAAGGGTTTCTCCCACTTGACGAGGGTCGCCTGCAACTTTTTCAGCATCTGACGACGGAAGTTGATATCGAGTGTAGCACCGCTACGAAAATAGGCGCGCTGCGCCTCAATGATGGATGGTATCATAGATGATTGTTATTTTCGACCCGTAAAGTTATCCATTGTGTGGTAAATACCAAAAACTTTTCCGAAGAAAAAGTCAAAAACGGGTATCGGGAGTACAAACTGCCAGAAACGGATGAAGTGCAGGCCGAAGGGGATGCCACGGAAGATGAGATTCTTCTCAATAGCACGGATAATCCTCTTTGACACATACTCGGGCTTGAGGATGGGGATGATGCGTGACTTCACACCATCGAACATACCCGTATTAATATAATAAGGTGTAATGGTGGTCACACGCACGGGACTCTTCTGCTCTTGCAATTCGATGCGCACCGAGTCGCTCCAACCAATGGCAGCCCACTTGCTGGCACCATATACGGACATACGCGGATTGCCCAACATACCACCTGCTGAAGTGATATTACAGATGTGTCCCTGCTTGCGACGCAACATGTCAGGAAGCATTACACGCGCCACATACATAGGAGCAATGGCATTGATGAGCATGGTGCGGTCAATCTCGGAAATATCTACCTGATCAAAAGTCTTGTTACTGGTGATGATACCCGCATTATTGATGAGGATATCAATATCGCCACACTCCTTCACGGTGATAGCGTAAGACTCGCGCACTGCGTCGATATTACCCACATCGACACGATACCCCTTTACCTTACCTTTTGCCGCAAACTCCTTTACGGTGGCAGCTATGTTCTGTTCGTTAATATCCCAAATGATAAGGCACTTGGCTCCTTTCTCCAACGCGATGCGTCCCATAATCTTGCCTATACCCGAAGCTCCTCCGGTGATAAGCACATTGCTGTTCTTGATGTTCATAATTAGTGTTTAGGAGAGCCTCTCCAAACCTCCTCCTCTGAAAGGTGAGGCTTTCAAGTACTCCTCTTGAGGAGAGGTTGGGGGAAGCTGCTATTTGCGCCGCAAAGGTACAACAAATAGCAAGGCAAGAGGTTTACATTAATCCCTTTGCCATGCCATTCGCCACTATGGGTGGACATTCGCCCCAATAACGGTCAGGCGCCACCATCATTGCTGCTTATACAGGTAAAAATACGGCCAAAAATAAACAAGCAAACATAGCATAGATACAAAAAATATGCACTACATTTGCCATATGATTGAGAGAATGAAAACTAAGATATTGGCTCTGCTATGCATCGCCTATGGCGTGAGTATGAGAGCGACAGCCCAAGAGGCCGACAACACCGAAAAGGAAAATATCCAAATAGTCTACCATGTAGACAACCTCAACTTCTTTGACAACCGAGAGGTGCGTAGCCCCTACCAGCTTTCACAAACACTCTTCGGCTCCCGCCTCGGTGCAGAGGTAGGCATATTGTTCGACGCCAACACCATCATGATAGGTGCCACGGGAGTGAAAGACTTCGGGCAGAGTGGAATCACTCATAAAGACCTTACCTTCTACTATCACTACGAGGAGGGTCACTACTCCGGAGCATTCGGTGCTTTCCCACGCAGCAGACTCAAACGCGACCTGCCCGACATCTTTGTGTACGACTCTGTCCGTTACTACTCACCTACCCTACATGGTGCCCTCATCCAATACACCTCGCGCTATGGCTATGCAGAGTTTTACTGCAACTGGCTCAACAAGCAGGGCATAGGAGAACGTGAGATATTCGAACTCGTCACTGACGGACGCTTCGACCATAAAGGGTATTATGCTGGATGGAACGCACAACTGCTACACTTCTCGGTGCCTCGCCCCGCCAATGGGCTGAAGGTATATGACAAGCTCATGCTGAACCCGTACATTGGCTTTGAGAAAAGCGGCATGGGATTCATCGATGCACTGCGTATCGAGGGCGGACTGATGCTATCGCTCAACCGTGACCGAAACGATATGGCATGGAAGTCGCCCATGGGATTCCTTGGCGAGATGATGCTGCGCAAGGGCAGATTCGAACTGCGCGACCGCCTCTATGCCGGCAATCCTCAATTCTCTGACTACGAGGTGTATGGGGCAACGCTCCATCGAGGAGATCCCTACTACCGTAGCAGCCTATACAACCGTACAGACATACGCTACTACCTGCTCAACCGGCTGCATGTACAATGCTACATAGGAGCATCGTTCCACCTCACCGAAGGGGCGCTTGACAACTCACAACAAGTAGTACTCCGAGTGCAGTTGTAGCACTCAATAGCTCATTAATTGAAATTTCCGAACTCGGTGCCCGAGAAGTCGATGTCCATAGGCGACTGGAACGCGCAGAGTCCGTAGATGGGGATCACAGCAAACACGTGTTCGAAGATTGCGCTCTGCAGGTGCTCATAGTGGTATGGTGGTAATGGTCTCGTCGCTCTGTTGCGATGAATTTTGCAAATACATCTTGTCTACCAGGAGCCAGTAGTCTGCTAGGATCTCAGTTTTTGCTAATGTTCAGCGCTGTTAGTCTACATACTGCACCTTATTCCAGTCACGTGGCTTTGCTGCCGGAGCCTCGTCAGGATAACCGAACCCTACGCAGAGGCTGAGCTCATAGCCTTCGCTGAAACCGAGTTTCTCGACCAGCGGTTTGCACACGTCGTTGTCGGTGAGGAAACGCACGGGACTACCCAAGCAGATGGAGCCGATGCCCATGGACCATGCAGACAACACCATGTTCTCGGCCAACAGGCCACAATCATAGGTTGAGAAGTCGTAGGCGGGGTCACGAGCGATGAACACCATGGTGGGAGCATCGCGGAAGCAGCCCTTGACCATCTCAGGATTGAGGTCGGGATGCCCCTTGGCCATAGCCTCGCGCATCTCGTCGAGCAGTTGGGGGTTGTCCACTACCCTCACCTCCCACGACTGCTTGTTCTGTCCGTTCGGTGCATTGATACCACATCGGAGGATGATGTCCATCTTGTCGCGCTCTACGGCTTGAGGCTTGTATTTACGGATACTGCGGCGCTCCATGATGGTTGTAATGACTTGATTCTCTTGTGATTGTTGCTGTTCCCATGCCTCCATTAGCATTGTTTCGAACTTCTCTTTGTCAAGTTCGTTTGGTTTTTGCTTACATCCTGCAAACACGGCGCACAAGATGCCGAGGGTGATAATGCTTTTCTTCATCGTCGTTGTATTTTTATGGTTTGTTATTGATTGAGATTGCAAAGATAAGAAATCTGACTTAGAAACTGTTTGGGTTTTATTGTTGAAAAGTTTAAGAGAAGCTATTAAAAAGTTCAAGAAGTTGTTTTTCTGTGTATTTGAGCTGCTTATTTTATACTGCTGGTCTTATCTCACCACGACCTCGTCTAGGAAGAGGAAGCCGCCATGGTGGCTACGCACGGCTTGGTAGCGTATGTAGCGGGCTTGTGTCTCTCCCTCCCAACCGAAGGTGCGGAAGCTGACAGAGTCATCGCGAATGACCTCGTTCTCAGTGCGGTAGATCTCGGTGTAGTCATTGCCATCAGTCGATGTAGAGATGATGATTTCGGCGGGCATGAATACTCCCGGGCCACATATCTGCATGAAGTCTGCATTGATGGAGTGCAGATAGGTGGGGCGCTCGAGGTCGATGACAACGTCTACTCCCTTGCGTCCGAGGAATCCTTGCCAACGGCGGTCTCCGTAGGTCCATCCTCCACGCACTCCGTCGACGAGGGCGCTATCGCCTCCTGCAGTATATCCACCAAAGTAGGCCGATCCATCGACGTACTCCACTTTCTTGCCCACGGCGAGATGAGCGAGGGGACGGTCGGCACCAGGGCGATTGCCCACTTCGTGGCTGAGGTCAAAGGTGTTGTAATCGGCTTGTTGCAAGTCGGATAGGGCCTTCAGTGTGCGGTTGCGGAAGTGGTCGTAGTCCTTGTTTTCAGGGCTGCTCCACCCTACCTCTGCGATGGCTATCAGACGCGGATACATCATGTATTCCATGTGTTGCTCGGTGGGGATGTACTCGGCAAAGAGGTTGCCTTGCACTCCATAGAGCAGCTCCCGTTGGGCCGTAGCAAGTGTGTCGGGCAAGGGCTCATAGCCATATACCTTATTTAATGGGAGGTAACCACCGATGGCTTCGGGCTGAGTGTGAGGAGCATCCTGATAGGCATCGAGATAGCAGTATTCGCCAGGTGTCATGATGGCCCGATGGCCTGCAGTGATGGCTCGCAGGCCGCCCTCGGTGCCACGCCACGACATCACCGTGGCTCGTGGCGCTAGGCCTCCGTCGAGGATCTCGTCCCATCCGAGGAGCTGGCGGTCGTGTGCATTGAGGAAGGTCTCGATGCGATGTATGAGGTAGCTCTGTAGCTCGTCCACATCGGCTAATCCCTCGCTCTGCATGCGTGCTTGGCATCGGGCACATGTCTTCCATGACTGCTTGCTGGCCTCGTCGCCACCTATATGTATATATTCGGAGGGAAAGAGCTCCATCACCTCGGTGAGCACGCCCTCGAGAAACTCGAAGGTCTGTTCGTTGCCTACGCAAAAGTCTGATTCCTTGTATGGTATGTGGGAGCACGACAGCTCGGGATATACGGCCAACACCTCTTCGGAGTGTGAGGGCATCTCGATCTCGGGGATGATCGTTATGAAGCGTTCCTGAGCGTAGGCCACCAGCTCTCGTATCTCGTCTTGTGTGTAGTAGCCTCCGTAGGCCCCTTCGCTACCCTCCTCTACGTATTGTCTGTCGCCGTTCCACCACTCCTTCCATGTGGCTTGACCTCGCCACGCGGCCTTGCCAGTGAGCTGTGGGTAGCGCTTTATCTCGATGCGCCAGCCCGCCGCATCGGTCAGATGCAAGTGCAGATGGTTTATTTTGAAGTAGGCCATCGCATCGATCTGCTTCTTTATGAAGTCTACGTCGAAGAAGTGGCGCGACACGTCGATCATCATGCCGCGATAGGCAAATCGAGGCTCATCTATGATGGTGGTATGTGGGATGTGCTGGCTATCGGCATAGAGTTGCAACAGAGTCTGCAAGCCATAAAACAGACCGTTGCTTGTGGTGGCGGTGATGGTGATGCCCTTGCGGTCAACGGTGAGATGATACCCCTCGCTGCTCTCCACCTCTGCCAGCTCGTCCACCAGCTTCAATGTGAGGTACTTGGTCTCCTCGTCAGGAGCTGAGGTCTCGCTGATAACCGCTCCCAGTGGTGTGGCCGCTATGTAGCTGCTCAGGATGATGCGGTCATACTCGGGACACTGGATTTGAAGCCTGACGGTCGAGTCGAGCAAGAGACTTCCCCGTGCTTGCTCTATATGATTAGGTATGGGCACGATGCTTAGCTCCTGAGGTTTGTAAGTGCAGCCCACGAAGAGGGCTCCCAGCATGCTTGCTGCAAGGATTGATAGTTTTTTCATGGTGGTAGTTGCGATGTGTTTGTGTATGATTTATACGTGTAGAATCATACGTTGTCAAGATAGGTTAATACCCTCAATCCCAGCGAAGTCAATACCCATAGGCGACTGGAACACACGAAGGCCGAATGTGGGGAGCACAGCAAACACATGTTCAAAGATTTCGCTCTGCAGGTGCTCATAGGGTATCCAGTCGGTGCCGTTGGAGAAGAAGTAGAGCTCCAAGGGGAGGCCTTGCGCCGTAGGCTGCAATTGTCGAACCATGATAGTCATCTGCTGGTTGACACGATGGTGTTGGCGCAGGTAGTTCTCAAGATAGTTGCGGAAGATATGGAGGTTGACAACAAATTTATCTTCACGCTCTACGCCATCGAGCCAGCCCTTCTGTTCAAATTCGGCCATCTGCTCCTCAGTACAGAAGGAGATGGAACGCATGTCTATGTATACTGAACGCTTCACACGACGTCCCCCGCTCTCCTTCATGCCTCGCCAGTTCTGGAACGAGTCGCTCACGAGCGCATAAGGTGGTATGGTGGTGATGGTCTTGTCCCAGTTCTGCACTTTCACAGTTGTAAGCGTCACTTCGATGACATCACCATCGGCACCATGCTTGGGCATCGAGATCCAGTCGCCCGGGCGTAGCATGTCGTTGGCCGAGAGCTGTACACCTGCTACGAGGCCCAGAATCATATCCTTGAACACCAACATAAGCACAGCAGCCGAGGCACCCAAGGCGGTGAGGATGTAGCCGGGATTCTTGTCGATGAGGATGCTCACCACGATAATGAGCGCTACACACACGACCACAATCTTGAGCATCTGATAGACCCCCTTCAAGGATTGGTTTCTGAGCTGGTTCTTACGGTTTGACAACTCGTACAGTGACGACAGAAACGCACACAAGAGCTTGGCTATCAAGGCAATCAAATAGATATAGTTCACCTTGAGCAAAAACTCGATGAGTCCGCTCTTTCCGATAAAGGCCATAGGAATGAGCACGGCTATGAGTATGGGTGATATCAAGCGGCTGATATCCAGTAGTAGGGAGTCGTTGAAGAACACATCGTCCCATGTGGTGCGCGTGCGAGTGATGACTCTTTTTACCAAGGGGATGAGCAGGCGGCGGCACACCACATTGGCCACGAGGACAATAAGGGCAATCTCGACAATGACTATGGTCAAATGTATCCAGTTGTTTTCGCCTGGGCCAACTACCGCAGCACCTATCCAGCGACTGAAGATTTCGTTCATATCGTATCCTTTTTATATTAGATGGAGCGAAGTTACAACAAACGAACGAGAAAATGTACAGAATGAGAAAATAAATTATCATTCGTGGTCACAAATAAAAATAAAGTACTAACTTTGGCACCAAATAGATTTTATCAAAGATAACCAATTTTAATAATACGAAACATGAAAATCTCAAGAATCGAGCACCTCGGTATTGCTGTCAAGAGCATCGAGGAGGCACTACCCTACTACGAGAATGTATTGGGTTTGAAGTGCTATAACATCGAGACCGTAGAGGACCAGAAGGTGCGCACTGCATTCCTTATGGTAGGCGAAACCAAGATTGAACTCCTTGAGCCCACATCAGAGGAGAGTACCATCGCCAAGTTTATCGAAAACAAAGGAGCTGGCGTACACCATGTAGCCTTTGCTGTCGAAGATGGCGTAACAGAGGCACTGGCCGAATGTGATGCTGCGGGTATCCGCCTTATCGACAAGGCTCCGCGCAAGGGCGCTGAAGGCTTGAACATCGCATTCCTCCATCCGAAATCAACACAAGGAGTACTCACTGAACTTTGCGAGAAATAACGGCCTCCCCTTACCCCTCCCAGGAGGGGTGACTCGGAGTACACATAATAAAGTAAAATACATTTAACAATAAAAGATTAGTCCTCTTGTTTCCGCGATGCCGGAAAGCCCCTCTTCGGGACGACGCGGTATGAAAGCGTCGGTTGCGACGACGGAAGATTTATCTTCCCAAAGGAGTTCCGCTTGCGGATATGGAGAAGCCTCTCATTATTATGTCACAATTAGATAAAATCAGAGAACTCGTAGAGCTGCGCGAGAAAGCCCGTTTGGGCGGTGGCGCCAAGGCCATTGAAAAGCAGCATGAGAAGGGTAAGTATACCGCACGTGAGCGCATCGACATGCTGCTCGACAAAGGTTCATTCGAAGAGATGGACATGTTTGTAACCCCCCGCTGCCACAACTTCGGCATGGAGAAGAAGCAGACCTTGGGCGATGGCGTGGTGACTGGTTATGGTACCATTGATGGTCGCTTGGTATATGTGTTTGCACAGGACTTCACCGTAAATGCCGGCTCACTGTCTGAGACTATGGCCATGAAGATCTGTAAGATTATGGACGCAGCCATGAAGATGGGTGCTCCCGTTATCGGCATCAACGACTCGGGAGGTGCACGTATCCAGGAGGGTATCAACGCCCTCGCAGGCTACTCAGAGATCTTCCAGCGCAACATCATGGCTTCGGGTGTGGTCCCTCAGATCTCAGGTATCTTCGGCCCTTGTGCTGGTGGTGCTGTGTATAGCCCCGCCCTCACCGACTTCACCTTGATGATGGAGGGTACCTCGTACATGTTCCTCACCGGTCCTGCCGTAGTGAAGACCGTGCTTGGCGAAGATGTTACTCAGGAGCAGCTCGGAGGTGCATCGGTACACTCAAGCAAGTCTGGTGTTACCCACTTCACCGCACAGACCGAGGAAGAGGCACTTGCTATGATTCGCAAGCTCCTCTCTTACATGCCTCAAAACAATATGGAGCAGGCTCCCCGCGTAGTGTGCACCGACCCCATCGACCGCAAGGAAGACCTCCTCAACGAAATCATCCCCGACAACCCCAACAAGGCATACAACATGTATGAGGTTATCGGCGCTATCGTCGACAACGGCGAGTTCCTCGAGGTACAGAAAGACTATGCCAAGAACATCATCATAGGTTTCGCACGTTTCAATGGCGAGTCAGTGGGTATCGTGGCCAATCAGCCTATGGCCTTCGCCGGTGTGCTCGACTGCAACGCCTCACGCAAGGCAGCTCGTTTCGTACGTTTCTGCGACGCCTTCAACATCCCCTTGGTAACCCTCGTTGACGTTCCAGGCTTCTTGCCCGGTACAGGTCAGGAGTACAACGCTGTTATCCTCCACGGAGCCAAGTTGCTCTACGCTTTCGGCGAGGCTACTGTGCCTAAGGTAACCGTTACTCTGCGCAAGTCATATGGTGGTAGCCACATCGTGATGAGCTGTAAGCAGCTCCGTGGCGACATGAACTACGCATGGCCCACAGCCGAGATTGCCGTGATGGGTGCCAGCGGTGCCGCTGCCGTACTCTACGCCAAAGAGGCCAAGGAGAAGGAAGACCCCAAGGCATTCATCGCCGAGAAGGAGGCCGAGTACACCAAGCTCTTCGCCAACCCCTACAATGCGGCCAAGTATGGCTACATCGACGATGTCATCGAGCCTCGCAACACCCGCTTCCGCATTATCCGTGCGTTGGCCGAGTTGCAGACCAAGAAGCTCGAGAACCCGAAGAGAAAGCATGGTAATATACCTCTTTAATAAGTGCCTCCCTATTATGAGAAAAATATTAATAACCTTAATGATGGTCTTGGCTGCCTCTGCAAGTTTTGCGCAGGGTGCCAAGAACCTCAAGTTCAACGAGATTCTCGTGACCAACACGGCCAGCATCGTCGACGAGTATGGCTGTCGTTCGGCATGGATAGAATTTCACAACGATGCGTTCGCTCCGGCCAAT
Source organism: Bacteroidaceae bacterium (assembly GCA_045612925.1). Taxonomy (GTDB): domain Bacteria; phylum Bacteroidota; class Bacteroidia; order Bacteroidales; family Bacteroidaceae; genus UBA1189. The sequence goes on from JAZKZX010000032.1 coordinate 60,250, forward strand.
GCCCGCAACTGCTTCCTCACGACCGACCGTGCCGTGCTCAACAAGGAGCTGAGTGCCCCCGAGCGCATCAAGATGATGTACCAGATACCCTCTGGCGATGTGGCTACGCATATTGACGGAAAGCAGAAGATGCTCTTCCATGCCGACGCATTGCCCAAGCGTGGCGTCTTCCACACCAGCTTTACACTGGCCGACAGCACTGAGAACTGGATAGCCCTGTACGATGCCAACGGTACCACCCTACTCGACTCTGTCACCGTACCCGCCCTCGGCGAGAACCAGTCATGGGCTCGCGAGAAAGACGGCGTAGGTGCATGGAAGATTGTAACTGCCGATAATGTAACCCCCGCAGCGACAAACATCGTAGAGCAGGGCGAAGGCAAGGTGGCCAAGTTCAAGCGTATGGACAGCCTCGGCCTCGGTATGACCGTGATGTGTATGGCCGTGGTATTCTCGGCTCTTGCTATTCTGTGGTTCCTCTTCGCTATCATCGGTAAAATCTTTGCAAAGACCATTTCAAATGCAAAGAAGACAACTGCCAAAGAGGTTGCCGCTCCTACAGTTTCTCCCGTAGCCAAGAGCGACGCTGACGATGAGGTGATAGCAGCCATCAGCATGGCCCTGCACGAGCACTTCGGCAACGTACACGACGAAGAGAGCGGCATACTCACTATCGATGGCGGCGAGTCAAGTTGGCACATGCTTACACATACTCATTCACATCCGTATCCGTACAATTAAAAAAGGAGTAATAAAAGGAGACAAAATGAAGTTATAAGGAGATAAAGGGAGTTAAATGCCAAATGTTCTATCTCGCGATAAGACTATCGGCTTTTATCTACCAAAACGCAAAACGTTATCTCCCTTTAACTACTTTAACTACAAAAAAAATTGACATGAAAGAATATAAATACAAGATCAACGGCAACGAGTATAATGTAGCCGTAGAAGAACTCGAAGGCAACAAGGCGAATGTCACTGTGAATGGCAAGACCTATGAGGTAGAACTCGACAAGCCCGCTAAGCCTGCAGTAACTAAACCCGTAGCACGTCCTGCCGCAGCTCCCGCAGCAGCTCCTGCCCCTGCGGCAGCTCCCGCTCCGCGTCCCGCAGCAACTGGTGGTGCCGGCATCAAGGCTCCTCTGCCCGGTGTCATCCTCGACATCAAGGTGAAGGTGGGCGACGCTGTGGCCAAGGGTCAGACCGTAGCTATCCTCGAGGCTATGAAGATGGAGAACAATATCAATGCTGACCGCGAAGGCACCGTAGTATCTATCAATGTAGAGAAGGGCCAGTCTATCGCCGAGGGAACTGATATCATTACACTGGGATAAATGGCCTCCCCCTTGCCCCTCCCAAGGAGGGGTGACTCGGTGGACATTGACTATAGAATTTTAAACTAATAAAACATCTCCTCTACATCTCCGCGATGTCGGAAAGCCCCTCCTTGGAGGGATTGGGGAGGCCTCAATATTATGAACGATTTTTTTAATTTTATCGGAAACAACCTCGTAGACTTCTGGCAATACACCGGTTTTGCCAATGCTACGTGGGGACATATCGTGATGATTGCGGTAGGATGCCTCTTCATCACACTCGCCATCAAGAAGGGCTGGGAGCCTCTGTTGCTCGTGCCCATAGGCTTTGGTATTATCTTGGGTAACATCCCCTTCAAGGCCGATGCTGGTCTTGAGATTGGTCTCTACGAAGAGGGTTCAGTACTCAACATCCTCTATCAGGGAGTGAAGACCGGCTGGTACCCTCCCCTCATCTTCCTCGGCATCGGTGCCATGACCGACTTTGGTCCGCTCATTGCCAACCCGAAGATGATGCTCGTGGGTGCTGCCGCCCAGTTTGGTATCTTTGCCGCCTACATCATCGCCCTGCTTCTCGGCTTTGAGCCCGACCAGGCAGCCGGTATCGCCATCATCGGTGGTGCCGATGGTCCTACGGCCATCTTCCTGTCGTCGAAGCTCGCGCCCAACCTCATGGGAGCTATCGCCGTGTGTGCTTACTCCTACATGGCCCTCGTGCCCGTAATCCAGCGCCCCATCATGCGCCTGCTCACCACCAAGAAGGAGCGTCTCATCCGCATGGAGGCACCCCGTCAGGTATCACAGACCGAGAAGATCATCTTCCCCATCGTGGGCCTGCTGCTCACCGCCTTCATCGTGCCCAGCGGTCTTCCCTTGTTAGGTATGCTCTTCTTCGGCAACCTGCTGAATGTAAGTGGTGTCACCGGTCGTTTGGCCGAGGCCGCTAAGGGTCCCCTGATCAACTGTATCACCATCCTACTCGGTCTCACCGTAGGTGCCTCTACCCAGGCAAGCGAGTTCCTCACTCCCTCTACCTTGAAGATTCTGCTCGTAGGTATCACCGCCTTCGTTATCGCTACTGCCAGCGGCGTACTGTTCGTGAAGTTCATGAACCTCTTCCTCCCGAAGGGCAAGAAGATCAACCCGCTCATCGGTAATGCCGGTGTATCTGCCGTGCCTATGGCAGCTCGTATCTCTCACGACGAGGGTCAGAAAGCCGACCCCACCAACTATCTGCTCATGAATGCCATGGGTCCCAACGTAGCTGGTGTCATCGGTTCAGCTTGTGCAGCCGGTGTGTTGCTCGGTTTCCTTATCTAAGCAATAATTTACACTAAGATAAAGGGGAGTTGCTGTAGAGCGACTCCCCTTTATATTTACACTGTGATAGGAAGAATTCATCCAAATAAAACCATGTTTAAAATAATAATAGGAGGTCCGGTGGACCTCCCATTAACATATCGGTTTTATAACGCTATTAAAGGTTATCCTTCTCGATGTCCTTGAAGTAGTTTACAGTACCTACCTTAAGCTCTGCTGTAGCTGCATCGTCACATACGATGATGCCGTGGGGGTGGAGCTGGAGCACGCTGATAGTCCACATCTGTGTGATAGCGCCTTCAACAGCATGATAGAGAGCCTGTGCCTTGTTGTGGCCGTTAGCGAGGATGAGAACCTCCTTAGCGTCCATAACAGTACCTACACCTACAGTAACGGCAGTCTTGGGCACCTTATTCACATCGTTGTCAAAGAAACGTGAGTTGGCAATGATGGTGTCAGTGGTGAGAGTCTTCACACGAGTGCGTGAGGTGAGTGATGAACCGGGCTCATTGAATGCGATATGACCGTCAGGACCGATACCACCCATGAAGAGATTGATACCGCCGTATGACTTAATCTTCTCTTCATAACGAGCACACTCTGCCTCGAGGTCTTCGGCATTACCGTTAAGGATGTTTACGTTCTCCTTCTTTACATCCACATGGCTGAAGAAGTTGTTCCACATGAATGAGTGGTAGCTCTCGGGATGCTCCTCGGGGAGGTTACAGTACTCGTCCATGTTGAAGGTCACTACATTCTGGAAGCTTACCTTACCCTCATTGTAGAGGCGAATAAGTTCCTTGTAGGTGCCAAGAGGAGTACCTCCGGTGGGGAGACCGAGCACGAAGGGTTTCTCGGGTGTGGGACCGAACTCGTTAATTCTCTTCACGATGTGTGATGCTGCCCATACAGCCATCTTCTGGGGATTGGGTTGGATAATTAAACGCATAACTTTTGAAGTGTTTAAGTTAATGGGTTATTAATTAGGATAATTGTTTATTCTTCAGACTTCTTCTTCAGAACCTCCGTGATCTTTGCCTCCAATTCTTCGGCTAGTTCAGGATTGTCGGCAAGCAACTGCTTCACGGCGTCACGGCCCTGCGCAAGCTTGGTCTCACCATAGGAGAACCATGAGCCGGATTTCTTGATGATGCCATGATCAACACCAAGATCGATAATCTCGCCAATCTTAGAGATACCCTCGCCAAACATGATGTCAAACTCTGCTCTGCGGAAGGGAGGTGCCACTTTGTTCTTTACAATCTTCACTTTGGTGAGATGACCGAGAACCTCTTCACCGTCTTTGACGGGAGTAGACTTGCGAATATCGATACGCACCGATGCGTAGAACTTCAGGGCATTACCACCGGTAGTGGTTTCGGGGTTACCAAACATCACGCCAATCTTCTCGCGCAACTGGTTGATGAAGATACAAGTGGTGTTGGTTTTTGAGATGGTGGCAGTGAGCTTTCTGAGTGCCTGGCTCATAAGACGAGCCTGAAGGCCTACCTTATTGTCGCCCATATCGCCCTCAATCTCAGCCTTCGGAGTAAGAGCAGCTACTGAGTCGATGATGACGAGGTCTACAGCGGCAGATGAGATGAGTTGGTCAGCAATCTCGAGCGCTTGCTCGCCATTGTCGGGCTGAGCAATGAGCAAACTATTAACATCTACGCCCAACTTCTGTGCATAGAAACGATCAAAAGCATGCTCGGCATCGATGATGGCAGCAATACCGCCATTCTTTTGCGCCTCAGCAATGGCATGGATGGCCAATGTGGTCTTACCTGATGACTCTGGACCATAGATCTCAATGATGCGTCCGCGGGGATAACCACCTACACCAAGGGCAACATTCAATCCCAAAGAACCAGTAGGGATAACCTCAATCTCTTGTATATTGTCATCGCCGAGCTTCATAATGGAGCCCTTACCGAAATTCTTCTCAATGCGATCCATCGCTGCCTGCAAGGCCTTCAACTTGTCAGCAGGCGAACCTGTAGATACTACTTCTTCCTTTTTTGCCATATTATATATATAAGGTATGCTTACGATTTATCGCAAAGATACAAACATTTTCCGAATTGAGCACTATTGGCAGAGGAAAAAAGTTTTTTCTGCCAATATGGCGCATAGCATGACATTAAATTGCCAATTTACAATCACCTATTTTCATTTCTTTTTTGTGGCATGCCATTTGTCCTATATATCGGCGTAAGGTTGAGGCACTAAAAAAGATTAACCGCCGAACAAAGCCTTACGGAAACAAGTTTTGAATATTAACAATTAAAAAAGAATAAGAAAATGGGAAAGATTATTGGTATTGACTTAGGTACAACCAACTCATGTGTTGCAGTATTTGAAGGTAACGAACC
>JAZKZX010000033.1:0-20372 GCA_045612925.1 Bacteroidaceae bacterium
CAGCATCAAACTCGACGATTGTAAAGTAATTATAGGATTAAGGATTTAACCAGTCAACCCAGTATAGGAATAAGACAAAATCGTGTAAACCTCGTGTAGGAATAAACAAAAAAACTGACAACCTAAATTAGGAAACTACACTTTTTTCAAATCAAATACAGTCAATAAAATCATTGAAAGGCTCCAATAAAATTATCAGACAAAGAGATTTTTTTCAGTGCAAGGCTCCATTTTTTACGGTACATGCATGCAAGAGATTTTCTATATACATGCAACAAAAAAAGAGGATGTGCGCGCACATCCTCTTTGTCTATCTATGCTTGACTCTTTAGAACTCGCTGGTGAAGTGGAAGCGGATATTCTTGAAGTCTATCTGCGCCATCTGCAGCACATAGCCGCTATCAGCAAGGAACACATCGCGTCCCTCGATATCTTTAGCCATGAACTGGTACTTGCGTTTCTTGAAGGCTTCGAGCTCGGCGGGGTCATCGCTCTCAATCCAGCATGCCTTATAAAGGCTCACAGGCTCCCAACGACACTTGGCATTGTACTCATTCTCCAGACGATATTGGATAACCTCGAACTGCAGCTGACCTACAGTACCGATAATCTTACGGCCATTGAACTGGTTCACGAAGAGCTGCGCCACACCTTCACCCATGAGCTGGTCGATACCCTTGGCCAACTGCTTGGTCTTCATAGGATCGGCATTCTCGATGTACTTGAACATCTCGGGCGAGAATGAGGGCAGGCCCTTGAAGTGGAGCAGTTCGCCCTCGGTGAGCGTATCGCCAATCTTGAAGTTACCGGTGTCGGGCAAACCGATGATATCGCCAGGATACGCCACATCGATGGTGCTCTTGCGCTGTGCCATAAACTGGGTGGGCGAAGAGAAACGCATGGTCTTACCTGAACGGATATGCAGGTAGGGGGCATTGCGCACAAACTTACCCGAGCACACCTTACAGAAGGCTACACACGAGCGGTGGTTGGGGTCGATATTGGCGGTAATCTTGAAGATGAATCCGGTAAACTTCTCCTCAGCAGGCACCACCTCGCGCTCTACAGCAGCTGTGGGGCGTGGGCTGGGAGCAATCTCCACGAAGCAGTCGAGCAACTCCTTCACACCGAAATTGTTGAGCGCCGAACCGAAGAATACGGGAGCTACGGTAGCAGAGAGGTAATCCTCTACATTGAACTCAGGATATACACCCTCGATGAGCTCAAGGTCGGCACGGAGCTTCTCGGCCTGAGCCACACCAATATTCTCTTCCAGCTCGCTGCTGGTGATATCAATCTCCTTCTTCTCGGTCACCGTCTGCTTGCTCGGAGTATAGAGGTCAAACTTCTGCTCATACCTATTATATACACCCTTGAAGCGAGCGCCCTGATCGATAGGCCAGCTCAAGGGGAGCACGCTGATCTTCAACTCATCCTCCAACTCGTCGAGCAACTCGAAGGGGTCGCGACCCTCGCGGTCCATCTTGTTGACATAGATGATTACCGGTGTGTTGCGCATGCGGCACACCTCCATCAGCTTACGGGTCTGGGTCTCCACACCCTTCGCACTATCCACCACGATGATAACGCTATCTACCGCAGTCAGTGTACGGAAAGTATCTTCAGCAAAGTCCTGGTGACCCGGAGTATCGAGGATGTTCACCTTGTAGTCCTTGTAGTCAAACTCCATCACCGAGGTAGTCACCGAGATACCGCGTTGCTTCTCGATTTCCATCCAGTCAGATGTAGCACTCTTCTTAATCTTGTTTGACTTTACGGCACCAGCCACCTGAATCTGACCTCCGAAGAGGAGGAGCTTCTCAGTCAAGGTTGTCTTACCAGCATCAGGGTGCGAAATAATCGCAAAAGTTCGTCTTCTTTCTATTTCGTTCATAAGTGTCTATAGTGTCAAATACGCACAAAGTGCAAAGGTAGTCATTTTTGCTGAAATACGAGACACGAAGGGCTGACTAATTTTCAAAGGTGCCATAAAAAGCCTCCACAGGTGCAATCAGAAAAAATCGCAGGTCCGATGAAACTAACACGAACCTGCGAAAATATATGCCTACTTATCACCCTACTATTACTATCCGTATGTACTGAAAATATCTACAGAAAAGCCACCCGAGCAGGTTGGATGAATGTACAATCTTACAACCGTAAATGCTTCAAAAATACGACATCTACATACTGGTATTATTGTACGAATTTACAACACATGAAGTACAATAATACAATGCTACAATAAATACAAAACCGTTATTTAGCTATCTCTATACGGGTTTTCATACCCTTAATCTTCTCTCCAGAGATGAGCGTAAGCAGCTGACGAACCTTGCCACGAGATACCGACACATAGGCATAGTAATCGTGTACATCAATGGGGCCCACATCTTCGCGTGTGAGACCTCCTTTCTTATAAAGGAATCCCGCGATATCGACCTTGTTGATCTTGTCCTTCTTGCCCTTGCCGACATAGAGTGTTGTCCACTCGGGAGGAGCGGGACGGCCTACTCGCTCGGGCAATGGATAGTCGGCCACATCTGCGGGGAGATACTCGGGCACGCGCTCTTCGGAATGGAGGATGAGGTACGAGCTACCCTCGGCATTCCAACGCGCCGTGCGACCCGTACGGTGTATATATCCCTCTTCGTTAGTGGGAAGATGGTAGTGGATGATGTGGCGCACTTCGGGGATATCGAGTCCGCGTGCAGCAAGGTCGGTACTGATGAGCACATTGCTGCTACCGCAGCGGAACTTATAGAGGGCACGCTCGCGCACCTCCTGCTCCATGCCACCATGGTAGGCCTCAAAGTAGAGCTTCTGCTCGCGCAGGTAGCCCCCCACTCTATCTACCGACTCACGGTGATTGCAGAAGACGATGGCCTGTCCGCCATCGAGCGTACACAACAATTTATATAGGGTATGCAACTTATCCTTGCTCTCTGAATGCACCACATAGGTGTGTACCTTATCTTCGACTGCAGCAGTAGAGAGGTAGTCGAGCTTCACAGCACGATGCATGGCCGTGAAGGCGGGCAGCTCATCCATATCGGTAGCTGATGTCAGGTAGCGGTGCTTCACGGCAGGCAGCTTATCGACCACCTGCTGCATCTCGCCCTGGAATCCCAGCTCCAAACACTTGTCAAACTCATCGACAACAAGCGTGGTGATGGTAGAGGCATCGATATTCCCCTTCTCCAGATGGTCGTTCAGACGACCAGGCGTACCGATAATGACCGCGGGCTGCACACCGCGCATCGTGCGGTGCTCATCCATGGCAGCACGACCACCATACACGCTCATCGCCTTCCACGGCAGACTCATATTCTTGAGTACTGTCTCGATCTGTAGCGCCAACTCACGCGAGGGCACTATCACCATAGCCTGCACGCAGGCAGCCCCCTGCCTCAACCGCTCGATAAGCGGAAGCAGATACGCCAAAGTCTTACCCGTACCCGTAGGAGAGAGGAGTATCACATCGTTCTTCTCGCGAGCTGCTTGCAGCGCAGCCTCTTGCATGGGGGTGAGCGAAGTTATCGTAAGCTTCTCCAACGCACGGCATTGGCATTCATTCAGTTGTAGGTGTGTCATAGCGCCTGTCTTGATAACAAATGATGAGTTTTTAATGTCGGCATTCCAAAGGCCAGCACAAAAGTAATGAATTGTTTGAGATTATGAAAATCCACCGTAATAAAATATGGATAATGGACCGCGCACTTTCAACAAAGATTTTTTTTGCGTAATTTTGCAGTGCAGAAAAGTTCAGCTATGGATATTTCGTTAGAAACATTCTTCGAATCACAGTTACAGGAGTGGCCCACGGCACACCAGAACCACGAGGCGCTGACTCGGGTGTGGTGCCGCGAGTTGGCATCGGCCAAGCTACCCATCCCCCTCCGCGTACAGTGCAACCCCGCACGCATCGTCTCTACGGGGGCAAGCATAGACAAGGCGAGCATCGCTGCACGCCCCTGCTTCCTCTGCGCCCAAAATCGTCCCGAAGAGCAGCACAGCCTCGACCTCAACGACAACTTCGAGTGGTTGGTAAACCCCTTTCCCATATTACCCAACCATTATACCATAGCCGCAAAGCAACATCGCCCGCAGTGTTTCCTCGACGCCTACGACGCCATGCTACAAGCAATAAAAACACTTCCCGAAGGATATATCGTATTCTATAATGGTCCCAAGTGCGGTGCTTCGGCTCCCGACCATCTACATCTGCAGGCAGGTGACGCTGCAAACATCCCATTGGTTAAGTATGCCCAAACGATAACATCGGAGGGTAATCTGCAGGTGATATCACCATTCGGATATTTGGTATACCTAATCCACGACACCGAGAACACCGATACCTTCAGACAAGTATACGAGCAGCTCCCCATTCCTCAAGATGAATATGAGCCATACATGAACATCGTGGCTTACCGCAAAGGAAAGAAGGTGTCTCTACTCATCATCCCCCGCCGCGCACACCGTCCCCAGTGCTACAGCGCTGAAGGCGAAGCGAAATACCTCATCAGCCCAGGCACCTTGGATATGTGCGGCCTCATCATTACCCCTCGTAGCGAAGACTATGAGCGCCTGACTGCTACCCAAGCGGCAGACATACTCTGCGAAGTAGGCGTACGCACCGAGCCTACAATCGATGTGGGTATCATGCAAGGGAAGGAGATCAAATTTACGATACATGAGGCCTCCCCCCTGCCCCTCCCAAGGAGGGGTGACTCGGACACCACAGAGCCCCCCTCACCTACTCTACGACCGGGTACATACTGCGCATCCATAAAAGAGGGCAAAGACACAGAAGAATCCTATATTACAATAAAAGGAGAAGACGCAGAACATATCATAGAGGGAACATCAATTGAGCTAACCATGATGCCCGTAAGCTCCCCCTCGGGGGGCCGACACGGAGCATTAGTGTCGGTTGCGACGGCTGAAGCTTTAGCTTCATCAAGGAGTACTGCTTGCAGTTCTTTTGAGGGGGCTTTTAGCCTCCACGGAGTGACTATCGGCAAGGAGTTTCACTGGCAACAGCAGGAGACACAAACCTTCCAGGGCAAACTCATCCTACGCATCATTGATGGCGAACTGCATGCCATAAACCGCATCGCCATCGAAGACTACCTCACGAGCGTTATCGCCTCGGAGATGAGCGGCACCTCATCCATCGAACTCCTCAAAGCCCACGCCGTCATCTCACGCAGTTGGCTGCTGGCACAGATAAAAGAGGCCCCCTCAACTCCCCCCGAGGGGGAGCTCACCGACATCGCGGCCAGCATCACTCAACCACTGGACAGATACCAAACCGCCCACCCCAACACATACCTATTGCTTAAGGAGCTGGCCAAGCAACACAAGCAAATACCCACAGAAGCCGAGAGATGCCTATGGGAGATGCTGCGAAACAAGAATTTGGGCAAGAAGTTCCGCCGACAACATATTATTGGAGAATTTATCGTAGATTTTGTCTGCATGGAAGACCAATTAGTTATTGAGGTCGATGGGGCATATCACAAGAATCGCCAGCAAGAAATCGAAGATAAGCTGCGCGAGAATATCCTAAAAGAATACGGATACCAAATACTGCGTTTTACCAACGAAGAGGTTATCAACAATCCCGACGCAGTCATTGAACGAATAAAGGCACATATGACCGCGAGGTCTGAAAGCTCCCCCTCGGGGGGAGTTGAGGGGGCTTCCCATATTAAATGGTACGACCGCGAAGCGCATACTCACTTTGATGTATGTGCCGACGACCATTGTCAGCGCTATCAGGGAGTGCACCGCAAGATTACCGCACAAGTGCACGAGGCTATCCGTGCCACGCGAGGCATCGTACTCAGCTACGAAGGCGAGGTATGCGGTGCACGATTCAGCAAGTGTTGCGGAGGCATCACCGAGCTCTACGAGAGTTGCTGGGACGACACGCCACATCCCTACTTATCCGTGGTGCACGACCCCTTCTGCAACACCGATGACCCAAAGATACTCTCTGAGGTACTGAACCACTACGACCAAGGTACCGACTTCTACCGATGGACCGTAGAGTACACCCAGGAGGAGTTGTCCGAACTGGTGCGCCGCCGTGGCGGATTTGACTATGGCGACATCGTCGACCTCATCCCCATCGAGCGCGGTCCTTCAGGACGCATCGTGCGACTACAAATCGTAGGCACCAAAGCCACACGCATCATCGGCAAGGAACTGGAGATACGCCGCACCCTGTCAGAAACCCATCTATACAGCAGCGCGTTTGAGGTGGAGAAAAGAGGCGCCTCATTCATTCTCCACGGCTCAGGCTGGGGACATGGCGTAGGGTTATGCCAGATAGGAGCAGCAGTGATGGGTGCCCAAGGATATAAGTTTGACGAGATATTGCACCACTACTACCCCAACGCGGAGCTTACGGAGTGGTATATTGACACCAATAACCTGCAATGCTCTTCCGAAGTGACTGTCAGTACATGAAAAACACTATGGCCATGAGGAAGGCATTGTAGGCCCTTATAAAGGGGAGAAACCTCTCCCCCGACCTCTCCCGAAGAGAGCGAGCTTGCAGACATCGCAAAAGAAAATTAAAAAAACGCATAAATCAAACAACTCAGATGATTTCAGTAGACGGATTGGCCGTGGAGTTTGGCGGCACCACATTATTTAAAGACATATCATTTCAGATCAACGAAAAGGATCGCATCGCCCTGATGGGCAAGAACGGAGCAGGCAAGAGCACCCTGCTCAAGATACTTGCAGGTGTGCGTCAACCCACACGAGGCAAGGTGTCAGCACCCAAAGATTGTGTCATCGCCTACCTTCCCCAGCACCTGATGACCGAGGATGGACGCACAGTGTTTGAGGAGACCTCGCAAGCCTTTGCCCACCTACACGAGGCAGAGGCGGAGATTGAGCGTATGAACAATGAGTTGGCTACACGCACCGACTACGAGAGCGACGAGTACATGGCACTCATTGAGCAAGTGGCCGTATTGAGCGAGAAGTTCTACGCTATCGACATGACCCACTTCGAGGAAGATGTGGAGAAGACCCTCCTGGGCCTCGGTTTCGAGCGCACCGACTTTGACAAGCCCACCTCAGAGTTCTCGGGCGGATGGCGCATGCGTATCGAGCTCGCCAAACTGCTGCTCAAGAATCCAGATGTATTGCTGCTCGACGAGCCTACCAACCACCTCGACATCGAGAGTATACAATGGCTCGAGGAGTTCATCAAGACCTCATCGAAGGCCGTCGTAGTCATCAGCCACGACCGCAAGTTTGTCGACTCCATCACCACCCGTACCATCGAGGTTACCATGGGCCGCATCTACGACTACAAGGCATCGTACAGCCACTACCTCGAACTGCGCAAGGAGCGCCGTGAGCAGCAACAGAAGCAGTACGAGGAGCAGCAGAAGATGATACAAGAGACCAAGGACTTCATAGAGCGCTTCAAGGGCACCTACTCCAAGACCTTCCAGGTACAGAGCCGTGTGAAGATGCTCGAGAAGCTCGAACTCATCGAAGTGGACGAAGAGGACACATCACGCCTACGCCTCAAGTTTCCGCCTTCACCCCGTAGTGGCAGTTATCCCGTGATAGCAGATGGCGTGGGCAAGACCTACGACCGCCTCATCTATAAGGATGCCAACTTCATGATTGAGCGTGGTGACAAGGTTGCTTTCGTAGGGCGCAATGGCGAAGGTAAGTCTACAATGGTCAAGAGCATCATGGGAGAGATCCCCTACGATGGCACCATCACATTGGGACACAATGTACAGATAGGCTACTTCGCCCAAAACCAAGCATCACTGCTCGATGAGGAGCTCACCGTATTCCAAACCATTGACGATGTGGCCAAGGGCGAGGTGCGCAACAAGATACGCGACCTGCTGGGTGCCTTCATGTTTGGTGGCCCCGAGGAGTCGATGAAGAAGGTCAAGGTGCTCTCGGGTGGCGAGCGTACCCGACTGGCATTGCTCAAACTGTTGTTAGAACCTGTAAACCTGCTCATCCTCGACGAGCCCACCAACCACCTCGACCTCAAGACCAAGGATGTACTGAAGCAGGCACTGCAAGACTATGATGGCACACTCATCCTCGTAAGCCACGACCGCGACTTCCTCGACGGATTGGCCACCAAGGTATACGAGTTTGGACATCAGCGTGTACGCGAACACCTGTGTGGCGTATATGAATTCCTCGAAACCAAAAAAATGGAATCGCTACAAGAGTTGGAACGTAAGAAATAAAGCCAGGCTGAGTATTCAGCCCGGCTTCCCGTATGCCCAATCTTGGCCTACGCTTTGTTCATTACCCTCTCTTACTGAGCAGTGCTATGGCCTCATTCCTCATGTAGGGAACATCCACCACATAGGGACGCCCGTTATCGGGATGGAAAATACCAAGTTTGCCACCCGACACACGAATGCCATAGTTCTTCTCTAATATATAGCGGTATATGCTGAGCTGGAGTGCATAGTGCCAATACACCGTATCGGGGACATGCGCTATCGGGCTGAAGGCATGCTTTCCCCAACGGCTGGTAGTCTCTGGAGCGCCACATACAAGAATCTTGTTGCTTCGTTTCCAGTCAAATATGGTAAACACGCCATCACGAAGGTTAAGGAAGTCGAGCGTACCCGCCACACCACTCTCCTCATCGTAGATAGTCCACTCAGTACGATAGGGAGTCAGATGATACTGCTGGGTGAACTGTTCGAAGAGACGATATGTCTCGTCGCTATCATTGGTTTCGCCCAAATAATAGCCCTCTATCTTGGCATGCATCATTGTGCCCAAATTGCGTGCTTCCTCTCCTTTGCGTTCCCATAGAGCCTTCACCTCTTCAGGAGTCATGCCCATGCTCGGGGCCTTCTTGGCCGCCCAATAGTCTGCATCAAACTGTTCGAAACACTCCCCTATGAGTGTCGTTACAGACTTAAGCACCTTGCCATTTACTGTATATGTATGGCTCGCCTCATCGAACTGTATGAACGAGTCTCTATCGTGTCGGTTGGTTTGATTGTAGTTCATTGTTTTTGATTTTTAGGGCCACTCGGCCAAGTTATACTTTGTTTCTATGCTTTCCTCTATCTTATCGGGCAATGCGGGAAAGAAGTCGAGCGAGGTAATGCGTTCCACCTCATCGATAGAGTTGACATACTTGTCGCGTTTGTAGTTGCCCGATTCATTCTTGTAGATAAATCCTATAGCACGCGGATGACCACTTTCCATACCCGTCAGCACTACTTTGAAGAAAGCGTCGGGGATCCTTATCTTATGTGTTTGCCCGATATATCCATACTTTGGAGTCTTGTATAAGATGGGTCCACACACAATATACACAGGCTCTATGGCCGCCCATCTGCGGCACGCCTCCTCCAGTTCCTTCCAGTCGCCGCGATTGAGGTTATGGTGCTGCGGACAGATGTTTGTCATGTAGAAGCTCTCATCCATCGCTCTCCAGTGCCATCGGTTGTCGCCAGCCGGGCACATATGTCCTCTATCCCAACCACTACCCTTATATTCCTCTGTGGTGATGGCGCGAAACGGATTAATGTCGGGGTCGGGCACAAACTTGTCGCTACGGCTCTCGCGCTCGATGAGTTTCTCAGAGTTTAGTTCCCACGCCACCCAGTTGGGGATATTTGTTCGCGGATTGAACGACACCGTGTAACCCATACGCTCAAGGTAAACCTCAGGCATAGTGCTATTAGTCACGGGGATCTCATATCTACCCGTCACTGGTTTGCTGCTCCCGCATGCAACGATAATCAGTAGCAATGCTATAATAGATGACAATATTCCTTTCTGTTTCATAGCACGAAGGTAGTAATATATATATGGTAATTAATAATATTAGTAATATTCACATCCTCCTCCATACAATATAAGATGTATTCTTAGGCATACGGCGGCGACCGGCATAGCAGTCATCTTCGCCAAATTCGTGGGCAATGCCTTGGCGGTCGACAGCCCAGCCGTAGGCGGTAGAACCGACGAGGTAAATAGCATGATCGACACCCATATCGGCCAAAGCCTGGGCATAGTCGTAGAAAGATTCCTTAGTGAGGGTCTCGACCATGAAGATGGTACCGTCCATATCGCAGACACCTCGACGGATGGCCTTACCTTTGGGTTCATTGAGCACAGGCGCTCCATTGTCGACCAATGGGTATTGGCGGAAGAAATAGCCTCCACGCTCGGTAGCTTGTTCGAATAGAGGAGAGTTGTCTGCCACACCCACAGTGACCTTGCCATCGATAGAGGCACAATACCCCCTCTTGGACAATCCCCATGCCTTGGGCTCTCCCTTGAGCACGAAAGCTCCCACGATGCCTCCATTGTCGGCTCTGACATCAGCAGCCTGGGCTGCATAGACAATCGTGGTATCCTGTCTATTGATACGCCCCAGATGTAGCGTCATCTCGGCATGATGGGGGATATACATGCGGATGGGGATATCGTTGACTATGGTATCGCGTATCTCGGTATAACCAAAACCGACAGAGTCCTTATATTGCTCTATCTGCTGCTCCATGACGAGCGGCTCCGACTCGTAGAGGGGCTCAAAATAGGAGGGCTCTTCGGCGTACAGTGACGATTCCTTGTGCGACTTCGCCATATAGGTTACTATACCTATTATAATAATAGCGAGTAGTATACCCACCAGCCACATTCCTCTCCTTCGTGGCTTTCGAGGCATTCGATGGTCCTCAGGAGTAGGTACGGAAACCAGTTCGTTACCGATAATGCGGATCTCGTTATCTTCTATATCTTTCTCAAACTGTATCATTGCGTAATCTCCTTTTCTATTAAGTCTTTCAACGACTTCAAGGCTTCTTTGGATGCCGATACGGTGTGGCTAAATGATGCCACATCGGACAGTACCAATTTCTGCTTAGCTATGTTGATGTAATATATATACAGACGATTTATGATAAGGCTCTTACCGATACGGATAAAATTGTTACCGTCTCTGCCTAACTGATCAGCGATCATCTTTTCCACCTGTCCCAACTGAAAGGAGAGCATACGCATTTCGCCATCAGTCTGCACCAAGGTCGAATAGTTGCCGTCTGACGATATATATACGATGTGCTCAGGTGCTATGCGCACGAGGTCAATCGAGGTGGAGATGATCAGTTGTCTTTTCGGTAAGTTCATTCCTTTATCATTGGTGAGATACGGTAAACGGGCAAATAATATAAAATAAAAATCAATTTTCAGCGCCAGTAGGGTATCTCCGCTAATTCACGAGCAAAGGTAATAAGATTATAAGAAACCGACAAATTATACCCTAAAGACTGTACAAAATGCAGGTTTGAGTGTATGAAATATAGAATAAGAAGAAAAAAAATGATTTTTTTGAAAAAAATTGCTCAAACATTTTGCTATATCAAAAAAAGGCCATACCTTTGCATCGCAATTGAGAAACAGATGCACTCTTAGCTCAGTTGGTAGAGCAATTGACTCTTAATCAATGGGTCCAGGGTTCGAGTCCCTGAGGGTGTACATCGAGAAAAGCCGGTAACAATGTTATCGGCTTTTTCTTTTGTCTTATCCCGCAGCGTAGGCTATGTATAATCCCGCAAAGATCCCTGTCTAAGTCCCAGCGCGAGATTCATTGACATCAGCCCCTGCGGCTTTATAGCCAAGGCTGATGCCTCGGGTGTCGACCTTAAGGTTCGCTTCGCCCAGGGTGACAGAGAAAACAGGCAGACCTCTATATCATGCATAAAAAAAATATGAGATAGCAATGCTACCTCATATGCAATACCTTACCCAAACTACCCCAGTACTCTGAAGCGGGCAAACTTGAGGAGGAGCTGCTTCTCGCCCGCATTCTTGAAGCGGATGGTGGCCTTGGTATTCTCACCCGTACCCTCGACCTTGATAACCTCGCCTACCCCAAATCGCTCATGCTCTATAAACTGTCCGGGAGTAAGCTGTGCCACTCGGGTAGCACCGCCCGAGGCTGTTGTCGACACCAATCGACGAGAGGCCGCAAGAGGCTCTACCACCATCTTCTTGGGAGAAGTCGGTGCCGTATAGACACGCGATGTGCTCTGCGTATTCTGATTGCGAGATGCGCTGGACGCATGTTGTGCCGATAGAGTTGGACGCGCACTCACAAATCTCGGAGCCTCTGACGCTCCCCACGAGGATTGACTGGGAGATGCAGCAAAACTCCCCTTGTTAGGCATCTCCATATATCCATGATCTATATCTTTCAGAAAACGGCTGGGCATGCCATACTCCACCTTGCCAAATCGGAAACGACTCTTGGCATACGAGAGCACACAACGCTTCTCGGCACGCGTGATGGCGACATAGAGCAAGCGTCGCTCCTCCTCCATCTGCCGCACACTATCATAAGCCATCATCGAGGGGAACAACTGCTCCTCCATACCTACGATAAACACGGTATCAAACTCTAGTCCCTTGGCAGCATGCACGGTCATCAGTGTCACCTTGGGAGTGTCGTCCTCCTCGGTATTGTCCTGATCGGTGAGCAGCGCCACATCGCTGAGAAAGTCGGTGAGCATCACAGCCTCTCCGCCCTCCTCCTGACGCGAACGAAGGAAGTCATGCATACCATCCATCAATTCCTGCACATTCTCTTGCCGACTTATACCCTCGACCGTACGATCCTGCATAAGGTCTGCCATGATACCACTCTCCTGCACTACCATACGACCCAGTTCATAGGCATCGATCCTATCGGCCTGGTCTATGAAACGGCAGATCAGGCTATAGAAGCTATTCAGTTTGCCGAGCGTACCCTTGTTGACCACGAGGTTATAGGCAGCCGGATCACCAATGACCGTCCATAAGCTCACACCATGATCTGACGCCGATGCCATGATCTTACCCAGTGTGGTATCGCCAATACCTCGTGCCGGATAGTTGATGATACGCTTGAACGCCTCCTCATCGTGCGGGTTAACCGCCATGCGGAAATAGGCAATGACATCCTTTACCTCCTTGCGCTGGTAGAATGACAAGCCTCCATAGATACGGTAGGCAATGCCCTTCTTGCGCAATGCCTCCTCAAAGATACGCGACTGTGCATTCGTACGATATAGTATGGCGAAATGGTCGTTAGAGAGGTTTTCGCTGCGCTTGAGCTGTCCTATGCGCTGCACTATGATCTCCCCCTCCTCGACATCGGAGTAGGCCTCGACCACCTGGAGCGGTGTACCCACATCCTGTCGGGAGAAGACCTCCTTGCGTATCTGGTCGCGATTCTTCTCGATGAGACTATTGGCAGCACCCACGATGATCTGCGTAGAGCGGTAGTTCTCCTCAAGTTTGAAGATACGCGCCCCAGTATATTGTCGGGTGAAGCCAAGGATATTATCGATATTGGCCCCTCGAAATGAGTAGATGCTCTGCGCATCGTCACCCACCACACATACACGCTGATGCTCCTTGGTAAGCTGCCACACGATGCTGTGCTGGGCATAGTTGGTGTCTTGATACTCATCGACCAGCACATAGGCAAACTGCGACGCATAGCGTGCGAGCACTTCGGGGTGATTATGAAACAGCAGGTAGGTATAGAGCAATATGTCATCGAAGTCCATTGCCCCTGCCTGTCGGCAGCGTTCCTGGTAGCGCAGGTATATCTCTCGTGTCTCGGGCACCTTGGCGTTGCGGTCATCAGCCACGGCGATAGCATCAGAGGCATACATCTGTGCTGTCATGAGGCGATTCTTGGCATTGGAGATACGGTTCTGCACAACATTGGGCTTATACACCTTGTCATCGAGCTGCATCTCCTTGATGATTGTCTTGAGCAGACTCTTGGAGTCTGTCTGGTCATAGATGGTAAAGTTGGGGGCAAACCCGATATGCTCGGCCTCACTCCTCAAGATGCGCAAGAACATGCTATGGAAGGTGCCCATCCACAGATAGCGTGCACGATGCTCCCCCACCCTCTTACCAATACGGTCACGCATCTCCCGCGCCGCCTTATTGGTAAATGTCAATGCCAATATGCGCCATGGCTCCAGCCCCAGTTCCATGAGGTGTGCCACCTTGTAGGTGAGCACACGGGTCTTTCCCGAGCCTGCGCCAGCTATCACCAGCGAAGGTCCGTCGTTGTAGAGCACCGCCTCCAACTGGCTTTCATTGAGTTCGTTCTTCATATCGGTATGCATCGTCCTGCCCTGTCACTATATATATTATAGGGTTCACTCTCTTATCACCTTCACCTCACCATGCGCGCCCAGCTTGATAATGCTCGAGGGCATAGCTCCTGCAGGCTCATCCTGGCGTACGCCTACTACATAGTCGACAGACTGCTTGATGTCGTCGCTTATCTCGGCAAAGCATCGTGGCGAAGGCTGCCCGCTGATATTGGCCGATGTCGACACGATGGCCTTACGAAACCGGTAGCAGAGCTGCTTGCTAAACTCCTCTTGAGTGACCCGGATACCCACGCTGCCATCTTCGCCTACGAGGTTGGGGGCCAAGTTGCGAGCCCCGTCATAGATAATGGTCAGCGGCTTAGTCGATAGTTCTATGAGGTCCCAAGCCACGGGCGACACCTCACGCACATAGAAGTCGACCTTCACCTCATTGTCCACAAGCACCAGCATGGCCTTACTGTCGATGCGTTGCTTTATCTCATACACGCGTCGCACGGCCTCCTCATTGGTGGCATCACACCCTATACCCCACACCGTATCGGTAGGATACAAGATGACTCCCCCTCGATAGAGCACATCGCACGCACGCTTTATCTCGTCTCTGTACTGTTCTGTCATACGCTGATTTTAGGGTCGCAAAGTTAACACTTTTTTCCAATCCGCCTATGATTCTCATCAAAAATATCTTGGCAGTACGCCAGGATTATCGTACCTTCGCCCCATGAAATTATGCCTATTGATTTTGAGCCTGCTGTGCACGACGGCGACCGATATCCTTGACATTGCCAGGAGCTACCTCGGGGTGCCCTACGTAGCATCGACATTGGAGAGCGAGGAGGAGGAGCGTCTCATCATCAACGAGCGGGAGATGGACTGCACCACCTTCGTAGAGCTCTCCGTGGCACACTGGCTCGCCACGCAGGCCGACAGCCTCACCTTCGCAGAGCAGGTGCAGCGTCTGCGCTATCGGGGTGGACATATCGACGGGTACCTCTCGCGCCTGCATTACTTCACCGACTGGGTAGCCGAGAACACCCTACGAGGCGTATGGCACGAGCCATCCCCCCAGCCCGAGAGCGCCGTATGGCATACCGACACGCTGACGCTCGACTTCATGAGCCGACACCCCCAAAGCTACCCCTACCTCCAAGCCCATGCCTGGGCAGTAGACTCGATGCGTGCTATCGAGCGTAAGTATACCGACTACCCCATATATTATATAGGTAAGGAGCACCTCGCCCTCTCTCCCGACAAGCTCCCCATCCGCAATGGCGACATCTTGGCCTTGGTGACCACTGTCGAGGGACTCGATGTCACTCACCTCGGCTTTGCCGTATGGTGTGGCACTACCCTACACCTCATGCACGCCTCCATGCAACAGGGCAAGGTCATCATTGACAGCCAGCCGCTGTACGACTACCTGAAGGGGAGAAGAAGCTGTCCCGGAGTCAGGGTCGTAAGACTGGGCAGTGAACTATGAGCCGTGAGCTATCGTCTATACTCCTATACTCCTTGACTCCTAAAGTGAGCTAAAGTTCAAGGAAGCCCCCATAGGGCACATTTTTCCCCTCAAATTTCCTCATTCACCAAATTATCATTACTTTTGCCGATTATTGCCCCCGCAGGGCTTCAACCGAGGACATACACAAAAACCTTAAAAACGAAAGACAATATGAAATTAAGAAACCTACTCGTGGCACTCGCGCTCCTGCTTGCAGGTGCCACCTCGACATTTGCACAGCAGATGCCTCCCATCCCTCTGGATCCCAAGGTGCGCGTGGGAAGATTAGAGAACGGACTCACCTATTACATCCGCCAGAACAACTACCCCGAGGGGCAGGCCAACTTCTACATTGCGCAGAAGGTAGGCTCGGTCATCGAAGAGGAGCATCAGCGCGGTCTCGCCCACTTCCTTGAGCACATGTGCTTCAACGGTACGGTACACTTCCCTGGCAACGGTGTGGTAAAGTACCTCGAGAGCATCGGCGTGAAGTTTGGCACCGACCTCAACGCCTACACCTCCATTGACGAGACGGTATACAACATCGACAATGTCCCCGTCAATGTCGTGGGCGCCATCGACTCTTGCCTGTGGATCCTCCACGACTGGGCGGGTGCCCTCCTGCTCGAGGAGGAAGACATCGACAAGGAGCGTGGCGTGATTCATGAGGAGTGGCGCCAGCGCAACACCGCCTCACAGCGCATGATGGAGGCCGTATCCCTGGAGATGTACCCCGGAAACCCCTACGGAGCCCGCTTCCCTATCGGCACCCTGGAAGTCATTGACAACTTCCCCTACTCGGCCTTGAGCGAATACTACGAGAAGTGGTACCGCCCCGACCAACAGGCCATCGTAGTTGTCGGTGATGTAGACATCGACGATATAGAGAGCAGGATCAAGCACATCTTCTCTGACCTCGACATGCCCGCCGATGCTGCCGAGCGCCCCTACTACCCTGTGGCAGACAACAAGGAGCCCATCATCGCCATCGCCCAAGACAAGGAGCTGCAGAATGGCAATGTATACATCTTCGTCAAGCACGAGGCCGTCCCCATGGAGTTCAAGAGCAATGCACAGTACCTCATCATGGACTATGCCAAGGCCATGTTCTACCAGATGATGAGCGGCCGCTTGAGCGAGCTCGCCATGCGCCCCGATGCCCCCTTCGTGAAGGCCTCCGTATATGACGAGGAGTACTTCCTTGCCAAGACCAAGGGTGCTGTCAACGGCTACATCGTCCCCAAGGGCGGCATGACCATGGAGGCCACCGCCACCCTCTACCGCGAGATGCTACGCGCCCAGCGCCACGGCTTCACCGAGTCAGAGTATGTGCGCGCCCGTGCCGAGTACCTCACCAACTTGGAGTCGGCGTACAATGAGCGCGATAAGGTGAAGAGCCAGAGCTACTGCAAGCAGTATGTGCGCCACTTCATCGACAACGAGCCCATCCCCGGCATCGAGTTCGAATACTCCCTCATGAGCCAATATGCACCCCAGCTCCCCGTAGAGCTCGTCAACAGCTATGTGCAGAGCCTCATGAGCGACTCCAACCTCGTCGTTATGGCCATGCTCCCCGAGAAGGAGGGTATCCACAACCCCACTAAGGAAGAGTTCTCACAGCTCCTCACCTCGGTATATGCCGAGGACATCACCGCCTATGTCGACCAAGTGTCTGACGAGCCCCTCCTTGCCGAGGAGCCCGTAGGCGGCAGAGTAGTCAAGGTCAAGGGCGAGGGCAAGTATGGCTACAAACAGTACACCCTCTCCAATGGTGTCACCGTATACATCAAGCCCACCGACTTCAAGGCAGACCAGATCACCATGCGCGCCGTGAGCAAGGGCGGACAGGCACTCTACGACGAGCACGAGTACATCAACCTCAGCGAGGCCACCGACGTCATCAAGAACAACGGCCTCGGCAACTTCAGCAACACCAACCTGCAGAAGATGCTTGCAGGCAAGAAAGCAGGTGTATCCCCCTTCATCAACATGTATACCGAGGGTGTCAGCGGCAATAGTACCCCAAAAGACTTCGAGACCCTCATGCAGCTCACCTACCTGCAGTTCACCGCCCCCCGCCTCGACTCAGAAGCCTTTGCCACCTATAAGAACAAGCTCAAGGCCATGCTCGAGAATCAGGAGATGAACCCCAACACCGCGATGAACGACACCATCACCGCCATGCTCTACGGTAACAACCCCCGTACCCTGCGCATGAAAGCTAGCGATGTAGACCTCATCGATGACGAGCGCATCCTCACCATCTACAAGGAGCGCTTCGCCAATGCATCCGACTTCGCTTTCATCTTCACCGGCTCCATCGACGAGGCCACTGCCCTCCCCCTCATAGAGAAGTACATAGGCAGCCTGCCCACCACCGGTGCCAAGACCGAGAAGTTCCGTGACGCACACCTCGACATCCAGAAGGGCCATCACCAGAACATCTTCACCAAGGAGATGCAGACCCCCTCAGCCACCGTCTTCATCGCCTATAGCGGCAAAGTCAAGTACACCCTCAAGAACCAGCTCCTCATGAGCCTCACCAAGCAGATCCTCGACATCATCTACACCGAGGAGATACGCGAGAAGGAGGGCGGCACCTATGGCGTAGGCGTCAGCGGCAGCCTCAACGATGTTCCCAAGGAGAGCGCTGCCATGCAGATCATGTTCCAGACCGCCCCTGAGTTGCGCGAGCACCTCACAGGCATGGCCATCGACCTCCTACACAGATACGTTGAGGAGGGTCCCCGCCAGAGCGACCTCGACAAGGTGCGCGACTACATGCTCAAGAAGTTTGCCGAGAACCAGAAGGAAAACAACTACTGGAGCACCCTCATGTACAACTACACCCTCACCGGCTACGACGGCGACAAAGACTATGCCGCCATCCTCAACGCCATCACCACCCAAGACCTGAAGAAGTTTGCCAAGCGCCTCCTCAAGCAAGGCAACAAGATAGAAATCTCCATGGTAGGTGTCGAGTAACACCCTCTGCCGTCAGGCAATACAAAGAGAGAGCCACCCGGGTGGCTCTCTCTTTTCTTTTTATCTCAGCGCTCATGGCAGTGAGTTCAAGTATACAAGAATCTTCACTGCACTACATCAATGCCGGGGAGACTCCTTTATAAACAATTTAGTAGTCTCAACCGACGCCAAACCGAGAGCAGAGATAAGCTTGCTTAATTTATGCCGCCGACTTGCGTTGACGTAGCTCACGGGCCGAGGAGACATGAAAAAAGGAGCCCCGTAAGAGGCTCCTTTATCGTTACAGTATATCTTTGGCATTACTCTCCCTTGAGTTTCTTGGCCATAGCGGCTGCGGCATGGCGGCCGTCGCCCATAGCGAGGATTACGGTAGCACCACCACGCACGATGTCGCCACCGGCATAGATGGTGGGAATGTTTGACTGCATGTCGTCGTTCACGGCTTACAGCGGCAAGCGACCCTCGATGACATCCCAGTTAATGATATCCCACAGCGCGTCATAGTGAGCCTTCTTGTCTGCGGCATAGTCAAGGTACCAGCTGTGCTCCCAGCAGTCGATGCCCAGCAGGGGTGTCATTCCGTGTCGCCATGGGTTGCCACCGCCCATCTCCTTCACGATCTGCAGTCGGCCCTCGGCGTCTATGGCCAGCCACACCCATCCGCTGCCGAAGACGCCCATGGCCGCCTCCACCATCTGCTTCTTGAATATCTCCATACTGCCGAAGTGATAGTTGATGGCATTGACCAATCGCTGTCCCGGAGCCTTGTACTGCGATGTGGGGACAAACTGCTCGAAGTAGAGCGATGGTTCATCACCTGCCCCGCGTTGTCGTAGATGGGTCCGTCGGCAGCTTCGCGCACAATCTCCTCTACGAGCATCCCCTCATATTCGCTCCCGGGAATCAGCTTGTTCAGGTTGTTTACATAGGCGGCAAAGTGCTTCCCGTGGTGGTAGGCAAGGGTCTCTTTGCTGACGACAGGCTCCAGCGCATCGGTCGGATAGGGCAGTACGGGCAGCGTATAAGCCACCATCTTCAATGTTGTCATAAGAAGTAAAGATAAAAGGGTTAGCATATTCAGGTTCTTTTAGGACTATAACCACGCGGCAGGGGTTTTGTTCGGGCACACTACGAGAGGGCCACATCCCATCCTCATGAGCCCCCCGGCGGACGAGCACCGAGGCATCCTATGCAATTACATTTTTGCTGGGTGGCAGTTTTTTGTTGTACACGATTTGCTTTTGTATAGTGTCTTTGGTGATGATTTACAGAGCATTTGGTCTATCTATAGTTGTGCTTATCACTACCTTCGCGAAGGTAATGCACTATCCTCGCGAAGGTAATGCACTATCTTCGCGAGGATAAACTATTCTCTTCGCGAAGAGAAAAACTTTCTTATGGTTAGTCTGTTGAAAATGAATAGTTTGCCGAACCCATTTTATTACTACTGATTTTATTGTATAACCGATAAAGAAGAAAACATGAAAACATGCCAGGTTGCAAAAATGTAATTGTGTAGATCCTTATTCTTTCATTATGAGAGCGTTGTAATGGCGATAGAGAAAAACATGCCAACACCCCCTGGTAGGTTTTGAGATAGGTAATACAGCCGTGCCACGCATTTGCCACGCTCGTGCCACGGCTTTGTCACGCTGTTTTGTTGGTGGCGCGACGGTTTGTATGTTCCTTTGCAGCAATAAAACGAATGTACAAACTGAATACAAACT
>JAZKZX010000034.1:0-22089 GCA_045612925.1 Bacteroidaceae bacterium
TGGAGAAGTTCGAAGTACATATCCTCGGCTGCGGCTCGGCACTGCCCACCACACGCCACCATGCCACGTCACAAGTCATCGACCTGCGCGACAAACTCTACATGATCGACTGCGGTGAGGCCACACAGAGTCAGTACCGTAAGGTAGGGCTCAGCTTCTCACGGCTCGGACACATCTTCATCTCGCATCTGCATGGCGACCACTGCTTCGGACTGATGGGACTTATCTCCACCCTCGGACTTCTGGGGCGTACTGCCACGCTACACATCCACGCCTTCCCCGAACTGGAGACACTCATGCGTCCCTGGCTCGACTTCTTCTGCGAGGGAATGGCCTACAAAATAGAGTTCCACCCCTTCCCCCATGGCTGCACCGACATCATCTACGAGGATCGTTCAGTAAGCGTAAGAGCCTTTCCCCTGAGCCACCGCATCCCCTGTTGTGGATTCGTATTCCAGGAGAAACCCACGGCCGCACACATCAAGCGCGAGATGATCGACTTCTACGAGATTCCCTTCAGCCAGATAAACCGCATCAAGAACGGCGAAGACTATGTGACACCTGAGGGCAAGGTAATCCCCAACAGCCGACTCACCACGCCAGCAGCTCCTCCACGCAAGTATGTCTACTGCAGCGACACACGCTTCAATGCCAACAACGTGCAGTACACACGCGATGCCGACCTCCTCTTCCACGAGGCTACCTTTGCCGATGACCGCATAGCACGCGCCGAGCAGACCTGCCACAGCACCGCACGCCAGGCTGCCGAGATGGCGCGCCTAAGCGAGGCCAAGCGCCTGCTCATAGGACATTACTCGGCTCGATACACCGATGAGCAAGTGCTACTTGACGAAGCTCGTGAGGTATTTCCTCAGACGATGTTGTCCGAAGAGGGGAAGAGTTATAAAATATAGGAATTATGATAGAACAATTGACCATCGAATCAATATCCCTGCTCGACCAGCTTATCGCCACCCCTTCGGTGTCGCGCGATGAGGCTGCCACGGCCGATATCATCGAAGCGTTTCTCAAATCTAACGTCAAGGGAGATGTGCGACGCATACATAATAATATCTATGTGCGCACTCCCCATTGGGACGATGCACACCCCACACTGCTGATGAATTCACATCACGACACGGTGAAACCGTCGGCCTCGTATACTCGCAATCCTTACGAGCCCACACATGAGGAGGGATGCATCTATGGTCTTGGCAGCAACGATGCCGGTGCTTCGGTGGTGTCGCTCATTGCGGCATACCGCTACTACGAAGATGTAGCATTGCCCTTTAATATTATTTTGGCGATTAGTGCCGAAGAGGAGGTGATGGGCGAGCATGGTATGCGTGCGCTGTTGCCCGAGTTGGGATACATTGACATGGCACTCGTGGGCGAGCCTACTGGTATGCAGGCTGCTGTGGGCGAGCGTGGCTTGGTGGTGATGGACTGTGTGGCTCATGGTGTGCGTGGACACGCTGCCCGCAATGAGGGCGTCAATGCAATCGATATTGCCATCCGTGATATCGAGCGCTTGCGCAACTTCCGTTTCGAGCACCGTTCTGAACTGTTGGGTGATATCAAGATGACCGTTACGCAGATCAATGCCGGTACGCAACACAATGTGATTCCGGACGAATGTCGCTTCGTCATCGACATACGCACCACCGATGCGTACTCCAATGAGGAGACGGCGCGCATCGTGGACCACTTGCTCGAGTCCGATGCCAAGGAACGCAGCACTCGTGTGCACGCCTCGGCCATCTATGAAGATCATCCTTTGGTAAAGGCTGCCATTGCTATAGGAAGAGAGACTTTCGTATCACCTACCACATCGGATATGGCACTAATGCATGGCATACCCTCGCTCAAGATGGGCGTAGGCCAGTCGGCCCGCTCGCATGGAGCCGATGAGTTTGTTATGGAACACGAGATTGTAGAGGGTATACAAGTATACATCGACTACCTCGCATCGCTACAAAAGGTACTGTCGTGAGAGAATGAGTATATAAAACAAATAGGAGGCAACCTTTCGGAGCCTCCTATTTCTATATTCATCCTTTTCGTTTAGAAGGGAAGATCATCTGCCTCATTCGATGCATTCATTTGCGGTGCGCTGAAAGGGTCTGCCACAGGAGGAGGTACGGGAGCACCGGCAGGAGGCACAGGAGCACCTGCTGCAGGAGCAACATTACGATCGACCTTCCATGCGCGGATATCGTTGTACCAACGGCCATTGTACTCGCGGCTATCAATGTCGAACGATACGGTAAGGGTCTCGCCCAACTGGATGTTGAACTGTGAGATGCGGTCGGCACCAAACACATTGAACATCATCTTGCGGGGATACTGCTCCATCGTCTCAAGTACATACTCCCTGATTTTCCACTCGTTGCCTGCCTTTGACACGCCGCCACGCTCGTCAAGCACGGCGATAATCTTTCCTGTTAATTCCATATAGCTACTTCGTTTATAGATTTGTTGTTGTTCCGTTTTCTCAAATTGAGTTGCGAAGATACACCTTTATTATAAATGTAGCTAATTTTTTTGTCATTTTTTTTGGCTACACGAGCAGTTTATGTTACTTTTGTACGAATATATTAAACTGCTAAAAAAAGTAACAATATAAAATAAAAAGCTATGAAATTTGTAGTATCGAGCGCAGCGCTTTATAGCCACTTGCAGGCTATCAGCCGTGTCATCAATTCAAAGAGTACACTCCCCATTCTTGACTGTTTCTTGTTCAATATTGAAGGCAACAAGTTGTCAATCACTGCCTCTGACAACGAGACCACACTTGACACTATGATGGAGATTGTTGAGAGCGATGGCAATTACCAGTTTGCTATTCCTTCAAAGACATTGCTCGATGCCATCAAGGAGCTCCCTGAGCAGCCCATCACCTTCGACATCAACACCCAGACAATGGAGGTATCTATCCAGTACATGAATGGTAAGTATGCTCTGATGGGACAGTCGGCAGACGAGTACCCTATGGCAGCACTCATGGGTGAGAATAGCGTGAGCTTCAACATTGAGGCAGACACTTTGCTCGGCGGCATCAATCGTACGATCTTTGCCACTGCCGACGACGAACTACGCCCCGTGATGAATGGTATCTACTTTGATATCTTTACAGACAATGTCACTCTTGTAGCTTCAGACGGCCACAAGCTCGTGCGCTACAAGCTCTATAATGTGAAAGGCGAAGAGAAAGCAGCCTTTATCCTTCCCAAGAAGCCTGCTGCACTGCTCAAGAATCTCTTGGCAAAGGAGGCTGGCGAAATCAAGATTTCGTTCGACGATCGCAACGCTACCTTCGAGATGCCCACACACCGCATGATATGCCGCCTTATCGAAGGTCGTTACCCCAACTACAATTCGGTAATACCTCAGAACAATCCCTTCAAGGTAACTATAGACCGCGCCGCTATGCTCAGCGCTCTTCGCCGCGTATCAGTATTCTCATCACAGAGCAGCAGCTTAATCAAACTCCGCATGAGCAGCAACGAACTTCTCATCTCTGCGCAGGACATCGACTTCTCTACTTCTGCTGAAGAAAAGCTCGCATGCGCTTATGAGGGCAATGCAATGAATATTGGTTTCAAGGCCACATTCCTCATGGATATCCTCTCAAACATCAACGGGCAAGATATTATCATCGAGGTTTCTGACCCCTCACGTGCAGGTGTACTTGTTCCAGCCGAGCAAGTGGAGAATGAAGACATTCTCATGCTCCTCATGCCTATGATGCTCAACGACTAAATCTATCTCCATAAGATAAAGAGTAGTGGACCCGCTTTAAGCGAGTCCACTACTCTTTTATACAAGCACTATCATTATGTGTATGAATGAGACCTGCTATACCATTTCTTACTTCTTACTATCTGAACACGATATCAGCAATGACCTGAGCACCTACATAGGCATTGAGACGAGCCGCAAGTTCACGGCGCTGCATATGAAGTTCTTGGCGCAACACGGGAGAGGTGAGCTGCACATAGAGAGTCTGATTACGAATGACAAGATCTTTGGTATAGCGTGCTATCACGGGGCCCATCACATGCTCCCACCCCTGAATGAGTCGATATTCATTGAGCGGAGATTCAAGTCCCTGCTGGCGGAGGAACTGACGTATAAGTTCCCCTACGGCTTCAGATTTGGAACGTTTCATTCGTCGTGCAAATTTACGATTCCGTCCGACACGGCATATAGCTTATAATCCCCTGTTACTGCTGCCAATATGCCATCCATGTGTCCACGATTAACATCGGTAATGAAGGTCTGCCCGAAGGTATCGCCCGACACAAGACGCACAATTTGCTCCACCCGCGATGCATCGAGGCGGTCAAAGATATCATCAAGCAAGAGAATAGGCACCTTGTTGCTTGAGCGACGCAGAAAGTCGTACTGAGCCAGCTTAAGTGCAATGAGGAAGGTTTTATTTTGCCCCTGCGAACCCTCTCTTTTTATCGGGTACCCATCTAACTGCATAACAAGGTCATCTTTGTGCACCCCATGCAGCGAATAGCCCATAATGCGGTCTTTGGCGCGGCCACCTCGTATCGTATCGAGCAGCGCTCCCCTATCACCATGTGATAGATATGAAAGCGACACCACTTCCCTATCGCCTGAAATCTGTCTATAGAAATACTGAAATATCGGTACCAGGCCATCAATGAAAGCTTTGCGACGCTCATAAATAAGCGTGCCTGCTTGGGCCATCATCTCCTCCCAAAGCCCTAAAAGTTCTGGGTCGGGTTCCTCTTCATGCTTAAGCAGCGCATTGCGCTGCTGCAGAGCCTTATCATAATTGATAAGCTGAGACAAATACTCTCTGTCGTGCTGTGCTATCGCCACATCCATAAATCGGCGACGCTCCTCACTACCACCAAGTATTAATTCGTTATCCGATGGAGACACCATTACCAAAGGGATAAATCCCACATGCTCCGAAAAACGCTGATAGGCCTTCTTGTTGCGTTTGAAGGTTTTCTTCTGTCTGCGCTTCATACCGCAATAAATTTCCTCATCGTCTCCCTGCTCCGATTCATAGAGTCCCTGCACTACGAAAAAGTCTGCCTCATGACGCATCACCTGCGAGTCAATGGGGTTAGTGGCACTCTTACAAAACGATAGGTAATAGATGGCATCAAGAAGATTGGTCTTCCCCATACCGTTCTGCCCGATGAAGCAGTTCATCTTAGGCGATAAATCAAGGTCTGCCTGCTCAATATTCTTATAGTTGAGTATCGAAAGTTTCTTTAGTATCATGGTTGCGACAATATGGCGTACGAAGATACGAATATTATCCCGAAAATGGAGGATTAAAGCGAAAAAACCACCACAAAGAAAAAAAAACATGTTGAAATTTCATCAATCAGCAGAAATAGACTATTTTTGCACGTCATTGGACGAAGAATACGAACATAAACAAATAATAATATGGCAAAAAAAGAAACAGTACAAGAGCAAGTGCTCAATGTAGAGGAGGCAGTAAGCCGCTCTGAGGCGTTCATCAACAAGAACAAGAAGATTATCACCATCCTCGTTGTAGGGCTCGTAGCCGTGGTGGCGGCAGGCATGTTGACTTCAACTTATATCATCAAGCCCCGCGAGCAGAAGGCTGCCGAAGCGCTTTTCATTGGTGAAAAACACTTCCAGAATGGCGATTACGAGAGCGCCCTTGCAGAGTTCGAAGTGGTAACTGCCGATTACAAGTGCACCAAGGCAGGAAACCTTGCTAAAGCATACGCAGGTATCAGTCTCGCCAAACTCGGCAGCTACGAAGAAGCGATTCCCATGCTCAAGGCATTCAAGGGAGATGATGCGATGATAGCCCCTTCAGTATTGGCTGCACTCGGCAACTGCTATGCACAGGTAGGTGAAGAGGCTAAGGCAGCTGCCACACTCGTAAAAGCCGCCAACAAGGCCAACAACAATCTGCTGAGCCCAGCATACCTCATCCAGGCAGGTCAGATCTACGAGAAATTGGACAAAAATGGTGAAGCATTGAAAGCATACAACGAGATAAAGACCAAGTACTATGGTTCAATGCAAGCTATGGACATTGACAAGTACATCGAGCGCGTAAAATAATCTATAACGGATCGCATCGGAGGGGTTGAGAGTTGAGAGAGTAGACGACATCGCATAAAATCTCTTGCCTCTCAACCTCTTCTATTTTTACCATTAACACCCTATCCACATGGCAACAGCATTCCACAACCTTTCAGCGTATGACATCACCTCGGTACCAGACGCATCAGAGATGAGATTTGGCATCGTCGTATCAGAGTGGAACGAGAATATCACTGCCGCTCTCTTGGATGGAGCTAAGGAAACCCTTTTGCGTCATGGAGCCAAGGAGGAGAACATCATCGTGCACACCGTTCCTGGCAGCTTTGAACTCATTTATGGCTCTGCCAAGTTTGTTCAGTCGAACATAGTCGATGCCGTCATCGCTCTCGGCTGCGTAGTACGAGGAGACACACCCCACTTCGACTATGTATGTGCTGGCACCACACAGGGCATTGCTGCGCTCAATGCTCAAGCCACCATCCCTGTCATTTTCGGCCTTATCACTACCGACACCATGCAGCAAGCCAAAGATCGGGCAGGCGGAATCCATGGCAACAAGGGAGACGAATGCGCAGTTACTGCAATCAAGATGGTCGATCTGAGTGCGCGATTTTGACAAAAGCAAAGAATAATAGCAGCATAAGCTATATTTTCTGAAAATTATGCTTGCCTATTTAAAAAATATTTGTACCTTTGCAATCGCAAATGCGAAAGCAAGCGTTTGGGCAAATTCCAGAGTGGCCAAATGGGGCAGACTGTAAATCTGCTGTCTTTCGACTTCGGTGGTTCGAATCCATCTTTGCCCACAGAGAACGAGAAGCGTAAGCTCCTCGTTCTTTGTTTAATGAGACATTCCGGGTGCGCAAGCCTAAAAGGGGATTGTAAAATTTGGTAGTGCGATAGGAATTGCATATTTTTGTAACACCAAACACACTAATTAAAACCCAATAACTTATGATTCCCGAAGAATTTAAGGAGATGCGTCCCTTCGAGCCCGAAGAACTCCCAGCTGCGTACGATAGTTTATTGTCTGACCCCATGTTTCGTGCCGTAGTAAGCATGGTAATGCCTCAAATCCCTGCCGAAACATTAGGCCCCATGATGCATGGGTGTAAAACGATTTTGGACTTTCAATACACCTTTATCCGTCCGTTGCTTGATGGGGTCATCAAGAAATGCACCACTGGACTCACCAACGATTTTGAAACTTTAGAGTTGTCAAAAGAAAAAGAAAACTACACCTACATATCGAACCATCGCGATATAGTGCTCGACTCAGGTTTGCTCGACATGGTACTCTTTGCCGAGAAGGGACTCGACACTGTAGAGATCGCCATTGGCGACAACCTACTCATCTACCCGTGGATCAAGACCCTCGTACGCCTCAACCGCAGCTTTATCGTCACTCGCAAGGGGGGTATTAGGGAGATGCTACAGTCCAGCATACGTTTGTCATCATACATGCACTATGTCATCAATGAAAAGAAGGCTCCCGTATGGATAGCCCAGCGCGAGGGTCGCTCTAAGGACTCTAGCGACCACACTCAAGAGAGTCTGCTCAAGATGTTTGCTATGGGGGGGGAAGGCACTCCTGCCGAGCGCCTTATGGGACTTAACTTGGCACCGCTTGCTATCTCATATGAGTATGACCCGTGTGATTGGCTCAAGGCCATGGAGTTCCAGATGAAACGAGACAACCCCGATCACAAAAAGTCGCAAGACGATGACCTCACCAACATGAAAACTGGTATTTTCGGCTACAAGGGCCGTGTGCACTACCAAGTAGCCCCTTGCATGAACGACTTCATCGCAACCTTGCCTGCCGACATGTCCAAGAATGAGTTCTATACAGCCATAGCCAAAGAGATAGACCGCCGCATCTATAGTAACTATCGACTCTACCCTGGCAATTTCGTTGCCGTAGACCTCTTGCAAGGTGGTAACGCGCATACCCACCGCTACACTGCAGAGGAGCGCGCTACCTTCGAGCAATACATCAATGGCCAGTTGCAGAAAATCGAGATGCCCAGCAAGGATGATGAATTCTTGCGTACCAAGATGCTGGAGATGTATGCCAACCCTGCGCTGAACCAACTGAACGTTCTTAACGAAGCATAATCACCTTCCCCATACATCGTGAAGAGATTCATATACCTCATAATCTCCATCCTCGCACTGCTCTGCAGTTGCGAGGATGCGGCTAATAACTATCGTTATCCCTCAGTGATTGCCGACTTTGCATGCCTTGTCACCGATGGTAATGGGCAGCCCGAGTTGTTACGTCTAGACAATGGACAGGTCTACCCCATCAGTTTTTCCGACGAGTACGACACATCCTCCACATATAGCCCCGACACGGTGTATCGTGTCATCGGCATATATGAACTAGGTGCTGACAACACGGCATATGTATACTCGATGAGTGAAGTACTATCTCTTGTACCTATTCACCTAAACGAGGGGGAGGCACTAAAACAAGCCCCCTCGTTCCTGCAGAGTTGCTGGCTTTCGGGAGCATATCTAAATATGACAATTGAACTGAAAGCACTCAACAGCATGCACATCATAGGTTTTGTTGATACCACACCCAAAGATATGCAAGGAAAGGAATTCTGCTTCTACCATGATGCCAATGGAGATATCGACTCGCATCGTCGCAAACTCTACGCCTCCATACCTCTCTCCCCCTTTGCGAGCGAGTTGCACCAAGGCGACACACTGCGCTTGGTCATCAACGAATACGACAAGGGGAGAACCCGTTACGAATTTGTATTATAATCTTTCGGGAGGCTCATTAGCCGTGAACTGTGTAGACACTTCAATAGTGGCGAGGCGAGACATGAGAGAGTCACACACAAAGCTGAATACCTCCCTATTCTCCTCGCTAATGGGTTTCTTGGGTTGTGACTTGATGGTTAGCGGATTGATAGGCTTACCATTCTCATACACACGAAAATCAAGGTGTGGCCCTGTTGACAACCCAGTAGACCCCACATAGCCGATAACCTCTTTCTGCGCTACCACATCGCCTACTTTCAGCCCGTTGGCAAAACGAGAAAGGTGCATATATGTAGTCGTATAGGTACTATTGTGGCGTATCTTCACGTAGTTACCACCACCATTGGCCTGGAATCCCTTGTCGATAACCTTTCCACTACCGATAGCATATACAGGAGTGCCCGTGGGGGCTGCATAGTCGACACCATGATGCGCACGATAACGTTTCAATACGGGATGATAGCGACTATTGGTAAATCTGGACGAAATACGATAATAGTCGAGCGGAGCCTTCAGAAATGCTCCCTCAAGGCTATTCCCCTTCTCGTTGTAATAAAGTTCTTCATCGTCTTGAACGAAGGGAATAGCATAGTAGAGGCTATCTGATGCACGAAACGATGCTGCACAAATGCGGAAGCTACCTATCGGTTGTTCCTCCACATACTCTTGTTCATAAACCAAACGAAATTCATCGCCCTTCTGTATACCAAAGAAATCAATCGACCACCCGAAAATATGAGAAAGGAGCACTGCCAGTTGTGGTGAAACCTCGCTGGCGACCATGGCGTTCCATAACGACGACTCTACTACCCCACCACACGTATGCTCGCGCCACATTGAAGGGCGTTCACCTCGTGTCACCTTATCTGTCGCGAGATCAAATACAACATAAGCCTTAGCGTTTATTTCATACACGAAATATCTGGGAGTGGCTGCGCTATCCTTGTCGACGAGCAACACACATGGTTGTCCGGCACGTACCTTGCGTACATCAAACACCGTGTCGGGACAGTTTGAGGTGAGCGCATACACCTTTGAAGCAGAGAGTCCATAGTCGAAGAGCAGTTCGGCTAATGTCTGCATTGGAACCACCGTATCGCACTTCACATTATAGAATTCGATTGGCAACCCATACTTGTATACTGTATCTACGGACTCTTCCTCGGCCACCAATCCTTCGTTCTCAAATCCACGGTGCTCTATGGCTATTGCCACCAGCACGATGGCCAGCAGTGCTATCACAATGAGCACTACCATCCACCAACGAGGACTGCTTTTTCTCGGTCTGCTATAGCGTCTTTCCATCACCTATCTATCCTTCGTATAGGAGGGGTTAGTTGCCCATTTCACTGATGAATTTGAGACGTACCAAGCGTATCTCCTCTTCGGTAAACTCATCACCGAGTTCCTCAATAGCCTCCTCGACATCGTCGGTCTCAGACTCTTTGAAGTAGTCGTAGATTTCCTCCACCTTATCATCGTCAAGCACCTCTTCAAGGAAATAGTCGATATTGAGTTTGGTGCCCGAGTAAACGATACTCTCCACCTCATCGAGTAGTTCGTCGAATTCTATACCTTTAGCCAAGGCTATGTCGTCAAGTGCTACCTTACGGTCGATGCTTTGTATGATGCTCACCTTCATCTTTGACTTGTTGGCTACGGTGCGTACACGCATATCCTCGGGGCGTTCTATCTCATTCTCCTCTACATGACGACGTATGAGGTCAACAAACTCCTGTCCATAGCGTTTTGCCTTGCCCTCACCTACCCCTGGGATATTCCTCAGTTCCTCGATGGTGATGGGATAGGTCGTAGCCATAGCCTCTATAGAAGGGTCTTGGAAAATCACATAGGGGGGTAAGCCATGTTGCTTTGATACTTTCTTGCGCAAGTCCTTAAGCATCGAGAACAGGGCGGGATCTACCACCACTGTGCCGCTCGAGCGCATAGGCATCTCATCGTTCTCCTCCTCATCAAAGTCGCGGTCCTCAACAATCTTGAACGATTTGGGCGACTTGAGAAATTTTTTACCGGCAGCGGTAATCTTGACGAGTCCGTAGTTCTCTACATCCTTGCTCAAGTATCCCGAGATGAGTGCCTGCTGCAATACGGCGTTCCATGTCTTTTCCTCGTCGCCTATACCTGTACCAAAGGTTTCCAGCTCGTCGTGCTGGTGGGCAACAATCTCTGAGGTTTCCTTACCAAGTATGATGTTGATAATATAGTCTGATTTAAAGTTCTCCTTCACGGCAATGACCGTTTCGAGAACTGTACATAAAAGTTCTTGAGCTTCCACTTGTTTTTTGGGATTTAAACAATTATCACAATTTCCACAATTCTCTTCGTCGTATGCTTCTCCAAAGTAATGGAGCAGCAACTTTCGTCTACACACCGAAGACTCGCAATACGCCATAGTCTCCTGCAATAGTTGCCTACCAATATCTTGCTCAGCGATGGGCTTCCCTTCAAGGAACTTCTCCAACTTCTGCAAGTCTTTGCTGCTATAAAAAGCTATGCATCGTCCCTCACCGCCATCGCGTCCTCCACGCCCCGTTTCCTGATAATATCCTTCGAGGCTCTTGGGTATGTCGTAATGGATTACATATCTCACATCTGGTTTGTCGATGCCCATACCAAAGGCTATCGTAGCCACGATGACATCAACACGTTCCATAATAAAGTCATCCTGCGTCTGTGAACGCATTGCCGACTCCATACCAGCATGATAAGCTGACGCTGATATGTTGTTGGCCCTAAGCACTTCAGCAAGTTCCTCCACCTTCTTTCGGCTAAGGCAGTAGATGATGCCAGACTTTCCCTCTTGGCTCTTAACGAAGCGAACGATATCAGACTCTACATTTTTCGTCTTCGGTCTCACCTCATAGTAGAGGTTTGCACGATTGAACGACGAGCAATACTCCGTAGCATCCTGTATGCCGAGATTCTTCTTGATGTCGTCGCGCACCTTATGCGTGGCAGTGGCAGTGAGCGCAATGATGGGCGCCTCGCATATATCATTGATGATGGGACGTATCTTGCGATACTCAGGACGAAAATCGTGCCCCCACTCAGAGATACAGTGCGCCTCGTCAATGGCATAGAAAGAGATCTTCACCGACCGCAGGAACTCCACATTATCCTCCTTAGTGAGCGACTCGGGGGCTACATACAACAATTTGGTCTTGCCTGCCATGATATCTGCCTTCACCTGCTCTATGGCCGCCTTGTTGAGCGACGAATTCAAGAAGTGGGCCACGCCATCGTCCTCACTGTAGTTACGTATAGCATCCACTTGATTCTTCATCAGCGCGATGAGTGGCGATATCACTATAGCCGTACCCTCCATGATGAGCGAGGGCAACTGATAACACAACGACTTGCCGCCTCCAGTTGGCATCAGAACAAAGGTGTTATTTCCCGCAAGTACGTTTCGGATAATCGCCTCTTGATCGCCCTTGAAAGCATCAAACCCGAAATGCCGCTTCAGCAGATTGGTCAGATTTATCTCATTCGTAGCCATAATGTTAGTTCCTCTTGTCGCCGACTTTGGAGTAAGTCTTAGGTGAGGAGTAAGACAAAGTTATATAGAAGTTGGCAAATGTTGCAAATTTTTTTTACTTTTTTTTCAACTCTACCCTAAAATATCGCTTGTGAATTGAGCGGAGTAACTAGACAAAGTTCACCACCCCCCTAAAGAGTTTTTCCTGAGAAGAACTTTTATGCCAAATTCATAAAAAGAAATTGGGCAGACCTTAAGTCTGCCCAATTGATGTATGAGAGTGAGTCTTGAAATTACTCTACAGGATCGCTGAAGTCAATCACGGTTCGACGATTGGCCATAGTCCGCTCGTAGTCCTCGCGCGAACCAACGACAATCTTCTCAAACTCACGCTGACCTGTACCAGCAGGAATGAGGTGACCGCAAATAACATTCTCCTTCATACCCTCGAGACGGTCGCTCTTGCCGTTGATAGCAGCGTCATTGAGCACCTTAGTGGTCTCCTGGAACGATGCAGCCGACATGAAACTTGAGGTCTGCAACGCTGCACGGGTGATACCCTGAAGAATCTGTGTAGAGGTAGCGGGCACAGCATCGCGCACCTGCACGAGTTTGAGGTCGCGACGCTTGAGCATGCTATTCTCATCGCGGAGCTTGCGAGCAGTAACAATCTGACCAGCAGCAAGGTTTTCTGAGTCGCCAGCGTCGACAACGACCTTCTTTCCCCATATACGATCATTCTCTTCCATGAAGTCAAGTTTGTCAACAATCTGAGCCTCGAGGAAGCGGGTATCGCCAGCCTCATCAATCTGAACCTTACGCATCATTTGACGAACAATAATCTCAAAGTGCTTATCGTTAATCTTCACACCCTGCAAACGGTATACATCCTGTACCTCGTTAACGATATATTCCTGTACGGCAGTAGGGCCCTTGATAGCTAGGATGTCCTGAGGTGTGATAGCACCGTCAGAGAGCGGTGTACCAGCACGCACATAGTCATTCTCCTGTACGAGAATCTGCTTAGAAAGAGAGATGAGGTATTTCTTTACATCACCTGTCTTAGAAGTTACGATAATCTCGCGGTTACCACGTTTAACCTTACCCATGGTAATCTCACCATCAATTTCAGATACAACAGCAGGATTAGACGGGTTGCGTGCCTCGAAGAGCTCTGTAACACGGGGAAGACCACCTGTAATATCACCAGCCTTACCCTGTGCACGAGGAATCTTGACGAGCACATCACCAGCCTTAAGCAACTGACCATCCTCAATTACTACGTGACCACCCACGGGGAGATTGTAGGTACGAATAACCATACCGTTCTCGTCGAGGATGTGAGCCGAAGGTATCTTGGCCTTATCCTTAGACTCAATGATAATTACCTCACGCAAACCCGTAGCCTCATCAGAATCGACACGGTAAGTAACACCCTCGATAACAGACTCAAATTGTACATGTCCCCCCATCTCAGTGATGATAACAGCGTTGAAGGGGTCCCACTTAGCAATCATTGTACCCTTCTCTACAAGGGTCTTATCTGCGACAAACAAGGTAGAACCATAAGGCAATGACTGGGTAGAAAGCACAATATCGGTATTCTGGTCAACAAAGCGAACCTCACCCAGACGACCTACAACAATCTTCACAGCCTCGCCTGTCTCGTCAACAGCATCAACGGTGCGGAGCTCATCGAACTCAACACGGCAGTTGTTCTTAGCCACAATGGTAGCGTTGGCTGCGATGTTAGAAGCGGTACCACCGGCATGGAAAGTACGAAGTGTGAGCTGTGTACCAGGCTCACCGATTGACTGAGCAGCGATAACGCCGACGGCTTCACCCTTCTCAACCATACGGCTAGTAGCCAAGTTGCGACCATAACACTTGGCGCAAACACCCTTCTTAGACTCACAAGTGAGTACCGAACGAATCTCAACGCTCTCAATGGGAGAGTCTTCAATCTTCTTAGCGATGTCTTCGGTAATTTCTTCACCACCGGCAACAAGAAGCTCGCCCGTTGTGGGGTGGATAATATCGTGAACAGATACACGACCGAGGATACGTTCAGAGAGCGATGCGATAACCTCATCGTTGTTCTTCAATGCGGTGCATACGAGACCACGAAGCGTACCACAATCCTCCTCGTTGATAATAACATCGTGCGATACATCAACAAGACGACGAGTCAAGTAACCAGCGTCGGCAGTCTTCAAAGCCGTATCGGCAAGACCCTTACGAGCACCGTGGGTAGAGATAAAGTACTCCAATACCGAAAGGCCCTCCTTAAAGTTAGAAAGAATCGGGTTCTCAATGATTTGACCACCTTCAGCACCTGCCTTTTGGGGCTTAGCCATAAGACCACGCATACCAGAGAGCTGACGAATCTGCTCTTTACTACCACGGGCACCTGAATCCAACATCATATATACAGAATTGAATCCCTGGTCGTCGGTAGAGATAGTCTTCATCAAAATGCGAGAGAGGTCGTCATTGACATGAGTCCAGACATCGATAACCTTATTGTAACGCTCGTTGTCGGTGATGAAACCCATGTTATATTCGTTCATAATTTCCTCAATCTCTTCGTTACCCTTGGCTACGAGTTGTTCTTTCTCATCAGGGATGATGATATCACCCAAGTTGAACGACAAACCGCCCTGGAACGCCATCTTGTAACCGAGGTCCTTAATACCATCGAGGAACTCTGCCGCACGGGCCACACCCACTGTCTTGATAACATTGCTAATGATGTCGCGCAATGACTTCTTAGAGATAATGGTATTGAGGAAGCCGCACTCTACGGGAACAACCTCGTTAACAATAACACGACCTACCGAAGTCTCACGCATCATCTTCACGATGTTGCCATTCTCGTCTAGGTCATCGACCAACACCTTTACAGGAGCATGGATATCTACCTTACCCTCGTTGTAGGCAATGAGAGCCTCCTCGGGACCATAGAAGGTGAGACCCTGTCCCTTAGCACCTTCGCGCAACTTAGTGATGTAGTACAATCCGAGTACCATATCCTGAGCAGGCACGGTGATAGGTGCACCATTGGCGGGGTTAAGGATATTATGTGACTGAAGCATCAACATCTGTGCTTCGAGAATTGCTTCGTTGCTCAAGGGCAAGTGAACAGCCATCTGGTCACCATCGAAGTCAGCGTTGAACGCAGTACATGCTAACGGATGCAACTGAATAGCCTTACCCTCAATCATCTTAGGCTGGAAAGCCTGAATACCGAGACGGTGAAGTGTCGGAGCACGGTTGAGGAGCACAGGATGGCCCTTCATTACGTACTCGAGGATATCCCAAATGATAGGATCCTTACGGTCTACAATCTTCTTTGCAGACTTCACGGTCTTCACGATACCGCGCTCGATGAGTTTGCGAATGATGAACGGCTTATAGAGCTCGGCAGCCATCAACTTAGGCAGACCACACTCACCCATTTTCAACTCAGGACCTACGACAATTACCGAACGTGCAGAGTAGTCAACACGCTTACCGAGAAGGTTCTGACGGAAACGACCCTGCTTACCCTTCAACGAGTCAGAGAGTGACTTCAACGGGCGGTTAGCCTCAGACTTCACTGCACTAGCCTTGCGTGAGTTGTCGAAGAGCGAATCGACAGCCTCCTGCAACATGCGCTTCTCGTTACGGAGAATTACCTCAGGAGCCTTAATCTCAATAAGACGCTTCAGACGGTTGTTACGGATAATCACACGACGATAGAGGTCGTTCAAGTCAGATGTAGCAAAACGGCCACCATCCAAAGGCACCAGAGGGCGTAACTCAGGAGGAGTAACTGGAATGATATTCAAAATCATCCACTCGGGACGATTGCGGTGCTTTGATGCACGGAACGACTCAACAACCTGAAGACGCTTCAATGCGTCGTTCTTACGTTGCTGAGAAGAGTCGCTATTGGCACGATTACGCAATTCGTAAGAGAGCGCATCAAGGTCAAGACCAGCGAGCAAGTCCTGAACTGCCTCGGCACCCATCTTCGCGATGAACTTATTGGGATCGGTGTCGTCAAGGAACTGATTGCCTTGAGGGAGCTTATCCAAAAGGTCAAGATATTCCTCCTCAGAAAGCAACTGAAGTTTTTCGATACCATCCTCAGCTGCAATACCTGGTTGTATAACAACATAACGCTCGTAGTAGATGATAGCATCCAAACTCTTGGTGGGCAAGCCCAACAAGTAACCAATCTTATTAGGGAGTGAACGGAAATACCAGATATGAGCTACTGGAACAACCAACTGGATATGTCCCATGCGTTCACGACGTACCTTCTTTTCAGTTACCTCTACACCGCAACGGTCGCAGACGATACCCTTATAACGAATACGCTTATACTTACCGCAATGGCACTCATAATCCTTTACAGGACCGAATATGCGCTCGCAGAAGAGACCGTCGCGTTCGGGTTTGTATGTACGATAGTTGATGGTCTCAGGTTTCAACACCTCACCACTTGAGTTCTCCAAAATCTCTTCAGGAGAAGCCAAACCTATCGAAATCTTCGTAAAATTGTTCTTTATCTTTGTATCTTTTCTAAAAGCCATAATTTTCTAATCTGAAAGATGAAACGTCTTATTCGAGGGTTACACTCAAGCCCAAACCTCTTAACTCATGCAACAATACATTGAGAGATTCCGGTATACCCGGTGTGGGCAGGGGATCACCCTTAACAATGGCTTCGTATGCC
Organism: Bacteroidaceae bacterium; assembly: GCA_045612925.1. GTDB lineage: Bacteria > Bacteroidota > Bacteroidia > Bacteroidales > Bacteroidaceae > UBA1189. The sequence goes on from JAZKZX010000034.1 coordinate 17,079, forward strand.
TTAGCGCGGCCTACTACGTCATCCGACTTAATGGTAAGGATTTCTTGCAAGATGTGAGCTGCACCGAATGCCTCGATAGCCCAAACCTCCATCTCTCCGAAACGCTGACCACCAAACTGAGCCTTACCACCAAGGGGTTGCTGAGTGATAAGTGAGTACGGACCGATAGAACGAGCATGCATCTTATCTTCAACCATGTGACCGAGCTTCAACATATAGGTCACACCTACCGTAGCAGGTTGGTCGAAACGTTCACCAGTGCCACCATCATACAAGTAAGTCTTACCATAGCGGGGAAGACCAGCCTTGTCTGTCCACTCAGAAAGGTCATCCAAACTTGCACCATCGAAGATAGGTGTAGCAAACTTAAGCCCCAACTTCTTTCCGGCATGACCGAGTACAGTTTCGAAAATTTGGCCGATATTCATACGAGAAGGCACACCTAGGGGATTCAATACAATATCTACAGGAGTACCATCTTCAAGGAAAGGCATATCCTCTTGACGAACAACACGAGATACAATACCCTTGTTACCATGACGACCTGCCATCTTATCACCGACACCGATCTTACGTTTCTTGGCAATATATACCTTAGCCATCTGCATGATACCTGAAGGTAGCTCGTCACCGATAGTAATGGCAAACTTCTTACGCTTAACCTCAGTAGCAAGCTCCTTGTATTTACGGATATAGTTGATGATGAGCTGACCGATCAACTCGTTCTTGTGCTCATCGCTCGTCCAACCACTGAGTTGAATAGCGGTATAATCAAGCGATTGGAGGTCCTTCTTGGTAAACTTAGCACCTTTACCAATAACATCAACACCAACATAATCCTTCACTCCCTGTGACACAAGACCATCGGTGAGAGCGAGTAACTTGTCAACAAGAATCTTCTTGAGTTCACCAGCACGCTCATCAAATTCCTCGTCGATCTTAGGCATCAAAGCCTTGTCTGCAAGCTTGGAACTACGAGTTTTAATTGCACGTGAGAAGAGCTTCTTATCGACAACTACACCCTTCAATGAAGGCGAAGCCTTAAGCGAAGCATCCTTCACATCTCCAGCCTTATCACCGAAAATAGCACGAAGCAATTTCTCTTCAGGTGAGGGGTCAGATTCTCCTTTAGGAGTAATCTTACCAATAAGAATATCACCAGGCTCTACAGTCGCACCGATACGAATAATACCAGTTTCGTCCAAGTCCTTAGTGGCATCCTCACTAACGTTAGGAATATCTGCCGTCAATTCCTCCATACCACGCTTGGTCTCACGAACCTCAAGAATAAACTCCTCTACATGAACAGAGGTAAGGATGTCCTCACGTACAACACGCTCGTTAAGTACGATAGCGTCCTCGTAGTTATAACCCTTCCAAGGCATGTAAGCGACTAAGAGATTCTTACCCAGCGCCAACTCACCCTTTTCGGTTGAATAACCCTCAGTAAGGATATCACCCTTCTTTACACGCTGCCCCTTCTCGCAAATAGGACGAAGGTCGATAGTCATGTTCTGGTTTGTACGCTTGAACTTAGGAATTCTATACTCCTTCAACGCAGAATCGAAGCTTACGAACTCCTCTTCCTCGGTACGATCATATAGAATCTTAATAGTAGCCGCATCAACATATTCAACGATACCATCGCCCTCAGCTACAAGCTGAGTACGAGAATCCTCTGCAAGCTGCTTCTCGATACCAGTACCCACAATAGGAGCCTCGCTGCGCAACAAAGGAACAGCCTGGCGCATCATGTTAGAACCCATCAACGCACGGTTAGCATCGTCATGCTCAAGGAACGGGATGAGTGATGCCGCAATAGATGCAATCTGCTGAGGTGACACATCCATCAACTCAACTTGATCAGGGTCAACCACAGGATAGTCTGCATCACGACGCGACTTAACCTTCTTGCGGATAAAACCACCCTGCGCATTGAGCGGGGCATTACCCTGAGCAATAATTTTATCTTCCTCCTCCTCGGCAGAAAGATATATGAGCCCTTCAGGAGAGAGATCTACTTTAGCATTCGCGACCTTACGATAGGGAGTTTCAATGAAACCAAGGTGATTAATCTTTGCATATATACAAAGAGAAGAGATAAGACCAATGTTCGGTCCTTCTGGAGTCTCGATAGGACAAAGACGACCATAGTGTGTATAGTGTACGTCACGAACCTCGAAGCCTGCACGCTCACGTGACAAACCACCAGGTCCGAGCGCAGACATGCGGCGCTTGTGAGTAATCTCAGCCAACGGATTAGTCTGGTCCATGAACTGTGAAAGAGCGTTCGTTCCGAAGAATGAGTTGATAACAGAAGATACAGTCTTCGCGTTAATCAGATCGGTCGGAGTGAACACCTCATTATCGCGAACGTTCATACGCTCACGAATAGTGCGTGACATACGAGCCAAACCTATAGCAAACTGATTAGCCAACTGCTCACCAACAGTACGCACACGACGATTACTCAAATGGTCAATATCATCTACTACTGCCTTAGAATTAATCAATTCTATAAGATATTTGATAATCTCGATGATATCCTCCTTGGTTAGTACACCAACGCTCATGTCTGTAGTCAGATTGAGCTTTCTATTAATACGATAACGTCCTACCTCACCCAAGTCGTAACGTTTATCAGAGAAGAATAGGTTATTGATAACCTCTCGTGCACTTGCATCATCAGCAGGATCAGCATTACGCAACTGACGATAGATGTAGAGCACAGCCTCCTTTTCTGAGTTACTAGGGTCTTTCTGTAGGGTATTAAATATGATTGAGAAATCCGAACGGTTAGATGCCTCTTTATGAACAAGGATAGTCTCAACGCCAGATTCCAAAATTTCAGCAACAACATCTTCATCCAATATGGTTTCACGCTCGAAAAGAACTTCGTTACGCTCAATAGATACCACCTCACCAGTATCAGCATCTACGAAATCCTCAACTCGTGTTTTCAAGATTCTTGCCGCTAACTTGCGGTCAAGTATCTTCTTCATATTGGTTTTATTAACCTTTACCTCCTCAGCCAAATCAAAGATTTCGAGGATGTCCTTATCATTTTCAAAGCCGATGGCGCGCAACAAAGTTGTTACAGGCAACTTCTTCTTGCGATCAATGTATGCATACATAACATTGTTGATATCTGTAGCAAACTCAATCCAAGAACCTTTGAACGGGATAATACGAGCTGAATAAAGCTGCGTACCATTAGCATGAACGCTCTGACCAAAAAATACACCGGGGGAACGATGGAGCTGAGAAACTACAACACGCTCAGCACCATTAATGATAAACGTACCCTGATCGGTCATATAAGGGATAGGACCCAAGTATACGTCTTGTATCACTGTATCGAAGTCCTCATGATCAGGGTCGGTACAATACAATTTCAACTTGGCTTTCAAAGGGACACTATATGTCAAACCACGCTCCAGACACTCCTCAATAGAATAGTGGGGCGGGTCAATATAATAATCCAAGAACTCAAGAACAAAGTTATTACGCGTGTCTGCAATGGGAAAATTCTCTGCAAACACTTTGTAAAGCCCGTCATTCTTGCGTTTTTCGGGGGGAGTGTCTAACTGAAGGAAGTCTTTAAATGACTTCAATTGTACTTCCAAGAAGTCCGGACATTCAATCGGATTCTTGATAGAAGCAAAGTTAATTCTCTGGTTTACAGTATTTGAAGACATTGGTCAATGGGTTTTAGAACTTAAAATAAGATTAGGCACAAAAAGGTTAAGAACCCCATAAAAGGGGATTCTTAACCGTTTACCTGACGAGAGGCGGCAATTACTTAAGTTCTACCTCAGCACCTGCCTCTTCGAGAGCCTTCTTCAAGTTCTCAGCCTCGTCCTTAGAAAGACCTTCCTTAACTACGCTGGGAGCGCCGTCTACCATGTCCTTAGCCTCCTTCAAACCGAGACCGCAAACTTCCTTAACAGCCTTAACTACCTGGAGCTTAGCTGCACCTGCGTTCTTCAATACTACATCAAAAGATGTCTTCTCCTCAACTGCCTCAGCTGCACCTGCAGCGGGACCAGCAGCAACTGCTACTGCTGCAGCAGCGGGCTCGATACCATATTCTTCCTTAAGGATAGTTGCAAGTTCATTAACTTCCTTTACTGTCAAGTTAACAAGTTGTTCTGCAAAAGCTTTCAAATCTGCCATTTTCGTATAGTTTTAAAGATTAATTTTTAGTTTTAATTTATTATCTCTCACCGAGTGTCTTGAGAACTCCGTGAATGGTGTTACCACCTGATTGAAGAGCTGAAACAACGTTCTTGGCCGGTGATTGCAACAAAGCAACGATTTCGGCGATAACTTCGTTCTTGCTCTTGATGCTTGTAAGAGCTGCGAGCTGATTTGCGCCCACATAGAAACCTTCTTCAGCATATGCTGCCTTGAGTACAGGAACCTCTGCCTTCTTATCAGCATATTCCTTCAACAGACGTGCAGGAACATTAGCTGTTTGACAGAAGAACAGAGCTGTAGTACCCTTCAGCGAGCCATACAAGGGAGAAAAGTCACCTTCGAGAGTCTCGAGAGCCTTCTGGAGGAGTGTATTCTTCACTACCACCATCTTAATCTCCTGCTTGAAACACTTTCTTCTGAGCTCGCTAGTAGCGGCAGCGTCAAGTGCAGTCACGTCTACGAGGTAGAAGTGAGGATATGCCTGAATGGTTTCAGCCAATTGAGCTATAATCTGTCCTTTATCTTCCTTCTTCATAACTTTCTTAGTTCATTAATTTTCTTCACATGATTTGGGATCAATCTTGATACCACGACTCATGGTACTTGAAAGATAAATGCTCTTGATATATGTGCCCTTAGCTGCGCTGGGTTTAAGTTTATTGATAGTAGCAATAAACTCCTTAGCGTTCTCACGGATAGCGTCAGCGCTGAAAGATACCTTACCGATAGAAGTATGTACGATACCAGACTTATCTACCTTAAAGTCAATCTTACCTTGCTTAACTTCCTTAACAGCCTTAGCAACATCCAT
>JAZKZX010000035.1:0-12756 GCA_045612925.1 Bacteroidaceae bacterium
CGCCTCTCGCTCAACGGTACCATCATCGTAGGCCGAGACATTGCTCATGCAAAGCTCAAAGAGCGCCTCGACCGTGGCGAAGACCTGCCCCAGTACATCAAGGACCATCCCATCTACTACGCTGGTCCGGCCAAGACACCTGCCGGCATGGCGTGCGGCTCAATGGGTCCCACCACTGCGGGTCGTATGGACTCATACGTAGACCTCTTCCAGAGCCACGGCGGTAGCATGGTGATGCTTGCCAAGGGCAACCGCGCCCAGTGCGTGACCGACGCTTGCCAGAAGTATGGCGGCTTCTACCTCGGCTCAATCGGTGGTCCTGCCGCTATCCTTGCGCAGAACAACATCAAGAGCATCGAGTGCGTAGAGTATCCCGAACTCGGCATGGAGGCCATCTGGAAGATTGAGGTGGAGGACTTCCCCGCATTCATCCTCGTGGACGACAAGGGCAACGACTTCTTCAAGCAGCTGAAGCCCACCTGCCCGATGAAGTAAGAGATTTGTAACATCTATAAGGCAAGCGGTGGTCCATACTCAGTGGCAACCGCTTGCTTTGCGTTAAAAAACGCTTATATTCAAGCAGATTTAGTGCGCCATACTCCATCATATTTGGATAATCAAAAACAAATTCATACCTTTGCATAATACATATGCACATACAAAAACGTAAGCAGAACATTAAAAACAAAATAAATCGTATGAGAGAAAGAAAGGCATTCGCACTAATCTTGTTATTTGCACTCATGGCTTTTGCTGCACCAGTACATGCACAAATGTCTGACGATGCCGTCATGAGATATGTAGAAAGCGGTATGGCAAGTGGTAAGTCGCAAGACCAACTGACCAAGGAATTGGCTCTAAGAGGTGTTTCGAAAGAGCAAGCTGCACGAATCAAAGCTCGAATAGAGGCTCAACAAGGTAGAGCAAGCGCAGGTAGCAAAGCCGCGACGGCCAATAGACTGCGTACATCGAAAACCGTGAAGACCGTAACCCCCAAGAAAAAAATCGTGGTAAAGCCCCAGCACGACGAGACTCAAGTATTTGGCCGCAATGTGTTCGCTATTGACTCGCTCACATTTGCCCCGCTCGAGAATATGGCTACGCCCGAAGATTACAAACTGGGCCCTGGCGATGAGGTGATCATCGATGTATGGGGCACCAACCAAGCTACTATACGACAAATCATCTCGCCCGACGGCTTTATCAACATCGAAGAGATCGGACTCGTCTACCTGGGCGGCATGACCATCAAAGAGGCAGAGAGCCACATGTGCCGCAAACTGGCAAGCATATACTCTGTAGGCGACGAAGATGCTCAATCGGAGTTTAAACTCACCTTAGGCGCTATACGCACCATCACGGTGAACATCATGGGTGAGGTGGTTGCCCCTGGAACCTACTCCTTGTCTTCGCTCTCAACCATCTATCACGCCCTATACAAGGCGGGCGGATTCAGCGACTTGGGTAGTGTACGTAATGTATCACTCATCCGCAATGGCAAGAAAATTGCCGAAATTGATGTGTACGACTTTATCATCAATGGCAAACCAGCCGAAGAGGTCATATTGCAAGATGGCGATGTGGTACTCGTACCCACCTATGAGGCCATAGCCACCATCGCTGGTAATGTGAAGCGCCCAATGAGATATGAGATGCGCACAGGAGAAAATGTAGCCGACCTTATCGACTTCGCTGGAGGATTCAAGGGAGATGCCTATACATCAAATATTACTGTGGAGCGTAGACATGGCCGCGAATATCAAATATTTACGGTAGACAATGCCGACTTTGCGTCATTCGCCCTCCTGGACGGCGATAGCATCAATGTGGGCACCATCATCAATCGATATGAGAATCGCGTAGAGGTGAAGGGAGCCGTTTATCGCCCCGGATATTACCAACTAAACGACGAGGTAAACACCGTAGCGAAACTCATAGCCATAGCTGATGGACTCAAAGGCGACGCCTTCGTCAATAGGGCATTGCTCCACAGAGAACGCGAAGACTACACACTCGAGCTCATCCCCGTAGACATCAAGAAACTGCTTAGCGGAGAGATACAAGACATCCCATTACAGAAGAACGATGTCCTCACCATACCCAGCATCAATGAGATCAGAGACCTGGGATATATCACCATCGTAGGAGAGGTGGCTTATCCTGGCGAATACCGCTTTGCCCAAAACACCACCATCGAAGATGTCATCCTACAGGCAGGAGGATTATTGGAGTCGGCATCTACAGCTAAGATTGATGTAAGTCGACGCATCAAGGATCCTAATGGAGTAGAGGAAACCGACACCATCAGCAGAATGTACACCTTCGCCATCAATCAAGATTATAAGATTGAAGGAGATAGCGCCTTCGTACTCGAGCCCTACGACCAAATCTATGTGCGCAGGAGCCCCGGATATAGCTCGCAGTACCATGTACAAATCGAAGGAGAAGTGCTCTTCCCCGGAAGCTATGTATTGACAAACAAGTCGATGAGATTGTCAGATGTAATCAAGTTGGCCGGAGGTGTCTCTTCACTGGCTTATATCAAAGGCGCTAAGCTCAGTCGCGTCATGAACGAAGAGGAAAAAAAGCAATTCTACGCAGCATTAGATGTATTGAAGCAATCCAAAGACTCAAAAACAAAAGAAGAAAAGGAGGAAGAAGAAGTAGAAGAGACCTATTACATAGGTATCAACTTAGAGGCGGCATTGGCCAATCCTAAAAGCGACGCGGATGTAATCCTTCGAGAAGGGGATGTCATCGTAGTACCGGAATATGACAACACAATCAGAATCTCTGGATGTGTGCTATACCCCAATACGGTAACTTACAACCCCAAGTTGACAGTAGCCGACTATGTTTCTCAAGCGGGAGGATACGGATTTAAAGCCAAGAAAGGCCGCGCCTACATCGTATATATGAATGGCAATGTATGCAAAGCAAGAAGATCGTCTCGCAAAATTGTAGAACCCGGATGCGAGATTATCGTCCCCAACAAGATTACCAACGAGGAAGCACTCACAAACTTCATGAGCATAGCCACTACAAGTGCTTCGATAGCAACAATGCTTGGAACCATTTATAACATCATTAAGTAACAACACTTATGACTGAACAAAACAATAACTTAGCCAAACAGGTACAAGGCGATGAGATAGACATCATGAAGTATGTCGCCAAGCTTTGGAAGAAGCGCTCATTGATTATCAAATGGGGTGTTGTAGGCGCCGTCATTGGACTCGTAGTCGGATTTAGCCTACCAAAGACATACAAAGCAAGTACCGTACTGGCTCCCGAAGCAGCAGGAAGTTCAAATAGCTCGATGGGAGGTATAGCTGCCATGATGGGAGTGAGCATCGACAACAACGTAGACGCTATTAGCGTAGACATGTTCCCCGATGTGGCACACTCTACCCCCTTCATCGTTGGTCTATTCGATATCCCCGTACAGTTTGTACGAAAAGATAGCACAATCAACACCACACTCTACGACTACATAGTCAACCATCAACGCACTCCCTGGTGGACACCTATCCTCGAAGCCCCCAAGAATGTCTTAGGCTGGTGCCTATCATTGGGAAAGGACAAGAAGGATGAGGAAGAAGGCATCAGCACTGGACCACGCAATCTAGCAACCTTATCTAAAAAGGAGAGAGGGGTCGTCGCGTATTTTGCCGAAAACATCATGATCAACATCGACAAAAAGACAGGAAAGACGGTTGTCGAAATGGAAATGCAGGACCCCTTAGTGGTATACACCGTAGTAGAGGCCGTAGTTGACAACCTCAAGAACTACATGTCGGACTACCGAACATCAAAGGTGCGACAAGACATTGACAACCTCACCCTCATCTACAACAAGCGCAAAGCGGACTACTATGACGCTCAGCAAACATATGCAAAATATGTAGATGCCAACAAGAATGTGATAAGACAAAGTGCCCAAGCCGAGCAAGAAAGACTCCAACAGGAGATGAATCTCGCTTATCAAATATACTCTCAAGTGGCCACTCAGCTTGAAACAGCACGAATCAAGGAGCTAGAGACAAAACCCGTCTTCACGGTATTGGAGCCTGCTGCGATACCTAATCTTAAATCTGCTCCCAGCAAAGCTAAGATGTTAGTACTCTTTGTCTTCATCTTCGGATTCTGCGCTGCTGGATGGGTTCTCTTCGAGGACGATCTCCTCAAGTTAATCAAAGAGGTAACTGAAGACAAGTAAGACCTCGACAAAATTATAGAAACTACTATTTATAGGCTATATTCGCAAGAGTATAGCCTATATCTTTGTTTTACATAGAGCATAGAACGAAAACGATCCACAGCATAGTCCTCGCCAAGGCAAAAGCTATTCATTAATTTTACTTAAACAATTTCATTTGTATCCGTCTTTTTTGTATCTTTACCAAATTAAAATGGGCAAGTGGGCTTAAAACACTGAAAAACACCATATAGGCACATTTGTCACCTGGGTAAGATAACAAAAAAATACATATAATGAACTACAAATGGAATTATGAACCTCCTACAGATAGGGTAAGCGCAGAGGCCGATATGCTATCAGAAGAGATAGGAATTAGCCCTGTACTATGCCGACTACTACGAAAACGAGGGGTGGGAACAGCCACAGAAGCAAAGAAGTTTTTCCGCCCAAGCCTATTGGACCTGCACGACCCCTTCTTGATGGATGGCATGGAGAAGGCGGTGAAGCGTATCAATAAGGCTTTGGGACGCAAAGAACGCATACTCGTATATGGCGACTATGATGTGGATGGCACTACGGCGGTAGCATTGGTGTACCGTTTCTTGCAGCAGTTTACGACCAACATCGACTACTACATCCCCAACCGCTACAACGACGGTTATGGAGTATCATTCAAAGGTGTAGACTATGCTAAGGAGACTGGAGTAAGCCTGGTCATCGTACTAGACTGTGGCGTTAAAGCCGTAGAAGAGATAACCTATGCAAAAAGTATGGGCATCGACTTCATCGTTTGCGACCACCATGTGCAGGACGAGATACTACCTCCCGCAGTGGCCATACTAAATCCCAAACTCATTGGCTCCAACTACCCCTACCCACACCTATCGGGCTGTGGAGTAGGATTCAAGCTGATGCAAGCCTTCGCCAAAGATAATGGTATCGAATTTAGCCAACTCATACCTTATCTTGACCTTGTAGCTGTAAGTATTGCTTCTGATATTGTTCCCATCATGGGAGAAAACCGCATACTTGCCTTCCATGGACTGCGCCAAATAAATCACAATCCCAGTACGGGACTGAAAGCCATTATTGAGGTATGTGGCTTAAAAAATAAGGAAATCAAAATTAATGACATCATATTCAAAATAGGGCCTCGTATCAATGCTTCAGGCCGCATACAAACCGGCAAAGAGGCAGTGGACCTACTCACAGAGAAAGACTACAACAAGGCCTTGAGCATAAGCAATCAAATAAACGAATACAACGAAGCGCGTAGAGACCTCGACAAGAATATGACCGAGGAGGCCAACCAGATTGTTGACAACCTGGAAGGATTGGCCGACAAGCGCAGCATCGTACTATACAACGAAGATTGGCACCGCGGCGTAATAGGCATCGTAGCTTCTCGACTTACGGAACTCTTCTATCGACCATCGGTGGTACTTACCAAGACGAATGACATAGCTACAGGCTCTGCACGATCAGTGGCCGACTTTGACGTATACAAAGCCATAGAGAGTTGCCGCGATCTACTCGACAATTTCGGAGGTCACCCGTATGCTGCAGGACTTTCGCTCAAGGTGGAGAATATCGAGGAATTCTCTCGTCGATTCGAAGAATATGTATCAGAAAATATACACCCCACACAGACTGAAGCAAATATCTATATTGACGAAGAACTCAGTTTCAAAGAGATAAGTTACAAACTTTACAATGACCTGAAGCGCTTTGAGCCCTTTGGTCCGGATAATCTCAAGCCCATATTCTGCACTCGCCATGTATACGATTTTGGCACCAGCCGCGTAGTGGGACGCAATCAAGAACACATCAAACTTGAATTAGTCGACAACCAAACATCCAATGTTATAAATGGTATCGCCTTCGGACAAAGTTCGCAAGCACGCTACATCAAGTCAAAACAAGCATTTGACATTTGCTACACGATAGAAGAGAACTCTCACAAGCGTGGAGAGGTACAGCTATTCATTGAAAGCATCAGACCCAACAAACCAGAAGAGTGAACTATACGGAGATTCTTCACGAGTACTTCGGATACGACTCGTTTCGTAGTATCCAAGAAGATATCATCCGTAGCATAGGCAGCGGACGCGACACGCTAGGTCTGATGCCTACGGGAGGTGGAAAGAGTATTACCTTCCAAGTGCCTGCCTTGGCCATGACGGGTGTATGTATCGTAGTGACCCCACTCATCGCGCTAATGAAAGACCAGGTAGCCAAACTGCGAGAGCGGGGTATCAAGGCTACGGCCATCTACTCGGGCATGAGTCACGAAAACATCATTGTAGCACTCGACAACTGCATACTCGGCGGATACAAGTTCCTCTACATATCTCCAGAACGACTTTCCTCTGATATATTCTTACACAAGCTGAGGCGCATGGAGGTAAGTTTCATTACCATCGATGAAAGTCATTGTATCTCCCAATGGGGATACGACTTCCGTCCCTCTTATCTTAACATCGCCAACATACGCGAGCAACTACCCCATGCACCCATCCTCGCGCTTACAGCCACAGCTACACCAGAGGTGGTTGACGACATACAAGAGAAGTTAAAGTTCCGCGCCAAAAATGTGTTCCGTATGAGTTTTGAGCGTAAAAACCTCAACTATATCGTACGACCTACCGAAAATAAGGAAAACGAGCTACTGCATATTCTTAACCATGTAGAAGGATCAGCTATCGTCTATGTACGCAATCGTGACAAAACACGCGAGATTGCAAGAATGCTCACCGATCAAGGCATCAATGCATCATTCTACCATGCAGGTCTTGACACCCGAGACAAGGACAAGCGCCAGCAGCAATGGACTACGGGAATCATACGCGTCATCGTGGCCACCAACGCCTTCGGCATGGGTATCGACAAGTCCGATGTGCGCATCGTCATCCACTATGAGATGCCCGATTCCCCCGAAGCCTACTACCAAGAAGCGGGTCGCGCTGGGCGAGATGGACTCACCGCCTACGCCGTACTACTCTACTCGCCCGACGACAAACGCAAACTCTCGCGACGCATATCAGACAACTTTCCCGAGAAGGATTTCATACGCAACGTATACGAACGCCTCGGATACTACTATCAGATGGCAGTGGGCGATGGCATGGGATGCCGTTACGATTTTTCGTTAGAGGACTTTTGCCGAGCCTACCATCTTCCCCTTGTGCAAACCGAGAGCGCCTTACGTCTGCTCACACAAGCAGGCTACATTCACTACCAAGAAGAGGAAGAACACACCTCAAGACTACGTTTCATTGTCCAACGCGACGAATTATACCGTAGATACGACATCAGCGATACCTCGGACCAAGTTATTCGCACACTACTACGACTTTATAGCGGTGTATTCAGCGACTATGTATTCATTGACGAAAAATACATCAGCGACATGAGTGGTATTGAACTGGAACCACTCTACGAATCATTGCTGGGGTTAGGTCGTGCACGTGTAATACATTATATCCCTCGCCGTACATGCCCCTCAATAACCTTTACGAGAAAGCGCCTTGACACGACACGTCTATCTATCCCCACAACAGTGTATGAGGAACGTAAAGAAAAATATGCTCTTCGTATAGAGGGCATGAAGGAATATGCGTTATCCGACAAACAATGCCGTAGCCGCATACTACTCAGATATTTTGGCGAACACACCTCCTTACCTTGTCAACAATGTGACAATTGTCGTGCACAACGCAACATGGCATTCCCTGATGCCTTGTATCTAACCTATCTTGATATGACCAATAACTTATTGGCTGATGGACTCGCACATCCCGTAGAAGAACTCTACACACTACATATACCCTCCGAACACCTACGACTATTCCTTAACCGCATAGTAAACGAAGAAGCATTCACGCTATGTGATGGCATGATCAAGATAAATAAAGGTTAGTCATCTGAACAATAAGTATTCGTTTTGAGTTATAGCTACAAAAAACAACAATATGCTCTTAACGCTTATACTTATGATAACAAAAATGGTTACCTATACACTACCCATCCTTCCTTACCCCTCCAACGGATTAGAGCCTATCATCAGCAAAGAAACCATCGCAAACCACCATGGAAAACACTTTGCCGCATACATCAACAATCTAAACAAACTAACGCCTGGAAGCGAATATGAAGGCCTATTGGTGGAAGAGATTGTACAACAAGCTCCCGATGGGCCAATACAAAACAACGCCGGACAAGTAATGAACCATAGACTCTATTTTGAGCAATTCATTCCCGCATCGCAACAAAAAGCCCCAAGTGTGCGCCTAACAAATGCAATCAACTTTCACTTTGGCAGTATGGATATCTTCAAGAAACAGATGACCGAGGCCGCCATGAGCATTTTCGGCAGTGGGTGGGTTTGGTTGGCAATAGATACCGAAGGACGACTCCAAATAGTCAAGGAAATGGGAGGTGGCAATCCTTTTCGACGAGGTATGACTCCAATATTGGGCATCGATTGCTGGGAACATAGCTGGTATCTTGACTATGCTTTCGACAAGAAAGCACATTATGACAACTTATGGCACATTATTGACTGGGATGTCATAGAAGGAAGATTACCACTCTAAGAAACAATGGGAAGAGGAGAAAAACACCTCTCCCCATTATTTTTTGTGCCCAATAATTATTATAGATAAAAAACAATCACTAAATTAGCGGTTCGAAGGAATAAAACAACAATGCCATGCGAAAGCTTGTCTGCCTAATACTCTCACTTATCATGCTCACTGGTGCTATTAACGCCCAATCGGTAGGACTCGTCTTGAGCGGTGGAGGCGCCAAGGGAATCACACACATTGGTATTATACAAGCTCTTGAAGAAAACGGCATCCCCATCGACTATATCACGGGAACTTCTATAGGCGCCATCATCGGAGGTCTATACGCCATGGGATATACACCGCAAGAGATGCTTGAACTTATCGACTCGAAGGAGTTCAAGCAATGTTATTCCGGAGAAATTGACCCCAATAACACCTATTACATCAAACAAAACGACCCAACCCCCGAGCTATACTCCATCAAAGCAACTTGGAACAATTCACAAGCTGAGGTGCAGGCACTCCCCCTAAGCCTCATCGACCCTATCCATATGAATATCAAGATATTGGAATTATGCATACAAGCCACCGCTGCATGCAAAGAAAATTTCGATAGCCTATTTATACCCTTCAGATGCGTTGCCTCTGATGTATATAATAAGAAAGAAATTGTTTTCAGCCATGGCGACTTGGGAAATTCCGTACGAGCATCAATGACATTCCCTCTCGTCTTTCGCCCTATCAAAATTAACGGAGTACTAACATACGACGGAGGTATATACAACAACTTCCCTGCAGACATAATGAAACGAGACTTTGCCCCCGACTACATTATAGGCAGTGTGGTTTCATCAAATCAAGAACAAACCACTGATGGCAATATTGCATCTCAAGTGGAAGCTCTAATTATGCAAGCGAGTAACTATGAATTGCCCGACACGAATGGCATACTTATGAACTTTGACCTAAATAGCGAAGTAGGACTTCTCGATTTCGACAAGTCTCAATTCCTATTTAATCTCGGCTACAACACCACACTACAACTCATCGATTCAATCAAAGGCAAAGTCTCACGCACTGTCTCATTAGACACCATAAACAAACGACGCATGGCCTATAAACAAACCCTTCCAGAAGTAGTATTCAAAAATATCACTATAAGCGGAAGCACCGCTCAACAACAACAGTATATCATTAATGAATTACGTCCTGCCGGACATCGCTACCTAAGATTCAAAGACTTTAAAAAAGCCTATTTTAGACTAATGTCAGAAAATGCAATCAAGGAAATTTTTCCCACAGCTACATATAATCCAAGGAATAAGACCTTCAATTTACACCTTGACGTGTCAATGAAAGACAACTTCTCATTAGCATTCGGAGGAGGGCTCTCGACCAATAGCATCAACCAAATGTACTATGGCATAAACTACAATCATATCGGCAGACACTCTACCGAAATTCTACTTGACGGGCAATTTGGACGCATGTACAACAATGTACACCTCATGAGCCGTCTCAACCTATCAACAGACATCCCCATGTCACTCCGAATAATGGGTTCACATTCCACATTAAACAATTTTGAACAAAGTTTTCTCTTTTCAGACAACTCCACCCCTGCGCTCAGCAAGCAGACCGAGACTTACGGAAAGATAAAGCTCGCTCTACCCTTTATAACACAACACAAAGCCGAATTTAGCTTCGGTTACGGAAAACTCACAGATAAATATATACAAAACAATGCCATTGACTTGAATAATTTGAAGTATGATACCAACACATACCATCTCTTCGGAGGTGCTGTACTTTTCAAACGAAATTCTCTCAATGCCATCCAATATGCTACAAAGGGAGTATCTCAGCAAATATTAGCACAGATTTTTAGTGGTCAAAGCACCTACTCGCCCGACACATTACACAAGGAAAAACTCATTGAAGAGGCTTTATCATGGCTACAAATCAGCTTCAAGGATCAACGCTATCTTACACTCACCAACAGGTTTACCCTTGGAACACATATTGAGGGATATTATTCTTCACGAAATCTCGCCCAGAATTATACCGCAACGATGCTTCAAGCTGGTACCTTTGCCCCTACACCGAGTATGCTCTTCACCTATAACCCTGCATTTCGAGCCAACCAATACCTTGCAGCAGGCATTAAACCCATCTACCAAATCAGCCCTTATATACAGGTTCGCTTAGAAGCATATGCCTTTGCCCCCATATATCCCATCCTTTGCAACGTTGCAGGGGACGCATACTACGGAAAGGCATTCTCCACACTTGAACATATCGAAGAATTCTCCATCGTAGGACGTTTCTCCACCTTTGTTATCAGCGCCTATCTCAATCATAACAGCTACACCACACAAAATCTTAATGTAGGTATTTCGATAGGATGGTATGTACGAAATAATCGATTTATTGAGCAATAACCACTATTCAACATCAAAAAACATCAAAAAAAAGAAGAAAAATGCTTTTTTTACAAAAAAAAGCTCAATAGATTTTGCAGTCTAAAAAAAAGGATGTACCTTTGCATCGCAATTGAGAAAAACAACGGCTCCATAGCTCAACTGAATAGAGCATTTGACTACGGATCAAAAGGTTATAGGTTTGAATCCTATTGGAGTCACTCAAAGCAAGAGATGAACAATAGTTCATCTCTTTTTTTATATAGTTATATAAATATATTTCCTGGACTTCTATAATATCCAGGATTTTCATAATATCTATAGAATCTAAAACTACTAAGAGTATAGACACCCTACTCAAACTTACAGGACAGAGCTAAAAAAAAGGCAGCCCATCAAGACCGCCTTTATCATCTTTCCACACAATTTACTTTTTTGCGCTACTTCATCCACTTTAACACTCGGACAAGGGACCAAAGTGGGGAGGAAGTTCTACCTCTTCAAACTTATAGCCAAGACGCTTGAGTTCCAGCGCTGCACCAATGCGATACATCACCTTAATAGCACGAGCAAAGACATGAAAGGCCATGGGGCTCTGCGGTTCTATCTGCTCGCGACGAATGAGAGTAACAGCCGTTTGAGCACAGCTACGAATGATAGCTTCAAGATCCTTCGCCACATTGCTCTCAAGCGACAGACCAAGCACATGCTGCACGATATGCTCATCCATATCATCAAATCCCTGTTCACCATAATAACTATTGTATGGGGCACGCAAACAAGCCTCCCAGTTAGTATCCCATCCATGAGCAATAGCTAGGCCAAGATAACCAGCCCATGCAATAGATACAGTGGGATAGTCAGCAATCTGCCCTACTGCATCGGCCACATATTCGGGAGCGAGCACCTCCCAGTGGCTGATAATGTCGTCAGTAGCCAAAAGTGTACCACCGAGCATTCCGCGCGAAGTGCAGATGCGAAGGAGTTCGTTTTGTATCTTCTCTTCGAAACGATTTAAAAATCCGATATCCATATTGATTGAGAGTTTTGAAGGTAGTGTTTTGAACCGAGTGTTTAGAGGCAATGTTTAGGTGATAGACTTAGAGCCCCACCTGTTTGCATAACAAAAGTTAGCCCCGCAACGCGGGTGTTGCAGGGCTTTGCTTTATTGTTTGTGTAATTAATATTACTTCTTAAGGAACTCTTGTACCTTCTCAGAAGGAACCATCTGCTCATCGAAGATATAAGCACCAGTCTTGGGAGACTTTACCATCTTGATAACCTTTGAGTAAGAAGCTGACTTACCTGTTTGGAGTGATGCAACCGCTTTCTTTGCCATAGTCTTATACTATTTTAAGGGTGTGATTACTTAATTTCCTTGTGAACTGTTACACGCTTCAAGATGGGGTTGTACTTCTTAAGCTCCAATCTTTCAGTTGTGTTCTTTCTGTTCTTAGTAGTGATATAACGAGATGTACCCGGCATACCGCTCTCCTTGTGCTCTGTGCACTCGAGAATAACCTGAACTCTGTTACCTTTAACTTTCTTTGCCATAATTAGTCTCTCC
>JAZKZX010000036.1:0-3536 GCA_045612925.1 Bacteroidaceae bacterium
AGAGAATGCGGCATATCCACCTGCATTCACAGGCATATCGCCTCTAATCTCAAACGGGATTTTACCGCGCTGTACCACAGCTTTGGCAAACACGTTCATTGCCGTATTGGCACTCATCCCGAACTGTGCACAGAGCGCATCAAATGTTGCTTTCAGTTGTGAGTCCATCCTCACAGTCATTGATACCTGTCCCATAACTATAGATTTTTCTGCAAATATAAACGTTTTATTTGACATATCGCACTAAAAATGATATTAAATTACGTCATCATGACGTAAAACGTCTATGTATTCATGGATGTTCAACCAGTTTCCAAGCAAGACTGTAACACCTCCGCCACGGCCCTCATCCGCTCGTATGCCCAGCGCTTGGTGCCGTAGGCGGCATCGTAGCGCCAGTCGCGGAAGGGACGTGCGTAGAGCGTCTGTGATATGTGGCGTATGGTCTCCACATCGGGCATAATGCGAAATCCGCCCGGTGGAGCCACCGAACGGATATAATCGACAAAGCCTGCATAGCCCAGCGAGGCATCGTACCACCCCTCATCGACCAACACCCTGTACTCCGCCTGCCAGTGCACCTTGCGCGTCACCAGGTAACGCGCATCGGGCGTGCGGCATTGCAATAGCTTACTTAGGGCCTCCGCGATGTCTGTAGCCCCCAACTGTCCCCTCTTCAAGGGGGACGAGCCCAAAGGGCGGAGGGGGTCTAAAGAGGGCTGGGGTGGGTCTCTTTCTCATTTTTTTTCTAATCTCTCCACTCTCTTCTCCAGCGCATCGATGCGTTGCAGCAATTCTTTAATCAGTTGTTCCATAATACATATTGATAAATCTTTTCATAAAATCAGTTATCATATTTCACTGTCAGCCCCTGTTCCTATACTCGCGTGGTGACATGCCGGTAGCTCGCTTGAAATATTTGCCGAAGACGGACTGTGAGGGGAAGTTGAGGGTGTCGGCAATCTGCTGTATGCTCATCGTGGTGGACGAGAGCAGTGCCTTGCATTCCGTAGTGACATATTTCTCTATCACTTCGCTTGCCGGGCGGCCGGTCTTCTCCTTTACCACTTGTGAGAGGTACTTGACGGTGATGCAGAGGCGGTCGGCATAGTAGCTCACGTCGCGACAGGTACGGAAGTGGCGACGCACGAGGTCGGTAAACTGTCCGTAGAGCTCGTCCTTGCGCCCTACACGGTCGCTCACGGGAGCATGTTTCGTATTGGAATAGGCGTAGAATATGGCCAGCGTGAGGTGCTTGACGGCCTCCAATTTATAGGTTGTGGGTGCCCCTCTGAGGAGGTCGACAAGCATCTTTACATAGTGGTTGTAGATGAATGTCACTTCGCTGCCCTCCTGCAGGGGATGGTTGAGTACCGAATCGCGCAAGGGATGCATGCGGTCGATATTTTGAAAGAGACTGTCGGTGAATGATTCGGACATAATCACCGCCTTGTATTCCAAGTCTTCGCTATGACCGAGATAGCAGAATGTGGAATTGGGCAGTATGGTGAGTGCTGCGGGGGCTTTGATGTGGTACTCCCGCATATCGAGCGACACGTGCACCTCTCCCTTGTCATAGATAAGGATGGTGGTGACATCTACCTTGAAGTAGCCTTCGGGAACATCGAACAGCCGATGCTGGGGAACAACAAGTACATCGGTGCCTATGCGGTACTCGTCGGGGACAATATCGTTGATGCGTTCGCGCCAACGGAGATAGGGGACCTTTGCGTTCATAGTCTACATTTTGCAAATATTCACGATTTCTCGCAAATATACACATTATCCTTTAACACCAAGCAAGCGTAACCGACAATCGTACCAAAACATCTTCCTTTCATACCAATCGAGTTCGCTTTTTAACAAATCCTTACGGGTGATTCTTACCCGAAAAGCGTCATTTGCCGACAATCGTACCACTTTGCCCGAAAAGTGGGCGAGTATGGTTCAGGGCTTCGTTGTAATTTTGCACTCGAAATCAAATGTCAACAATATGGACCAACCGACACCCAAGAAAACCTACCGACTGAAGAAGACGAAAGTGGAAGAATCTGTAGTAAATGCCTACAAGAAGATGGAAGAAAACATCGTACACAACTACCTTGCCATGGAGCGTGCTTTCGTGGACGGTTACCGCGCCATAGAAAACTCCGTGGTGGGGACGTACAAGAAGATCGAGGATGACTTCGTGGAGCACTTCTTGGAGAAGGTGGATGACGAAAACGAAGACGAAAACGAAAACTCCGGAGGAAAACACTAAACTCTAAAGGTTCGTGCCAGCGAGCTAGAGTCAAGCTTGCTTGAACTCTTGCAGCGAGCGCAGCCGAAGCTCAACAACGAAGTTGTTAACCCTAAACAGTAAACAATAACATATGAAAAACAGACTGTATCTTGTGACCGGCGCTGCCGGATTCCTGGGCAGCAACGTATGTGCCCAGTTGCTCGAACGCGGTGAGCGCGTGAGAGGTTTCGTGCTGAAGGGCGACAAAGCAGCCAAGTATGTCCCCAAAGAGGTGGAGATTGTCTATGGCAATCTGTGCGATAAGGCATCGTTGGAACCTTTTTTTGCTGTTGAAGAGGGTACAGAGACCGTGTGTATCCACGTAGCCAGTATGGTGACTGTAAACCCAAAGTATCGCAAGGTGATACTTGATGTTAATGTGGGTGGTACGGAAAATATTGTAGACCTCTGCCTTGAACACAAGGAGTGTAGAAAACTGGTTTATGTAAGTTCTACAGGTGCTATTCCCGAGCGTCCCCAAAAAGAGAAGATTAAAGAGATCGATGAATTTGACCTTGACAAAATAGAAGGTTGGTATAGCAAGAGTAAAGCGATGGCTACGGCCAATGTGCTCACTGCCGTGCGCGAGCGTGGGCTCAATGCCAGCATCGTATATCCTACAGGTATCTTTGGCCCCAATGACTATTCCATGAGCGAGACCACTTCAACCATCGTCAAGATTATCAACGGAAAGATGTCCGTAGGTATCGATGGCTCGTTCAATCTCGTCGATGTGCGTGACCTTGCTGCGGGATGTATAGCCGCTGTCGACAAAGGTCGAACAGGAGAAGGATATATCCTTGGCAACGAAGTAATCACCCTAAAACGATTGAGCAAACTGCTCTGTCAAGAGTTAGGCTGCAAGCCTATCAAGTTCTTCCTTCCCATCCGTATGGCCGAAAAAATAGCGAAGAAAATGGAAAAAGATGCAGCCAAGAAGGGTGAAGTGCCCATAATGACCACCTTCTCGGTATATAACCTAAAGCGCAACAACAAGTTTGATTATAGTAAGGCAAAACGTGAGTTGGGCTATACCACTCGTCCTCTTGAAGAGACCTTACGCGACGAAGCCCAATGGTTGCTCGAGAATGGTAAGATTAAGGTAAGTGTGAAGAAACAGTAATAATATTAACCAAATTAAAAAGTAAAAGAAAATGAACAAGATTATCAAAGGATTGGGCATCGCATTGCTCGGATGTTGTACACTCACAGCCAGTGCACAGGAGGAGACACAGAAGGAAGGTTTCTTGAAGCG
>JAZKZX010000037.1:0-4629 GCA_045612925.1 Bacteroidaceae bacterium
TGGAGACGTGTAGAGTCGAGAGCAGCGAGTGAAGTGAGCTGGTTGGGCTTCAAACCTGAACGGATGAGAGCTGTGAGAGCAGTTACGTCGGCGGGGTTGAAGATAACCACTACGTGCTTCACATCGGGGCAGTACTTCTTGATGTTGTCACCAAACTCAGCTGCAATCTGGCAGTTACCCTTCAGCAAATCCTCACGAGTCATACCCTCCTTACGGGGAGCACCACCTGAAGAGATGATGTACTTGGCACCAGTGAATGCCTCTTCGGGGTCGATAGTCCATGTTACGTTGGCACCCTCGAAAGCGCAGTGAGCCATCTCTTCGGCTACACCATTCACACCAGGACCATAGATGTCGTAAAGGCAGATGTTGGGAGTAAGACCAAGCATCAAGGCTGTCTGGGCCATGTTAGAACCGATCATACCACCGGCACCTACAATCACGAGTTTCTCGTCTGTCAAAAACTTCATAATCTTTTTCTTTTTATTGGGTTAAACAATTATAATCTCGTTTATCTCTGCAAAATTAAATAAAAAAGTGTGATATTGCAAAAAAAACTTGTTTGGTTACAAACTCTGCATGTCGTTAAGTTTCTTGTAGTATCCGCTTTGGGCGAGCAACTCCTCGTGGGTACCACGCTCTACAATCTCTCCTTCGAGCATCACGCATATCTCGTCGGCATGGCGGATGGTGCTCAAGCGGTGGGCAATGGCAATCGTGGTGCGCGACCGCATCAGACGCTCCAAGGCCTCCTGCACAAGGCGCTCGCTCTCGGTGTCGAGGGCTGAGGTGGCCTCGTCGAGGATGAGGATGGGAGGGTTTTTCAAGATGGCACGGGCTATGCTCAAGCGTTGGCGCTGACCTCCCGACAGGCGGCAACCGCGGTCGCCAATCATGGTGTCGTAGCCCTGCTCGCTCTCCATGATGAACTCGTGGGCATTGGCTATCTTGGCGGCTTCGATGACCTGCTCCATCGTGGCGCCCTCGACGCCGAAGGTGATGTTGTTGTAGAAGGTGTCGTTGAAGAGGATGGCCTCTTGGTTTACATTGCCGATGAGCGAGCGCAAGTCGCGGATGGGCACCTGGCGGATGTCTTTGCCATCGATGAGGATGCTACCACCCACCACATCGTGGAAACGGGGCACGAGGTCTACCAGCGTAGACTTGCCCGATCCTGATTGCCCCACGAGGGCGATGGTCTTGCCCTTCTCCACAGTGAGGTTGATGCCGCGCAGCACCGGAGCACCAGGGGTGTAGTGGAAGTCGACATCTCTAAACTCGATACCCTGCTCGAAGGTGGTGAGCGGAGTGGAGGAGGCTGCTTCCTTGATGGGGTTGTCGGCACTGAGGATCTTGTCTACACGCTCCCAACAGCCCATGGCTACGGGGATGTTATAGTAGGCCTTGGAGAGGTCTTTGATAGGGTTGAGGATGTTGTATAGCATCACCAAGTAGTAGATGAAGGTGGCGCCCTCCATGCCTGATGTGCCGTTGAGAATGATATAGCCTCCTGCCCACATCACGATGACGATGATGCAGGTGCCCATAAACTCACTGGCAGGGTGGGCGGCACTTTGGCGGATGGTCATGCGCATGGTGGCGTCGCGGTAGGTGTTGTTGATGGAGGCAAAGCGATCTTTCATCTTACCCTCGGCAAGGAAGGCCTTGATGATGCGAAGGCCGCCCAAGGTTTCGTCAAGCTGCGCCAGCAGGGTACCCCAATAGTTTTGTGCCTCCTTGGAGGTGCGTTTCAGTTTGCGCGAGATGGCACCCATGGCCCAAGCCAGTGCGGGCATGGCGATAAGCACGAAGAGGGTCAGCTCCCAGCTGAGGAAGAAGAGGGTGCACAAGGTGACGATGATGGCAATGGGATTCTTGATGAGCATCTCCAAGGAGTTGGACAGGGCCGTCTCGAGCCCGCTCACATCGCTGCTCATGCGTGAGATGATGTCGCCCTTACGCTCCTCGGAGAAGAAACTCAAGGGAAGCCCCAACACCTTATTATATACTTGTATGCGCATGTCGCGCACCACACCCGTGCGCAAGGGGATGAGTGTGGCGGCCGAACCGAAATAGCAGGCAGTCTTCAAAAGCGTTGTCACCACTAACACCACACCCGACATGAGGAGTACCCATAGGGCACCGCGCGTCTCAATGAAGGCGTTCATGTAGTAGTAGAAATTGTTCTTGATGACATCGGCAACATTACCATCGGCAAGGGACATATACTCGTACTGCGTATCGCTCACCTGAAACAATATCTGCAAGATGGGGATGAGCATGGCAAACGAGAATACATTGAGCACTTGAGCCAATAGGTTTAGCAGAAGATTGCCAAACAGGTACTTTTTATAGGGCGGTACGAAACGCTTGATCAGTGAGATGAACTCCTTCAGCATAATGTCTGTGTGTATATTGTCGGTGTAAAGGTACGAATTGGCGGGGAAATAATCAAAGGTTGATACCCAATCTTCGCGTTATCCACGCATGGAACATCTGTTGAGCCTCCTCGGTGGTCTCGCCTAACGAGTTGATGCAGCCAAACTTGAGGCGCTTGTTGGCAGTAGCCTCGGCAAGTTTGCGTGCCATGTAGTCGGCAGCCTTCTTGGCCGATGGCTTGAAAAAGCTGGTGCTACCCTTCGGTGAACACACGGTGAGTTTTCCTTCACGATGAGCACCTATGTAGAATAGGGTGGGGATACTGTATTGTGACGATTCGCGAAAACGATGGCGTATGTTATAGTCTATCCATGTGGGGTTTTCTGTGTAGAACTGCTCATACCATGTGCGACGCATGGGCAACGGGGCGTGAGGGAAGAGGTAGAAGTGACGAGATCCCATCATCTCTGCGGCATTGAGCATGGCATCCTTGTGCCCGAACTCCTTGTGTCTTCTGCCTATATGCTTGCCCCAACGGAGCAGGCGGGCCCACCATGTAGGAAAACGCTCGGCATAGATGCGCGTGCTATTCGCCTCGAACCACATATCTTCTGTCGCCGAAGCGGCTAAGAACACATCGTCGTTGAAATATACAAACCGGTCGTTCAGCCCCGGTATGCGCCAAAGCATCGTCTCAATGCTGATAGAGTTGAAGGTGGGTAGGTATTGCTCATAGCCACGGAATAGCACCGTGTGGTCAACAATCTCGATGGGAATCTGGTTGTCGGGGAAGTTGCTGGCTACAAACTCGTCGATATGCGGATCTTGGTGGTCGGTAACGATAAATATCTTGCGTACCCATGGCGCATAGCGCAGTATTGACCCCACGCAATAGTATATCTCACCCGTAGAGCGGTAGCGCATGGCACCAGCAATATCATCAAAGCGGGTCTCATCTTTCCCCGTCAGATACCTCTCCTTTTTTAACCTGTGGGCGGGGTCGTCACCATCAACCCAAGTAATCACAACATCGGTCATGTGCGTCACTACCTTATTATATATATTATACGATCCCCTTGAAACGCTCGGCAATGCGTACCACGACCTTCGTGATGGGATTCCAAGGCTTGTTCCAAGCAAACGGTTGGCGTAGCCATTGCTGCACTCGGCGCATGCCACCCACCGTCTTGTCCCAGTCGCGTGCTGTAGTGGCAGTCACCACATAAATCGTCTTGGCACGCTTCTTGATATGTCCGAGTCTACCCGTCGACACCAAGTCGGCATTGCCCATACGCTCTTTAATCATCTCAAGGTCTATGCTGCCAAAATGAAAAAGGTAAAGGTTCTTGTCGATCTGAAAGTCGTGACCCTTCACACGGTGAAACCCTGATCCCCACATCACAGGCTGTGCAATGACCGATGGCTTCGTGTAGCGTGAACATAGATAGGCATAGCTGCGTTGGTCAAGGATGGGAATGTTGGCGTCTATCACCCCCTCTTGGTCGAGGTGCTGACCCACATCAACTCCCAATCCAGATACGCATACCTTCACATCAATCGAACTCAAATATTCCTGCAATGTCTTTCCTGTCTTGGGATCAACGATTAGAAACTCGTCTGCATCGACACCTATTACCAAGTCATACCCCTCCTCACGCATGAGTCGGGCTGCCTGGTGGGACAAGAAGTTGAGGCGCTCCTTTTCCGACTTGACTACCATGCCCGGTATGCGCGGCTTCAGCTTCGTGTATACCCCCTTGCAGAAATCAGGCACATGCTGGTCCTCGCCATCGAAATAGATTCGTAAGTTCTCGCGCCCCAGCTGCGCACCATAGTATGCCACCCACTTGCGTAGGTAGAACTCGTCGTTACGCACCATCGTGATAGCACAAATCCTCTTCATCATCGTATTTGACTCCTTCTTATCTTATTTATATAAAGGCAAAGATAATGCTAAATCGTGATAAAACACAAATATCAATGCGCGAAACCTCAAAAATGTTTCATGTAATGCATTCACTCCCTGTTGTAGTGAAAAATGCCTAAAAACGATGTTTTGCAACATAAAGATGTCAATTTGTTCCTTTTATTGAGGATATTTCTCCTGTAACTCCCTTTGAAAATCAGCCTATTGTAAAAAAGTGCGAATTTTCTTGTAAAAAAAGTCGTGATAAAGTTTGGTGGGTAATATAAAAGTATCTACCTTTGCATCCGCAATCGAGAGGGACACCCCTTGAGATGGTAAGAAGA
>JAZKZX010000038.1:0-42010 GCA_045612925.1 Bacteroidaceae bacterium
CAGAAGTCAAAGCGCCTCGAGCAGGAGGAGAAGCAGGCTTCGAAGCGTCGCAAGACCCTGGAGCGCGAGCTCGAGTGGGTGCGCATGGCACCGAAGGCGCGTCAGGCCAAGGGTAAGGCTCGTCTGAACTCATACGACAAACTCTTGAACGAAGACCAGAAGGAGCGCGAAGAGAAGCTCGAGATCTTCATCCCCAACGGTCCCCGCTTGGGTAACAAGGTGATCGAGGCACAGGGCGTAGCCAAGGCATTCGGCGACAAGCTGCTCTATGAGAACCTCAACTTCATGCTTCCGCCCAACGGCATCGTAGGTGTCATCGGCCCCAACGGCGCGGGTAAGACGACTCTGTTCCGCCTAATCATGGGCCTCGACACACCCGACAAGGGTACCTTCGAGGTGGGTGAGACCGTGAAGCTCGCCTACGTGGATCAGCAGCATCAGGATATCGACCCCAACAAGACCGTATACCAGGTGGTGAGCCAGGGCAACGAACTCTTCCGCATGGGTGGCCGCGATGTGAATGCGCGTGCATACTTGAGTCGATTCAACTTTGCCGGTAGCGACCAGGAGAAGATGTGCTCAATGCTCTCGGGTGGTGAGCGCAACCGCCTCCAGCTTGCCCTTGCGTTGAAGCAGGAGGGTAACGTGTTGCTTCTCGACGAGCCCACCAACGATATCGATGTGAACACTTTGCGTGCACTCGAGGAGGGTCTTGAGAACTTTGCCGGATGTGCCGTGGTGATCAGCCACGACCGCTGGTTCCTCGACCGTATCTGTACACACATCCTCGCCTTCGAGGGCGATAGTCAGGTGTTCTTCTTCGAGGGCTCATACAGTGAGTATGAGGCCAACAAGCAGATGCGCCTCGGACGCGAAGAGCCCAAGCGTATCCGCTATCGTAAGTTGACAGAGTGATTATTCAAAGCTCACCGTAAAGAACAACAATGATCGAAAAGCATATAATTCTCGAAGATATAGACCCTGCGCTCATCTATGGGGTGAACAATGCCAATCTGCAGATGATAAAGGCGTTGTTCCCCAAGTTGCGTATCATGGCACGCGGCAATGTGATCCGTGCCATGGGCGACGATGAGGTGCTGGAGACCTTTGAGAACTACATCAAACAGCTCGAAGAGCACGGCGCACGCTACAACTCACTGAAGGAGGAGGTGCTGCTCGACATCTTCAACGGCAACCGCCCCATGGTGGAGCGCGAGGGAGATGTCATCGTGTTCTCCATCACTGGCCGCCCCATCACGCCGCGCACAGAGAACCAGCTACACCTGGTGAAGAGCTACCGCGAGAATGATATGGTGTTTGCCGTAGGTCCCGCAGGCTCGGGTAAGACCTATACCGCCATCGCCCTTGCCGTGCGCGCACTCAAGAACAAGGAGGTGAAGAAGCTCATCCTCTGCCGTCCAGCCGTGGAGGCGGGCGAGAAGCTCGGCTTCCTGCCTGGCGACATGAAGGAGAAGATTGATCCCTACCTACAACCCCTGTACGATGCACTCGAAGATATGATTCCCCCACAGAAGCTGAAGGAATATATGGAGCTGGGCGTGATACAGATAGCCCCCTTGGCCTTCATGCGTGGACGCACACTGAACGATGCGGTGGTCATCCTCGACGAGGCACAGAACACCACGATACCGCAACTCAAGATGTTCCTCACTCGTATGGGCATGAACACGAAGATGATCGTGACGGGTGACCTCACGCAGATAGACCTCCCCTCATCAGTACGTAGCGGACTATCGCATGCCATGCACCTGTTGCGTGGCATCAAGGGTATCGGCATCGTGGAGCTCAACAAGAAGGATATCGTACGCCACAAACTGGTGACACGCATCGTAGAGGCGTATGAGAAGGAGAAGGAGACTGCCTCTCCAAACCCTTCCCGAAGAGGGGTGACTGATGCAGAGTCATCTGACAACAACAAATAATAAACTTAAAAACTTAATAACTCATAAACTTAAAAGTTATGGCATTAACAGCAACCGAATTCAACTTCCCCGGCCAGCAGGGAGTGTATCACGGCAAAGTTCGTGATGTGTACAACATGGGCGACAAGCTCGTGATGGTAGCCACCGACCGCATCTCGGCGTTCGATGTAGTATTACCCAAGGGCATCCCCTTCAAGGGTCAGATGCTCAACCAGATTGCAGCAAAGTTCCTCGATGCCACTACCGACATCTGCCCCAACTGGAAGCTCGCTACTCCCGATCCTATGGTTACCGTAGGTGTGTTGTGCGAAGGTTTCCCCGTAGAGATGATCGTACGCGGCTACCTCTGTGGCTCAGCATGGCGTGCTTACAAGAGCGGTGTACGCGAGATCTGCGGCGTGAAGCTCCCCGAGGGCATGCGCGAGAACGAGCGTTTCCCCGAGCCCATCATCACTCCCACCACAAAGGCAGAGATTGGTGAGCACGATGCAGACATCTCTAAAGAGGAGATCCTTGCACAGGGCCTCGCTACTCCCGAGGAGTATGCATTGCTCGAGCAGTACACTCTCGCTCTCTTCAAGCGTGGTACCGAGATTGCCGCTGAGCGCGGACTTATCCTCGTAGACACTAAGTACGAGTTCGGTAAGCACAACGGCACTATCTACCTCATGGACGAAATTCACACTCCCGATAGCAGCCGCTACTTCTATAGCGAAGGCTACCAGGAGCGCTTCGAGAAGGGCGAGCCCCAGAAGCAGCTCTCAAAGGAGTTCGTACGCGAGTGGCTCATGGACAATGGTTTCCAAGGCAAGGAGGGTCAGCAGGTGCCCGAGATGACCGACGAGATCGTTACTGGCATCAGCGAGCGTTACATCGAGCTCTATGAGCACATCACCGGTGAGACCTTCGTGAAGGAGAACACCGAGGATATCGCGGCACGCATCGAGAAGAACGTGACCGAGTGGCTCACAAAGTAAGATTATCTCCTGGAAAATTCTATAGATACAGATATTCTTAGGAATACAAAACAAAAGCCTTGGTGGGGACGCCAAGGCTTTCGTTTTATATAGCGGACGCTTCCGCTTTGTCGCATCCGACTTTCGCAAGCAGGGGCAGACGGTTGAATCTATTTACTATGAAAAACACATCTGTATAACGCCCCACTTGGCTTTTTGTTCATCCGTTTATTCCCAAAAATCAGGCTTTATCTCTCTACCACATAAGGAGGTAAATTTACAATATTTACATGATTGTGGCGTTTCGCCCTTCTCTGTGAGGGGAGCAGGCGTGTAGGGTACATCACTATTGAAAATCTCCTCAATGGTAGCATGAAGCAATTGCTCAAACTTGTCGTGATATATACTGAAGTCTAGGACAGGATGATTATCAATGAGAATATTCGGTTCAAATGTCTCATCTGAAGTCTTACTCATGAAGAGCAAACAAGGTGTGATGCATGCGTATTGGCCTCTCAAAAGATAAGCATAGTAGAAGGCCTGGAAAGCATATTTGTCGCGTTGGTCACTGCCATACTTAAACACATCTTCAATGCTTTTGGTCTTCTTTAGGCTACCTCCAGTTTTGTAGTCGATTATTCGGACAACTTCTTCACCTTGCTCGTTAATCTTACTATCAATACGATCGACAGTTCCTCCAAGCATAACCTCTAGCGTGGTACCGTGACTCTCTATGGTATAAGTCTGATATACGCCCTTTTCACTAGCGATATAGGTAAATGGCGTGCGGAGCTTGTCCATCTTTAACAAGCGATGCAGATAACTGCCGATGACATGACGCACAATAAGTTGGGTACCATTGTACTTGAGAGGCACATTGGGCTCGGAGTGGAAAAACTCGGTACGGAAAGCCTCGTCAACAAAACTCTGCATGAGAACTTCGTTCTTGAGTAATGACTCAATGTCCTCCTTTAGGATGGTGTTATTCCGTTCGGTGAGCTTGTCGTATGCCAATTCAGCAGACTTATGAAATATAATGCCTAAATCAGCTACATCGACATCGGTATTCATCTCCTTGGGAGGTTCGAGTCTCTCCACATGTTTCAAGTAGAAGCGTAGCCGACAACTGAGATAGTCGTTGAGCGTTGAAGGGGATAGGCGATATGAGAACTTTTTGTTCGGATCGTAACGAAAATGTTCTTGTAGCTTGCGACGAGTTTCGTCGGTCTGCGCAACGGAGATCTCAGATCTGCCCTTTGCTTGTGAAGGAGAATGTAACTCCCATGCAGTGAGTTTGCCTGGAAACTCCACTTGCAACTGCATGATATAGCGAGAGGGTTCCTGCTTATTCAATCCGTCTGTACCATTATTATATACGATAGTCACCTTTTCGGCTCGTTGTATCATGCGATAGAAGTAATAGGCATACACGGCATTCTGGCGTTGTATGGTGTTCATGCCAAAGGCTTCGCGCAGGTTATAAGGAATGAACGAAGACTCGTGCGATGACTTGGGAAGCTTTCCCTCATTGGCAGAGAGAAGTATCAAGTGGCGGAAGTCAAGGTTGCGCGTCTCTAACACACCCATCACCTGCAAGCCGATGGCAGGCTCGCCATGGAAGGGGATAGAAACCTGTGACATCATGCGTTGCATGAGGCGTACCAATGTCTTGGTAGTGATGCGTAGGGTGCCATCTTCGATAAGTGACTTGAAATTCTCTACGATGCGATACATCTGGAATAGTGACTCCTCAGCCAGTTGTATCATGTGATTATCGGTGTCTGTGGACGTCTCAAATAATTGTCCCAAACTACTGATCAATGTCGAAAGGGTAGCGAGCAACTCTTGATTGTTGGCGGGGAAAGTGAACAAGGCCTTTAACCTGGCATCTTGATAGGTTATCTCTGCAGTGTTGATATATATGCGTTTGCTACGCAATAGTTCATCAATCAAGACCTCAGACTCGGGGTATAATTGTAATATGTAAGGGTGAGAAAGGAGAGAGGTAATCTCTTCAAGCATATGCATGCGTTGTGTCTCATCAAAACCTTTAGTGTGAAGATTGAGATATGCCTTTAATAAAGCATAGGGAATGGTCTGCGTGAGTTTGAATCCCATGGTAACATTTACGTTCTCCACCATGTCATAGGGGAGAGATTGCAACACAGATGGGGCTATATCTTCGTTGCATAGCACCACGGCGGTTTCTTCTTCCTGCTCGGTAAGATGTTCCTTAAGCCATGTGTTCAGGTAGCGGGCCTGGGCATTGTCTGTAGAAGCACTGATATAATCAATATTTGGCAAATGTCTCAGGTTGTCATATAGTTCACTATCAGCAAATGCATTACCATAGCGTATGATATTCTCACGAACAAATGTACCTGCCTCATGCTGCATGTTGTCAAAGTAGTAATGATCATAATCCCAGTAGAACAATGCTTTTCCACTCTCTTTGAGACGGTCGAAGAGTTCCTGCTCTACGCGATTGAGCACATTGAATCCTACTACGACATAGTTATCATAAGTGAGCTTGGATTCGTCAAAATGCTCTATGCCATCACGATAGAGCATACCTTCATATGCAACTCCCTTAGCTTGCAGAGCGGCACGAAGCTCCTCATATATCTTACCCATCACCTGCCACAATTCAATGAATCGCTTCTTCAACTCCGTTTGTTGCGACTCGTCACGCAGGCCAGAAAAGAATTGGCTCAAGAGTTCACGTTGCTCAGAGGTGAGATGATCGAACTTACCTTCCAGTTCCTTAATATCTGAAAGATTCACAAAGAGACGGTCGGCATCGACATGATTCTTATCTATGTCATCAAAGTCGGATAGCATCAGTTCACCCCAATAATAGAAATCATCTAACGCTTCGGTACTATGTGTCTGCCGACAAAAGATCTCGTGCAATATGCATATGGTGCGTATCGGAGATTCCTTACCCAACGAAGAAAGATTAGAAAATAGTTCGTCTACTGATATGTACGACGGAGACCATAGTGGGTGTCCTGCACATTCGTACAGGTAACGGTCAAACCACAACCCTGCACGCTTACCGGGGAATATTACTGCCGTACGGCTCAGGTTATCACCAAAGCGGCGATAGATGTCTTGGGCTACTGCTTGTAGAAAAGGAGTCATTGAGTGAGAGGTTAGGAGTCAAGAGCTTAAAGCTCGCTACTGAAATTCTTAATGGTTTCTACTATCTCTTGCTCTTCATCTGTCAGTGAGAGCAACAAATTACGGTACTTGCCCTTGGTAGCAAGATGTTGCAACATGGGGTACACGGGCATCTCGTGATTCCAATATTCGGTGCCGAGGAATATCATGGGGCTGGCATATCCGAAGCTCAAGTAGTGATTTTGTACGGCATCCTGGAATATCTCTTGCATAGTGCCTGCACTACCCGGAGAGTAGATGATGCCCCCCTTGGCAATGGTGAGTATACCATCTTCGCGAATGGCATTCTCAAAATACTTGGCGATGTGCGTAGCAAAGGGGGTGGCGGGTTCATGGCCATACAACCAGGTGGGCACGCCAAGACTCTTGTAATCGCCAATGGGGTAGAGGGCACGCACACGCATGGCTGTATCGAGCCACAGAGTATCCTCATACGAAGGTGCCACGGCAAGTATGCTGATGGCATTATCCACCTCGTCGGTGGTGCGTCCGGCTAACCAAGCACCCAAGTGGGTAGCCTCCATGGCACCAGGTCCTCCACCACTCACCATCAAGCACCCCTCTTCGGTGAGACGCTTGCTGATCATCACCACCTTGCGGTAGGCAGGATCAGTACGCAATAATCCATGTCCACCCATGATGCCTACCACATGACGCTCGTCGTATTGGGAAAGGAATTCATGCAACGCATCGCTCATGGCGTGGTCATGTAGTGTACGGGCCAATGTTTCCTTAATGTCGGTAGCCGTCTTGCCCATGGTGAGATAGTGCTCATATACCTTATAGTCGTAGCATGCATGGTAGCTCTCGGGTTGACCAATGATGTAGTAGTCATACAGATCTTCGGACTTATACATCTCATTGCGAAAGCAATTATAGGGTACACTAATGTGCGAAAAGATAAGACAACTGCGGTCAATCTGTATGCGCATAGGCTTGCTGAATGTACACCCCATAAACAGACAATCAAAGTAACGGGCCGTGCTGCCCTCTTCGGTCAGCTCTGAGAAATCTATATCTTGAAACGCGCAACGCTCAATACGTTCACATGTCGCGAGCATCAATCGCAACTCGTCTATAGACTTTATCTCATGGTAATGGTTGCTTGCCATATGGTATTAATGAAATTTCCGTAAAGGTAGTAAATATTTTGTATATTCACTCGTCTTGCATTAAATTTGCACCATATATAATATATTTAATCATGACCGCCCAAGAACGAATAGCACAGCTGCGTAGCGAGCTGCACCGCCATAACCATAGTTACTATGTGCTCAATGCTCCCGAAATATCAGACTATGAGTTTGACCAACTGATGCGTGAGTTGCAGGACCTCGAAGCCCAACACCCCGAGTTCTTTGACCCCACATCGCCTACCATGCGTGTGGGTAGCGATATATCCAACGAGTTTGTACAAGTGCCGCATAAGTACCCCATGTTGTCATTAGGTAACACCTATTCGGAAGGCGAGGTGCGCGACTTCTACGAACGCGTTCAGCGTGCTTTGGGTAGCGAACCTTTCGAATTGTGTTGCGAAATCAAGTACGATGGACTCTCCATTTCGCTCACCTACGAGGAGGGGCGCTTGGTGCGTGCCGTAACGCGTGGCGATGGTGTGCAGGGCGATGATGTGACTGCCAATGTGCGCACCATACAGAGCATACCACTCGTACTACAGGGCGAAGGGTGGCCTCGCGAGTTTGAAATCCGTGGTGAGATATTAATGCCATGGGAGCAGTTTGACCGGCTCAACCGCGAGCGTGAAGCACAGGAGGAGTCTCTCTTTGCCAATCCGCGCAATGCAGCTTCGGGCACACTCAAGCTACAAAATTCAGCCATCGTGGCTTCTCGTAAGCTCGATGCATACCTCTATTATATGTTGGGCGAATCACTCTCCAGTGAAGGACATTACGAGTGTCTGCAACAAGCAGCGCAATGGGGCTTCAAGGTATCGCCAGCTATGCGCAAATGTACCACACTCGACGAGGTGTTCGCCTATATCAACTATTGGGATGCCGAGCGTAAGAATCTTCCCGTGGCTACCGATGGTATTGTTGTCAAGGTCAACTCCTTAGCCCAGCAACGCGCATTAGGCTTTACCGCCAAAGTACCCCGTTGGGCTATTGCCTATAAATTCCAAGCCGAGAAGGCACTCACACGCCTCAGTGAGGTAACCTATCAGGTGGGGCGCACAGGGACGGTAACTCCGGTAGCCAACTTCGAGCCTGTGCAACTCTCGGGTACGATGGTCAAACGCGCCACATTGCACAATGCCGACTTTATGAACAATCTCGACCTACATATTGGCGATATGGTATTTGTGGAGAAGGGTGGTGAGATTATCCCCAAGATTACAGCAGTAGATCTCGACGCCCGCTCCTTTATGATGGGCGAGAAGGTGCGCTTCATCACTCGTTGTCCCGAGTGTGGCACTCCACTCATGCGCGTAGAAGGCGAGGCTGCCATCTTCTGTCCTAACGATACCACTTGTCCGCCGCAAATAAAAGGCCGTATTGAGCACTTCATTTCACGCAAAGCAATGAATATTGACGGACTTGGTGCTGAAACAGTAGACCTCCTTTATTCAGTAGGACTTATTCGTGATGCTGCCGATCTCTACGCTTTGCGCATCCCTCATATTAGTCGCTTAGAACGCATGGGGTATAAGTCTGCCGAGAATATCGTACGCAGTATTGAACGTTCACGCGAGGTTCCTTTCGAACGCGTACTCTTTGCTATAGGTATCCGCTTTGTTGGAGAGACCGTAGCCAAGAAACTCGCCCGTGCCTTTGGTTCGATGGAGCGCTTGGAAAATGCCACCTTCGAAGAACTTATCGCCGTAGATGAAATAGGCGAGAAGATAGCACAAAGCATTTTACGCTTTTTTGCCAATGAGCAATGCTGCGCCCTCGTAGCACGCCTCAAGGAGGCTGGACTGCAAATGGAGATTGTGGTAGACGAGAGCATTGAGCACACCGACAAACTTGCTGGTAAGAGCATCGTTATCAGTGGTGTATTTTCCCAACACTCACGCAATGAATACAAAGCCATGATTGAACAGCATGGTGGCACCAATGTGTCATCTATCTCCAGTAAGACAAGCTTTATCCTCGCCGGCCGCGATATGGGCCCTGCCAAACTCGAGAAGGCACAAAAATTAGGTGTACCTATCGTAAGTGAAGAGGAATTTCTTGTCATGATAGGGTAGAAGAATTCGGAAATCGAACACACCTTATTGTTACGCCCACCGCATTCTACGACTGCTACAAGTCTATCGATAGCATTCTGTCAGAATAGCGTAAATATAAACTCAAAACAGCAAAAAAACGACATGTAAATTTGCCATGTCGCAAAAAATGCGTAATTTTACACGTTTTTATATTAAAGGCTATTTTAAGACAAAATTACTATTAAAATATGAATTTAGATCAAGACAGAATTATCAAAGTCGATATTGAGCAAGAGATGCGCAAATCGTATATCGACTACTCAATGTCGGTGATTGTAGAGCGTGCCTTGCCCGATGTGCGCGACGGCTTGAAGCCCGTTCACCGCAGAATCCTGTATAGTATGATGGAGCAGGGTAACACCTCAGACAAGGGATATCGCAAATCGGCCCGTACGGTCGGTGATGTGATGGGTAAATACCACCCTCATGGTGACTCATCCATCTATGGCTCACTCGTACGTATGGCTCAAGATTGGGCTATGCGTTACACCTTGATTGATGGTCAGGGTAACTTCGGCTCTGTCGATGGTGATAGCCCCGCTGCTATGCGTTACACTGAAGCTCGCCTGCGCAAGATTGGTGAGGATATGATGCAGGATATCTATAAGGAGACTGTAGACTTCCAGGAAAACTACGATGGTAAGGACAAGGAGCCCCGTGTACTCTCGACCCGTATCCCCAACCTCCTCGTAAATGGTGCTACTGGTATTGCCGTAGGTATGGCAACCAATATGCCCACACACAATTTGCGTGAGGTAATCGATGCTTGTGTGGCCTATATCGACAACCCCGAGCTCACCACCGAGGAGTTAATGCAGTATGTGAAGGCTCCCGACTTCCCTACCGGTGGATATATATATGGTATGGCTGGCGTGAAGGAGGCTTACGAGACCGGTCGTGGTCGTGTGGTAATGCGTGCCAAGACCGAGATCGAGACCGATGCCAACCACGACAAGATTATCGTGACCGAAATCCCTTATGGCGTGAACAAGGCTGAACCCAACAAGTACATCGCAGGTCTCGTGAGCGACAAGAAGATTGACGGTATCAGCAACGTTAACGATGAGTCCGACAAGGACGGTATGCGTATCGTGGTAGATGTGAAGCGCGATGCCAACGCCAGCGTAGTGCTTAACAAACTCTTCAAGATGACACAGCTGCAGACCGCCTTTAGCGTAAATAGCGTGGCTCTTGTGCCCTGTGGCGAGCACAACGACAAGCTCCGCCCCATGGTACTCTCCTTGCGCGACTGCATCAAGTACTTCGTTCAGCACCGTCACGAGGTGGTTATCCGCCGCACCAAATACGACCTCCGCAAAGCAGAAGAGCGTGCACATATTCTCAGGGGGCTTATCATTGCTTCAGACAATATCGATGAGGTAATCCGTATCATCAAGGCTGCTCATACACCTGCCGATGCTATCACCGGTTTGATGGAGCGTTTTACACTCACTGAAGTGCAGGCACGTGCTATCGTAGAGATGCGTCTGCGCCAGCTCACTGGTCTGCAACAGGAACAGCTCCGTGCAGAGTATGACGAGATTATGAAGCTCATCGCTTATTTGAATGAGATTCTTGTTAACGAGGACCTCTGCAAACAGGTGATGAAGGACGAACTCGTGGAGGTAGCCGAGAAGTATGGCGACGACCGCAAGTCAGAGATCGTATACTCATCAGAGGAGTTCAACCCTGAAGACTTCTATGCCGATGACGAAATGGTAATCACCATCTCACACCTCGGATATATCAAGCGTACTCCCCTCAGCGAGTTCCGCACACAGAATCGTGGTGGCGTAGGCTCAAAGGGTAGTGACACTCGTGAGGCCGACTTCGTAGAGTACATCTATATGGCCACTATGCACAATACGATGATCTTCTTCACCCAGAAGGGACGCTGCTACTGGCTCAAGGTATACGAGATTCCTGAGGGTACGAAGAACTCAAAGGGACGTGCCATCCAGAATATGCTAAACATTGAGCCCGACGATAAGGTGAACGCATTCGTACATGTGAAGAACCTCAACGACAAGGACTTTGTGAATTCACACTATCTTGTATTCTGTACAAAGAACGGTATTGTCAAGAAGACTTGCCTGGAGGCCTACTCACGTCCCCGCACCAATGGTGTAAACGCTATCACCATCCGTGAGGACGACCGCGTAATCGAAGTAGTAATGACCAATGGTGACAATGAAATTGTATTGGCAAATAAGAATGGACGTGCTATCCGCTTCCACGAAGGTGTTGTCCGTGAAATGGGTCGCACAGCCACTGGTGTTCGCGGTATGACGCTCGATGAGGATGGTCAGGACGAGGTAATCGGTATGATTGTAATCAACGATGCAGAATACGAGAATATCATGGTCGTATCCGAGCAAGGTTATGGTAAGCGCAGCGATGTAGAGGAATACCGTATCACCAACCGCGGCGGTAAGGGTGTGAAGACACTCGATATCACTGAGAAGACCGGTAAACTTGTGGCTATCAAGACGGTGACCGATGATAACGACTTGATGATTATCAACAAGTCAGGCGTAGTTATTCGTCTTAAGGTAGCTGATGTCCGTATCCAGGGTCGTGCCACACAGGGTGTACGCCTTATCAACCTCGGCAAGCGCAATGACCAGATTAGTTCTGTATGTAAGGTAACTACCGAAACGGAAGAACCCGAGATTCAAGATGCTGAAGTTGTAGAAGGCGATGCCCCCATCGTAGAAGCATCTGAGGCTACCGAGTCGATAGAGCAAAATGATGAACAATAAAGTTAAACAAACATCTATCAATAATCACTAAATCATTGAAAGTATGAAAAAGGTATTATTATTTATGGTTGCAGCTGCAATGTCAGTATCTGTATGTATGGCACAAGATGATGCTAAGGCAGCAGCAAAAGCAGCTAAGGCTGCAGCAAAAGCACTCAAGGCAGAGATTAAAGCAGCAAACAAGATCTTGAGAGAGGCTCAAGGCATCCTCAATGTTCCTGAAAGTGGAAGTTTGAGCACTGCTAATGACCTCATTCAGCAGGCAATGACAAATGTGCACACTCAGAAGAATCCTGACACATGGAACGTAGCCGGACAAATTCAGCAGAAGTTCTACATGGCAGAGGCTGAGAAACACTATCTTGGTCAGGCATACGACACTGTTGCCTTCTACGGAAGTCTCTCTAACATGTGCGATTACTTCATCAAGTGCGACGAATTGGAACAAGAAGTTTTCAATAGCACTGGTAAAGCGATAAAGTATCGTCCTGCAAATAAGGAGCAGGTATATGTAAACCGTCCCAACTTGCTTAATGGTGGTATTTTCTACTACAACAAAGGACAGTTTAAGGAGTCACATCGCCTCTTTTCACAATACATCTCCACTGCTAATGCACCTATGCTTGCAGAGTACAATATTACTCCCGAAACGGATGAATATTTGACAGATGTTGCCGCTTACTACTCAGTACAAGCAGGCTTGCAAGCAGAAGACTATGATTTGGCATTGACCAATATCGACCTCGCCAAGCAGTCAAAAGACCCTAATATGGCCGCAAGCATCTATCGTCTGGAGGCTTCATCTTACTTGAATATGGGTGATTCCGTGAAGTGGATTGACCTCCTTAAAGCTGGTGTTGAGAGAGCTCCAGAGGATCAATATTACTATAGCAACCTCATCTCTTATTATGTAAACAATAACAAGAACGATGAATTGATGGCCTTTGCTGATGAGATGGTCGAAAAAAATCCTCAGCCAATCTTCCGTTATGTAAAGGGTTATCTCTATCAGAATATGAAGCAGTACGACAAGGCTATCGAAGAGTACAAAATTGTTATCGAACAGGATCCCACCTATGCTAGCGCTTATAACAATCTCGGTGTATGCTATAGCGACCTAGCACAACAAGCAAGTGAATCCTCTGCAAACTTGAACTTCCGCAGCAAAGCTTTCAAGGCTGCACAAGAGAAGATGAAGGAGTACTACAGATTGGCATTGCCCATGTTTGAAAAATTGAGAACACTGGATGATGGCACCGACCCTGAGAGAAGAACAGCATGGACTTCTGGCTTATATAACTGCTACTACATTTTGAATATGGGTAAAGAGTTAGCTGAAATTGAAAAGCTTCTCAACCAGTAATCATTTTCTCCAGATAAACCGCAAAAGGGAGTGGCAAAATTGCTACTCCCTTTCTTTATATAGCAACCCATTACATGATGATTTATTTATGTGGAGGCTGGGAGTTTTGGATTATTCTATGTATTTTTGCAAATTATTATATAAGGTAAGCATTTAACAAAAATGAATATTATTATTGCGTTATTATTAACTTTAGTTGCTTTATTCGGTATAGGGACATTTGTCCTTTCAATAAAATTATACCATCGCAATAATGACAAGCAAAATGAAGAGGAACTTCATCGTATGCTCACTACACAAGCTACTGATACCATACGCCAAATACAAATGACACGCGAAGAGATGACGCGTACAATACGCGAACTACTCACCGAGAATCGTATGGAACTGAGCAGTAGAGTAGAGGAGTTACGCAAAGAAATTTCAGGGAACCAGGCGCTTCAGTTACAACAATTACAAGAAACGCTTAATCGTAATCTACTTACTACCAACGAGCTACAACGCGAAAAGTTGGAAGCCATGACGCGCCAACAAGAATCTTTAGTAAAATCTACCGAGAAGCGCCTTGATGATATGCGCCTTATGGTGGAAGAGAAACTACAAAAGACACTTAACGAACGCATAGGGCAATCATTCGAACTTGTGCGAACTCAACTTGAGAATGTGCAGCAAGGATTGGGAGAGATGAAGAATCTGGCACAAGATGTGGGCGGGCTCAAGCGTGTGCTTACCAATGTGAAAACACGGGGTACATTCGGTGAGGTACAACTCGCCGCATTATTGGAACAAATGCTCAGCCCCGAACAGTACGAGGCCAATGTAAAGACAAAAAAGAAGAGCACAGAGTTTGTGGAGTTTGCCGTCAAACTACCCGGTAAAGACAATGGCATAGACTGTGTTTACTTACCTATCGATGCCAAGTTTCCCAAAGATGCCTATGAACAATATCTCGATGCCTATGAAGCAGGTAATGTAGATCAAATCAATGCTACATCGCGCCAACTTGAACAGATTGTCAAGAAGATGGCTCGTGACATACACGACAAGTACCTTGACCCTCCCTACACTACCGATTTTGGTATCATGTTCCTACCATTTGAGAACATCTATGCCGAAGTCATTCGCCGCACAGCTTTGGTAGAGCAGTTGCAACGCGAGTATCGTGTAATTGTCACTGGCCCCACAACATTAGGGGCTATACTCAATAGTTTGCAGATGGGATTCCGCACCTTAGCTATCGAGAAGCGTTCAAGCGAAGTGTGGACCGTACTTGCCGCTGTCAAAACCGAGTTTGGGAAGTTTGGAGGTATGCTTCAAAAAGTACAAAACAACTTGGAAACTGCAAGCACACAGCTTGATGAAGTCATAGGCAGACGCACTCGTGCTATTGAACGCAAGCTCAAAGGGGTACAAGAACTGCCTGCAGAGCAGTCTGCCAATATATTAGCAATTGGCGATACCCTACAAGATGAAGAAGGAGAATAAAACAACTTGATATAACAACACTATGCCACTAACACTTCCAGATAGATTACCTGCCATAGAATTATTAAAGCAGGAGAATATCTTTGTAATGGATACTACGCGTGCAGCTTCGCAAGACATTCGTCCGTTGCGTATTGCTGTGCTCAACCTTATGCCTCTCAAGATTACCACTGAGACGGATCTCGTAAGGCTACTCTCCAACTCACCGCTTCAGATAGAGTTGAGTTTCATGAAGGTGAAAAGCCATACCTCCAAGAACACTCCTGTGGAACACATGAAGGCTTTCTATACTGACTTTGAAGAGATGCGTCACCAGAAATATGACGGTTTCATTATCACTGGTGCTCCCGTAGAACACATGGACTTTGAGGAGGTGAGCTATTGGGAAGAGATGATAGAAATCTTTGATTGGGCTCGTCACAATGTTACCTCTACACTGTATATCTGTTGGGCAGCGCAAGCAGGATTATATCACTATTATGGTATACCCAAATACCCGTTGGACAAGAAAATGTTTGGTATATTCAAGCACCATGTCAACAATCCCGAACTACCTATCTTCCGTGGCTTTGACGATGAGTTCTCAATTCCTCATAGCCGTCACACTGAGGTACGACGTACTGACATTGAGCGTTGCCATGAACTGGAAATTCTTGCCGAGAGTGAGGAGAGCGGAGTTTCTATTGTGATGGCACGCGGTGGACGCGAGATATTCCTTACCGGGCATTCGGAATATTCTCCGCTTACCCTCGACACCGAGTATAAGCGTGATTTGGGTAAAGGACTCCCCATCGAAATGCCCAAGCATTATTATCGTAATGACGATCCATCACAACCACCTTTGGTAACATGGAGAAGTCATGCCAACTTGCTCTTTAACAATTGGCTCAACTACTATGTATATCAGGCTACGCCTTATAGATTGGAAGACATAAGATAAGTTGACAATGAAGACAATCGAACTCCTTGCACCTGCCAAAAATCTGGAGTGTGGCATCGAAGCGATCAAACATGGTGCCGATGCTGTGTATATTGGCGCACCCAAGTATGGAGCTCGCGCAGCAGCTGGCAACTCTATTGAGGATTTACAGCAGTTGGCAGAGTATGCTCATCGCTTTGGAGCAAAGGTATTTGTAACGCTCAACACCATTATCTATGATGAGGAGTTGGCAGAAGTGGAGAACCTCGTGTGGAGTCTCTATCGCATAGGTATCGATGCACTTATCGTACAAGATATGGCATTGCTCACGATGAACTTGCCTCCGATAGAATTACACGCCAGCACGCAAACGGACAACCGCACGCCAGAGAAGGTGAGGTTTCTCTACGAGAATGGGTTCTCGCAAGTTGTTCTGGCTCGTGAACTATCACTCGACGAGATTTCTGCCATACATCATGCTTGTCCCGTACCGCTCGAAGCCTTCGTGCATGGTGCGCTTTGTGTGAGCTATAGCGGACAGTGCTATGCCTCGCAGGCATGTTTCGGTCGTAGTGCCAACAGAGGCGAATGTGCACAATTTTGTCGTTTGCCCTTCGACCTTGTAGATGCCGATGGGCGTATTATTGAGCACGATCGTCACCTACTCTCACTGAAGGATATGAATCGTAGCGCTCACTTGGAAGCCATGATGGATGCAGGAGTGCGCTCGTTTAAGATAGAGGGACGACTCAAGGATGTGACATATGTCAAGAATGTCACCGCCTGCTATCGTCAGGCCATCGACACTATCCTTGCCCGTCGTCCCGAGTATAAGCGTGCATCGCAAGGCATTAGCACCTATACCTTTACTCCACAACTCGACAAGAGTTTCAATCGTGGTTTTACCGATTATTTTATTACGGGCAAGCGTTCAGAGGTCTATTCCTTTGCAACTCCCAAAGCCATGGGCGAGCCCGTAGGCCATGTTAAGGAGGTCGGTCGTGGATACATTGCCGTATCATCTGCCCAAGCCTTCCATAATGGTGACGGACTCTGCTACATTGATGAGCAGGGACAGCTTCAAGGATTCCGTGTCAATAGGGTAGAGGGCATCCGACTTTACCCGAAGGATATGCCTCGCACATTGCGTGTACGCACACCACTTTTCCGCAACTACGACCAAGAGTTCGAACGCTTGCTCTCTCGCCCTTCGGCAGAACGTCGTATACCTGTCAATATACATATGCGTGATATATCGTTTGGTTTTTCGCTCACTATGACCGACGATCAGGGAAATCGTTCTACGGTCAATTTTACCCGTGAAAAGGAACTTGCACGAACCGAGCAACGAGCCGGTATCGAAGCGCAGCTCACAAAGTTAGGAGGTACTATCCTCATTGCCAATAAGGTAGAGATTGACTTTAGTGAGAATTGGTTTATACCCTCTTCTGTTGTGGCAGATATGCGTCGTGTAGCAGTCGAAGCATATGAGAGAATGAGAAGAGCTTCCCAGACTTCAGTCTCTACAAGCAAGAAAGCTATCAACGCTGAAAAAACAAAGTCCTCCATCTTGGAGAATAATAAGGTGGGACTCTCTTATCTTAGTAATATCGCCAATCATCGTGCAGCTGATTTCTACCATTCCCACGGAGTAGAGAAAGTTGCTCCAGCCTATGAGATAGAGGCCCCTCGTGGGGCTACACTGATGTTTTGCCGTCATTGCTTACGCTATGCCATGGGATGGTGTCCTCATCGCGGAGGAAAGCAGTCTCCTTATCGTGAACCTTACACCTTGGTATCTGCAGATGGTAAGCGCTTTGCTCTTACCTTTGATTGCAAGCAATGCGTAATGCTGGTCAAGGAAAAATAAGAATAGCTCGCAATAGCGAGCTATTCTTATTTTTTTCGATTCTACCAAGAAGTTATTTTCTCACTTGGCCGTCACCCTCTATGATATATTTATAGGTAGTGAGTTCGGGAAGTGCCATTGGACCTCGTGCATGTAGCTTCTGGGTAGATATGCCTATCTCTGCTCCAAATCCGAACTGTGCACCATCTGTAAAAGCGGTAGAGACATTGGTATAGACACAAGCGGCATCCACCGTACGTTGAAAGCGACGGATAGCCTCTTCGTCTTCACTCACGATACACTCACTATGGCGCGAACTATATAATGCAATGTGACGCAAAGCCTGGTCAATGGTGGCTACAGTACGAATGCTCATCTTATAATCAAGAAACTCAGTACCGAAATGTTCGTCGGTGGCTTCGGCCAATAGGTGAGTGGGATAAAATCCGCTGAGTGCAGCAAAAGCTT
The DNA here is from genome assembly GCA_045612925.1 of Bacteroidaceae bacterium. GTDB lineage: Bacteria > Bacteroidota > Bacteroidia > Bacteroidales > Bacteroidaceae > UBA1189. The sequence continues at coordinate 18,158 of JAZKZX010000038.1, forward strand.
CTTGGTCGGCATAGATGAGCACATTCTTATCTGCCAAAGGAGCACATAGTGCAGGTAGGTCGGCTAGTCGGCTGCTATGCATCACAAGGCAGTCGAGCGCATTACACACACTGACTCTTCGTGTCTTTGCATTCTCAATGATGGCGGTGCCTTTAGCAAGGTCTCCCTTTGCATCGAAATAGGTATGGCATATACCAGCTCCCGTCTCGATGACAGGTACTCGAGCATTATCACGCACATAGTTGATAAGTGTACTGCTACCACGAGGAATGATGAGGTCTACCTTACCTACCGCACCGAGAAGACATGCTGTAGCGTCACGATGAGCGGGCAATAATGTACATACGGCAGTATCAATCCCCTTTGCAGTGAGCACACGATGTATGATATCAACAATCCTACGGTTGGTATATTCTGCATCAGAGCCACCCTTGAGCAGACATACATTACCACTCTTAATGCAGAGAGCAAACACATCAGCCGTAACATTAGGACGTGCCTCATAGATGATGCCTATGACACCGAAAGGTACGCTCACCTTGCGGATAGTCATGCCATTAGGACGTTCGGTGCTACTATAGGTTATGCCAAGCGGAGAGGGTAGGGTAGCCACATGTTCCATGTCAGAAGCAATGGCATAAATACGATCTTCGGTCAGCAGCAAACGGTCATATTTAGGGTTTGACGGATCCATGCGATCCAAATCGAGACGATTGGCTTCAAGGATGTCTACATAGTGCTTACGCAATGCTGCAGCCGTATCGGTGAGCAACACATTGATTTCTGCATCGGAGAGGACTGACAAGGCGGTAGTTGCTTCGCCAGCTTTTATTATCAAGTCGTTCGTGTTCATTGGAATCGAGTACAAATAGTTTCTTCTGGTTGGTCTACAAGGTGTAGCAGTATATCTTCGCTCTTTCCGTTGGCAATAATTACAGGAATACCTTCAGCAACTACTTTTCGGGCTATGTTGCACTTGGTGAGCATGCCACCTCGCCCGAGCGACGACTTCTCTGTCTGTATATATTGCTCCATATCGTCGGTGATTTTTACCGAACGTATCACGCGACTCTTTGGGTCTGTGGGATTGCCATCATATATACCATCAATATTACTAAGGATGACGAGCTGATCCACCTTCATCATCTGCGCCATCAGTCCTGACAGTTCGTCATTATCGGTAAACATCAGTTCGGTAATAGAGAGCGTATCATTCTCGTTTACAATAGGAATCACCCCTTCGGCGAGCATCACCTCCATGCAGCGCTGCTGGTTTAGGTAATGGTCATCTTTATCGAGTCCCTCTTTGGTTGTGAGCACCTGTCCACAGGTGATGCCATGCTCACGGAATAGCGTATAGTACTTGCCCATTAGCTTAGCTTGTCCGATGGCCGAGTAGAGTTGACGTGACGACACCTCATCAAGTGTGTGCGAAGGAGCAATCTCACTACGTCCCGAGGCTACTGCACCTGACGATACCAATATCACTTGTATGCCACGCTTGTGTAGCTCAGCCACTTGGTCCACAATAGCCGACATGCGTGTGATATCAAGTGTCCCATCCCGACGGGTCAGTACATTGCTACCGACCTTTACTGCTATGCGTTTCATACCATGCTTGCTTTTAGTCCATCAATCACAGAGGATGTAAATCCAGCATTTTCCATCGCGTTCAATCCCTTGATGGTGATGCCTCCAGCAGTGGTCACCTTATCGATAGCCATTTCAGGATGTTCGCCACTATTGAGTAGTAAGGTAGCAGCTCCCTTTACTGTATGCTCTACGATGCGTGCAGCCTCTTCAGGACGGAAACCAAGTTCCACACCACCCTCCATGGCTGCGCGTATGTAGCGCATGGCAAAGGCAATGCCACACGATGCCAGTGCGGTACCTGCAGGTATCAGCTTCTCGTCCACGACAAGGGCGTATCCCAATGCGGCAAACAAGTGTTTTATCTGTTCTACCTGCTCTTTAGAAGCTCCTTGATGAGCAATGAATGTCACACCACACAATGCCTCTACAGCGGTATTGGGAATCACACGAAAGATAGCAGGCTCATTGAATGGCTCGGGTTCTTCTCCAACAACTTCAGCACAAATGCGATTCATCACTTTCACTTCATATTCTGGAATAGCATATGTTGCCAATTTGTCCAAAGTAACTCCAGCAGCAACAGATACAATCACCTGCTTTTCGAGATCGAGAGCTGGTCGTATCTCCTCCATCACTTGCTCTATAAGCCAAGGCTTCACGGCCAACATCACGACATCGGCTTCGGATACCGCTTCGCTATTATTTGTCGTTGTGCGTATGCATGCATCGTACTCACGCATCCTGTCCAATGTAGTCTGCGTCTTGGCTGTACATATAATATCTTCGGGGCGACATGCACCCGACTTTATCAGTCCTCGCACAATGGCACCGCCCATATTTCCTGTTCCGATAATAGCAATTGTCATAATTCGTTTTGTCTGTTAGAGATTGTTCTTATCCCTCATTCACGAGTTGGAAGTCGTCAGAGTCTACCAGTGATGGGAACTTGTCACGATATTGTCTTAACTCATCCAACTTCACCTCATAGCTAACTACCTGTTCCGCATTATCTTCACAAATAGCAGCCACAAAACCAAAGAAATCTATAGCAGCCGTACCTCCATCATAGTTACACATGGGATCGGTACCTATGCGATTTACTCCGATGACAACCGCCTGATTCTCTATAGCACGCGCACGCAACAAGATATCCCATGCCATGCGTCGCTTGTCAGGCCAGTTGGCAACATAGAGCGCCACATCATAGTCGTCACAATTGCGTCCGAATACTGGGAATCTCAAGTCATAGCATACCTGCAAGAAGAATCTGACTCCGCGAAACTCTACGATGACACGTTCCTTACCTGCCTCGTAGTGCTTGTCTTCACCCGAGTAGCTGAAGAGATGTCGCTTGTCATAGCATGTCACCTTACCATCAGGTTCTACAAAATACATACGATTCTTGTATCCTCCTTCAGGAGCCACCGTAGCCACGCTGCCCACGATAGCTGCATCCATTGTCGACGCCATGTGACGCATCCATTGCAAGGTAGGGCCATCCATAGGTTCGGCGATGCGCTTGGGTTCCATGCAGAATCCTGTGGTAAACATCTCAGGCAATACATATACATCAGCTCCCGGAGCACTTGTTATCAATTGTTCGGCATGGCGCAAGTTCTCTGTGGCATCGCACCAAGCGAGGTTCATTTGTACGAGTGATATTTTCATTTTCTTATTTTTCAACTTATTATTCATGCAAAGATATAGGCTATTTCCCAATGTAGCAACTTTTAAGTCGCTTTTCAACGGGTTATCTCAAAGCATATTCCTAAACCGTTCTATTCTTGCTATATTAGCATACATCTCCTCCCGTACTTGATTGACGAAACTATTCTCTTCGGGTGTGCCATACACTGCCAATGCCTCTTCTGCATTACGACAGATTGATGTTCGGAAAGCATTGTCATAGTCTTTCTTGCGCGACAAGTACACTTGTTCGCAGATACGGCGTTGTATGCGTTCTTCGTGTGCAAGGGCTTGTAGCCATAGATCGGGCGTCATAGCATCAGTGTCAAGCACCAGACGTAGAGCTTGCATAGCATGGTATAACTTATCTGTCTCATATTGTGACCACAGTTCATTGTAGCGATGGTGTATGTCATCCCAGGAGTCGAGTGTGCCGTTGCAAATATCTTGACGTAGAGAGTATAGATCGGTATCCTTAACTATTTGTCCGCCAAGGTTAATCCATGTGTCAGCAGATTGATTACTACCCATAAATTTATCAAGTTGTTCCCACAGAGGAGTACGATTATCAAGGTAATCAAGTACATTGATCATGGCATAATGTATGAGCATATCGCCATAGGCATGATAAGCATCGTACACCTTGAGGATATGTACTGGACGGCGACTATTTTCCATTCCTTCCCCCATTATCGTGAGTTGGTCTACCACCTTACGGTCTCCATGTAGAAGTTGACGTCCCTTTTCGATTAGCGAAGCTTCATGCCTGTCCTCCTCACCTATAGCTGTTACTCTATCTCCTTTAGTCATCATCTCATATGCCTTTCCCGTCCATAGTTCCAGGAGTTGTCGTGCATGCATCACCTCTTGTATGGTGTCAGGAGCATAGGTATCAAACTCGATATTCTGCACCCGTGTAATACGCTTGTCGCGTGTGCGATACTTCCAAGTGTTGCGTGCTAAGGCATACATATTATACATCCACCAGTAGGCAGGCATCACCTCGAGTCTATCTTCAGAGATATTGTTACTTACGAGAGAGAAGGGTAGGTTGATGTTCATCTCAGCAGGGTAGTCCCCTTTGGCCAATAAGGTAAACGAAGCAAATCGGCTCGAATGCTTCACCGACGAACACAATCCTGGCCAAAATCCTCGTCCAGCCACCAATTCGCCATCATTGGTACGACTATTATGATTACTTCCTATAGTCGCACCAGCTGCCATATTGCTCTGTCCCATGATGACAGAGGCGATGAGAAACGAATTATTGTGATGCTGTTCATGTCCGGGGAAGATAAGATTGTTCAACACCTCGCAGCATGATATCGTACTATTATCACCCATGATAGAGTTGATCAGTCGGGCACCATATTTAAGGTTTGAGTTATTACCCAGGATAAATTTCACTGCCGTGCACGAATAAAATATGCGACAACCATATCCTACAATGCCGTTGACGAGGATCACATTTTCTCCTATCTGTGATGGCTCCTCGTTCGAAGAGTTGATCGTGATATTCTTCAGTTTCGATGCCCCCTTGATATAACAGTCTGTACCGATCTTTACATCTTTGATGATTGACGAGTTTTTGATGACACATCGTTCGCCTATCATTCCGTAATATCCTCTATGGTAGTCTGCTGTACGCTGCGTAATATCGGCCAGTCGCTCTTGCAGCTGCTTATCGTCTACATATTTGGCCCACAGATAAGCATCGGCAGGTATCATCCCATCGAAGGGCATTACCGAGCGTACACCCATCTCGTTCATAATCTCAATGCGCACGCGTACCGCCTCAGGCTCACCTTCTTTGACTATACCGTTACCAAACTTTGCGTGATCGGTACACGCCATCTCTTGTATGTTGAAAAGCATGCTATGACTACCGATGATATAGTGCGACATATAGTGCACATCGTGTATGGCACAGTCATCGCCTATGTCACACGAGTGTATGCTCGAGTTGGTAATACCTACAGGTAGCCTCAAGTCATGATATTGTAGTGCTCCATTACTGATACGTCCCATACGTACAGTACCATAGAACTTATTGTCCTTGACCATGCTTGGGTCAAATTCATCGGTAACCCACACCGTATCCCACGACGATGCAGTATTATTATTCATCACCAATCGCTCAATCTCATTACTACGCAGATGTCTCCAACCGCCCACAGGTGGGGTTACTTGTTGATTTCGTATATAGTATTTATCTTTCCCCTTTGGCAGATATCGTGTATCAATCCATCCATCGCTCAACGCAGTCGGGGGAAGTAGGGTTACTCGTTCCATAGCGCATCCATTTTGTTATTGCGGCGCTAATATAGCAACATTCAGAGAAACATCAAAAAATGTAAATATAAAAAGTTGGATATTTTTATATCCATAAAACAAGACATCAGAAAAAGGATTTTCAATATGCAGTTCGTTTTTAATCCAAACTTATATTCCCAGTTGTTGTAGACGGAGGAATAGTTCTCTCTGCTCAGATGTGAGAGCCGTGGGGATAGTGATATTGAATGTGACAATCAGGTCACCACGCTCTCCATCCCGCTTGTATCGGGGAAACCCTTTACCCTTGAGTCTCAGCTTGTCATCAGACTGAGTTCCAGCACTGACTTTCAGTCGTAGTGTCTCCTCCATGAGTGTAGTTACGGTAGCTTCGCCACCCAACACAGCAATAGTCAAGGGTAGGGGAAGGGTAGTATATAAATCATCGCCCTGACGCACAAAAGTAGAATCAGCAGATATACGAAAAGTGATGTAAAGATCGCCACGAGTACCTCCTTGAGGTGCTTCACCTCCATATCCACGCAATTTGAGCCGTTGTCCATCGGCAACACCCGAAGGAATGGTAACACGTATGCTTTTATCGCCCACATTGAGTATCTGCTTGTGTGTTGTAGCAGCATCGCGCAGAGTAATATGGAGCTCAGCCTCATAGTCTTGTCCGCGCATAGGGTGGTGTGCTTGTCGCCTTCTGGCTCCACCAAAGAGTTGTTCGAAGAAGTCACTGAACCCACCAGTATTTCCTTCAGAACGAGTGAAATCACCGAAACCTCCGAAGTCAAACCCACCGAATCCGCCAAAGTTCCCATAAGTACCTTGCTGCGCTTGCCCATACTGTTGCTCATATTGTCGACGTTGAGCTTCATATTCATCGGCATGCGCCCAATGCTCACCATACTCATCATATTTCTTGCGCTTCTCGGGGTCGCCAAGCACTTCATTTGCCTCATTAATCTCCTGGAAACGCTCCTGAGCCTGCGGATCGTTCTTGTTGACATCTGGGTGATATTGTTTGGCAAGCTTGCGATAAGCCTTGCGTATATCGGCTTGTGTGGCACTACGATCAATGCCTAATACCTTATAATAATCGATAAAAGCCATAGAGACATCGGGTAAATTGATAATTTTACATACAACCATCAATCAACCCAAAAAGTTGCCCAGAAAACCAATAAAAAGAGTAGGGGAGTAATTATATGGTAATCTCACCTGCAATAGAGAGATTCATATAATGGTTAATCTCTTCAGTGGTAAATCCTTTGCCCAAGAGGAACATCAGTTTGGTCAGCGCAGCCTCCACGGTAGAGTCATGTCCACTGATAATTCCCGATTCGAGCAACTGTAGCCCTGTCTCGTAGAGATTCATCTTCACACTACCCGTACTACACTGTGTAATATTTACAATCGTCTTTCCTGAGCGTGTTGCTCGTGTCAACGCATCTACCAGCCATTGTTTTTGTGGAGCATTACCGCTACCGAAAGTTCTGAATATCACCCCTCTCAGCTTTTTGTCTCGCATAATCTTCTTCACGATATCAGGCTGCATACCAGGAAATAACGAGAAGATGATGATGTTGGCATCCATCTCGTAGTGAGGGGTCAGCACTGCATCGGGACGATAGGGCATGATATTATTTTTGTAGAATTGCAGTTCAATACCCGAGTGAGCAAGGAGAGGATAATTGTTAGATTCGAAAGCATCAAAATTATCAGCACTTACCTTTGTCGCACGGTTTCCTCTCATCAGTTTCTCATGGAAGAAAATACACACTTCAGGTACAATGGGGGTACCATCTTCGTTCTTTGCAGAAGCTATCTCTATTGCAGTCAGCAAGTTCTCCTTACCATCAGTACGCAAGGCACCTATGGGCAATTGACTACCAGTGAGTATTACTGGTTTCATCAACCCCTCAAGCATAAAACTCAAGGCCGATGCAGTAAAAGCCATCGTATCTGTACCATGCAATATCACAAAACCATCGTATTGCTCATAGTTTGAATAGATAATGCTTACCAACTGGCTCCATGATTCGGGAGAGATATCCGACGAGTCTATCGGAGGTTCAAAAGCGATAGAGTAGAGGTTGAGGTTAAATCCTTTAATCTCAGGCACATACTCGAGCAATTGGTCAAAGTTAAAGTTTTCCAAAGCACCCGTTATAGGGTTCTTCATCATACCAATTGTTCCTCCTGTATAAATCAGCAATATAGATGTTTTGGGAGTTGTATGGCTCATAAGTAAAATCATTTGATTACAAGATGCGAAATTAGTGAAAATATGCGTATTACACAAATAGTCAACATATTTATTTTGCGCTCTACACAAAACACTTATGCCAAGCCCAGAGATTGGAATAAAATCAAGTATATTGATTAAAATCTGAAATCTAAAAATACATATATATATATAATAAGGTGTAAGAACAAGGTATATCCACAACTCTCTATCATTATCTTATCAATAGGGTGTTATGCATTATCAATATAGACTCCCCTTGCGATTTTGAATTCGTAATTAAACATAATACTGATTATAAAACAATCGGTTTTGTAAATTTGAGCCATAACAAAACAAGCAAAGTTAGTTATGGCTCTTAAAATTAAATGTAACTACAAGAAAACGAGCAATTTGCGTTATCCATATCAAGTACGGACGCAATTTTTATGCTTCAATTTCAGCAACAAGCGCGATGCGCAAAGATTTTCTAACTCTCGCACTAAAGATTATAATAATCTATATATTAGCGTTGTAGATACATATTCGGATGCGCTTTTGCTCGTAGTCGCTAATTCATATAAGGATTTGCACTTGTCTCGCGCGGTTGAACAGATACAATACTTCATTCAGCATGCAGACTTCAACGCTGACACAATACGCTTTGAGCGTGTCTGTGCTGCTGCTATTAGTTCGCTCATATTCATTTATAAAAACTCCGTCAACTGCAAGAGATTGCAAAAGCAGTGGGAAAGAGTTTTTGAAACTAAATTCACGAATATATGCAAGCCGTTCTGCGAAGGCTCGGTGCTTATTACTCGTGTGCGTTAACACTCGCCCGATGCAGTACTGAAACACTCCCTTTTGGGGTGTGTTCCAGTGCGTCGGGCGGTGTGTTCGTCACCGCATCGGGATTGAAGATGCAGCGCGTTAGCGGTGCGGCAATTATTCCCGATGGTGTGGCGGCTTTGCCACTCGCGTCGTTGTCCCTTTCCCCTTCTTGCAGCGCAATCAGGGGAAAGGGTTGTTGCGTTGGTTGCGGAGCAATGAACGCGACAAAAACGGCTGCGGCTATGGCTGCAATCCTTGTTGCAAGAGTGGATGATCTGCGAAGCGGAGCGAGAAGTTCAGCCGCTTGCAGTCAACAAGGTTTGCTGCCTAAATGGATTTATTAAATCTCATCGTTTTCAAACTTTTTTTGCTATGTATCAAGGTGGCTATTTATTTGGTAATCGTATAGTTGTAAATAAGATTCGCACAAATTCAACTGATAAAATTGCGCGTGGGTCAAGTTCGTTTGCGTATAATGGCGAAACTATAAGCAGAAAAAAGGATGTGCAACATGTAGCGACTTATAACGATACCATTCGCGCCTTGTCTGCAACAAATGAGCGTTATAGCTCTTTGTTGCGCCAGGTGCGCGAGGTCAATATATTGGGTTGCTCCGATATGGATAAATATTTGAAACTTGCAAAGGAGTTGCATTTGTGCGAATATGATAAAAGCATATTAAAGCGCGATTTATCGTATATCTTAAAATTTCGCCCTTCCTCGGTATCAAGGAGCGAAAAGAAGGATAAAAAAGAAGGTTATACGCTTAATAAAGCAAAGGTACGCGATAAGTGTACCGCCTTTTTTGAGTTGGAGCGTTCGCGCAAGTTCTGCGCTTTTTATTCGGTTTCGTTCCCCGAAGGAAGTAAGGAAGAGCAAATATACAAGGTGTGGAATAGTTGGCTTACCAACTTGCGAAAAACTTATGGTTTGCGTGATTACTTATGGGTAGCAGAATATCAAAAGAACGGCACTTTGCATTACCATATGCTATGCAATGTGTATATGAACATTAAGCGCGTCAATCGCGCTATGGGTGTTGCATTGTTTCACAATGATATGCTAAATACTACCATAGACAAATATAACGGAGTAGATGTTAAGAAGGTCACAAATAATCGTGGCGGCTTGAATGCCTATCTTACAAAGTATGTGAGCAAAAGTGAAGAACATACATATAAGCGTGCGCCTTGGCGGTGTTCTCAAAGCGTGTCTGCTTTGTTTACCTCCGCACAGATAGATGAAGAAACAAGCGACAACCTCGCACGCGAGTTTGTACGTCTGCCGCTAAAGAAGTACGAAAACGATTTTGCGGAAATCTATTTTTTCAATGTCAAGAAAGGCGGCAAGTGGTATAACATTCCCGACCGCTTCCGCGCGTCAATTCAAGAATTAAATAACCAGATAGCAAACGAGTTTGAGCGCGTTTGGTTAGAATATCATATCGCCTTATTGGATGAGGAGATACAAATAGCCAAGCGTGAGCAGACGAAACGAAAAAAGCAATTAATACTGTATAAACTATTAACCAAATATAATCAACTAAAACAATGAGAAGATATACGGCAATAGTATTTAGCGAGGGGCACGCACCTTGCAAATACCGAAATGTGAGTTATCCGAATAGGCTTGCACAATGGTTTAGTGGTCACTATTCAAGAGTGACGGCAATCAACCTCTACGACAAAGAAACAAAAGCATTCGTCAAACAAATAAAATACTAATATGTCCCCATTTGAGAAACTTACTATTAAGATACTCGCGGCATTTTATCATTGCTGCGAAGCGACGGCAAAGGCAAGGAAAAGAGAGTTGCAACAATATTTTGATTGCTCCCCTACTCGCTTGCAACTTCGCCACCTTTGCATTTATGAGGGTTGCAGTATGCAAGAAATAAAAGATGTAATCGGATAATATAGGTATATAAAAAGGTAAAAATGGTTGTATTCGGGCGCGTGGCATATGCTTCGCGCCTTTCTTTTGTTGCCGATATTCATTATTAACTCAAAAAAAATACAAAAATGAAAGTAACAACAACTAAAGGTTCGGTAACTAACCTTAAAATCTTTAAGCCTGTACAATACCTTGTTGTACAGGGCACAAGCGTTGACGGATTTCTAAACATTAAAATTCGTGCGCGTATTGTAAATAGTGAAACGGGGCGCGTTGATGAGATTATCCCTTCAATTAGTTTGTACACTCTTGGCGAGATTTGCTCTCTCAACGAAGGATTTAGCATCTTTAATGCTATGGATGGTAAATTTAGGGTTAATGTAATGTTACATCCGACATCTTCAATTTATCTTTCAAATAATAGATATCTTGAAGTTGATATTATTGATTGTCCTTCAGCCGATACTTTCTCGTTGTTCGGATTGGAAACCAATGTTGTTGACAAGGATTTTGTTTGCCGTTACAATAAGTTCTACATGTCAGCAGGAGAGTTGCAAAAGACATTCAGCGTAGGCGAAAATGAAAATCTCATTATTCCGGTAACGTCTTTCTCCGAAGTAACATTGCAGTACAAGAGTGGCACATCATGTTCTTATACCAATGACGAGTTGGATGCTTTGATGAATCTTAAAAATGACATTGTATATGTTTATGATAAGATTTGTTGTCTTGCAGACGGCAATTCGGGCGCAGACTTTAATGTGCATTTCGGTAATGTAATGTGTTATGCTTTGGATGTTACCGATGTTTCGGATTTCACAATCAAGCGTAATACTGCACAAACTGCGTTTGAAATTATCATGATTGACGGAATTAAAGAGTAAAGGTATGGGAGTGTTGAAAAGAATTGGTGGTGCCGTAAAAGGCGCCACTCAAAAGTTAAGCAAGGCGGTGGATAATGTCGCGAAGAAGTTGAGCGCAAGCGGCAATGGTATTTTGTCGGGTGTTGGCTCGGTTGTTGATGCAATTATTCCCGATGAGAAAAAGGAAGCAATGGTTGTTGCTGCAACTCGTGATGGCGAAGTAAAGGTGGAAAAGGTAGAGCAGACAATCAAGAATGCTGCCGCGCAAAAGGGAATTACTGATTCCAATCTTATCAAGGAAGTAGTTCATGCAACTGCAACAACAATTGCAGAAGAAACTGCAACAACTATTAACGATAAGGGAGCAGAAACAAAGGCGACAACCAAAGAAAAGGCGGTTGCTTTCTGCAAGAAGTATTGGAAGTGGTTGTGCGGTGGCGGTGCTGCATTGCTCGCACTTGTGATTGCGTTGATTGCTCGCAAAAATAAGAAGGGTTATCGTCGTCGTCGTTAACACTCGGCTGCACTGTGCGCCCCTTTGGTCGTTCTCTCTTGATTCAGACCGAAAGGACTTGTCCCGATCTTAATCAAGAGAAAAAAGAACGACCAGAAGAAGGGGCGCACATTGCAAAGCCGCTTGGAAAAGATTTAATAAACTGCGGTGCGCAAGAGGGACGCGATGGCGAACAATGCAAAGCACTGTTCGCCCTTGCTACCGAAAAAGCACCGATAAAACAAAACTAAAATGGCATATTCAAGAAATTACACAAACTATTCGCGACGCTCATACGCTCGCCCCTATTACGCACAACCACAGCAGCCGCGCAAGCATAGCGGAGCAAAGTTCGTTCGCGTTGAAGAAGATACTTTCGTTGTATCGGCTTGGCGAGTAAACAATAAAAAAGAAATGTTGGTGTTGTACGCTCGCCCATACAAGGGTACAAAGGCGCATAACGGCAAGCGTGGCGCGTTCCTCAACTACTTTGTAACTATTACCAACAAGAACAATTACTCCGTAGTTCGCACGAGCGGTTTGTACTATCCCGATGACAAGCGTTTGCTTCTCCCCGACTATGGCGAGATTGTAACGGCTAATGGTCGTGGTGGCACGTGGTGTTCGGTAATTAAGAGAAATAGACGATAACACTTGGCTATTCTGGGCAGAGTCCCGAAAGCTCGGACTTGTTACGAGCTTTTAGTGAAGTGAATGCCCAGATATGCCAACTAAATAAATAAGGCTATGAAGGTAAAAACAAAAGGTCTTGGGAGCGTTATCGGTTTCGTTTCCTCTATCGGTCAATTTGTCGTGTATCTGCGTGCGGTCATTGCCGCTATTGAAGCGGTGCGCGAAGTATTAACAAAGGCAAAAGCGGATGAAGATGAAAACTAAAAACAACAACATATTATATATACTACTTGTTTGTGTGGCTGCCGTTGGTGGCTTCCTCGGTTGGAAATGGTGGAAGCGTAGAAGCGCAAGTGCGGCTGACGCTACCGCCACAACCGAGGATGCTGCGGCGCAACTGACAAAGGCTATCGGCTACCGCATTAATAACCCTTTGCACATTCGCTATTCAACTGCGAATAATTGGAAGGGGCAGCAGGGCGAGCAGAGCGGATTTTGTGTGTTTGATACTCCCGAAAACGGATTGCGTGCCGCCATGGTAAATTTGAAAACTTACCGAAAGAAGGGTGTTATAACTATTGGTGACATCATTAGCCGTTGGGCACCTCCTACGGAGAACAACACGCAAAGTTATATTGACTTTGTTTGCAAGAAACTTGGAGCATCTGCATCTTATGAGGTAGAGCAAACAAAGAGCGAATATATTGCCCTTCTGCAAGCAATGTGTATAGTAGAAATTGGTTGCCAACCCTACACCGATAGCCAGTGGAGTGTCGCCGCTAATTTGGCTAACCTCTAAAATAAATTGTTTATCAATTGCACCTTAAAATAATCAAAGATGAAAAGAAGTAAATCATTTTTTAAGGAATTAATAAACGCGCCTTTCGTGCAAATGGGTTTTGCCTTTGTTGGGATTGTCGGTATTGTTTCTATTGTTTGGCGCATTCGTCAAGCAATCAAGAACAAGGAAACGAAAACGGCAATCGGCATAAAAGGCGATGCAGAAATAACGCAATCAAGAGCAAACATACTTGCAGAAACACTCTTTGATGCAATGTGCAAAATGGGCACAAATGAAAAAGAAATTGCAATTATCCATGATGAGTTGGCGAAGCACTCTAAAGCAATCTTGCAGGTGCATGAGGCTTTCGGTTTAAAGCGTTATACTCTTTATGGAAGTGATGTGCTCGGGGTAAAGTGCAATCTTCGTCAATGGCTTCAAAAGGAGTTGAGCGCAAGAGAATTTGCAAAGTGGGATTATTTGTATAACAAAGCAACTAATGAATGATTACCAAAAATTCGTTACAACTGACTTATTGCCCGCCTTCGTTGTCGGGCAATGGGTTAGTGTGTTTGAAGATGTCGCTAATATAGCAATATATATTGTTGTATCAGTCACGACAAAAGTAATCTTAAATATATTGGAAAGGAGAAGTAAAAATGTCAATTTATAGTTTGTCACGACAAGAAGTTATTGAAGTTGCGGCTGAAATCTTGGAATGTTCTACCGACCGAATCCGCGTGCGCAGTAGGTTTTGCAAGAAAAACGCAAGTATTGTTGAACGTTCCGAGCGTGTTTGTTTTGCTTGTGGCATTGCCAATCCCTATGCAAAGGCGAATGGCACTGCGGAGAGCGGCTACACAATGCAACAACAATACAATGATAGTCGCTTTTCGTTGCGTGGTGTAGGGGTATGGATTCCCAATGGGCAAGGTTTCTTTTTTAGTTCTTGCGTTAGTGCGCCTGATGCGTTCGTGTATTTGGAGTTTGAACGATATTAACTATATTTGCTATGTTTTGGATATTTCCGAGGATAAAGAAGAAGATGTTGAAGATATATCGTTCTTTGCTGCGTTGGCTCTTTTGGGGATTGTCCCTAAAGCTGAAGCAGATAAAAAATAGATATTTTGCAATGTCTACATAACAAAACGCGGTCGCGTTTCAATCGTTAGGTAACTAATTGACTGAAAGCATACCGCGTTTTAATAAATTATTCGCTTAATACTGATTATAAAACAAATGTATAACCAGAAATCTTTTAATAGGAATACGAATTATTATTTGTGTCATATATTGATTTTATTCTTTCGTAAAAAGAACGGAAAAAAGCTTTTTGCAGTATCTTTGTCGTTTGAAAAGTATATGGTATATATAATATCATATAGTGTTGTACACCTTATTTATATTATAAGTCCTTATGACGGAGCGCAAGATCATACATGTAGATATGGATGCTTTCTATGCTTCTATAGAGCAACGCGACAATCCCGAGTTGCGAGGACGTCCTATAGCTGTTGGTCATGCTGGTGAACGTGGCGTTGTATCAGCAGCCAGTTATGAGGCACGAAAATATGGAGTACGCTCAGCCATGGCATCACTCAAGGCTGCAAGGTTGTGTCCCGAACTTGTGTTTGTCCCTGTAAGAATCGAAGTTTATGAACAGGTTTCTCACCAGATACACGAGCTTTTTCGCGAGTATACCGACCTGATCGAGCCCTTGGCTTTGGATGAAGCGTTCCTCGATGTCACCACCAACAAGAAGGGCATCTCATTAGCGGTAAATATAGCTCGTGAGATACGCCAGAGAATACACGACGAATTAGGACTTGTTGCTTCAGCAGGTGTATCGTACAATAAGTTCTTGGCCAAGATAGCGTCAGACTACCGGAAGCCCAATGGCCTATGCACCATACACCCTGATCATGCGCTGGACTTTATTGCTCAACTACCCATCGAGAGTTTTTGGGGTGTAGGCAAGGTCACAGCCAAACGAATGCATACTTTGGGGATACACTATGGCAGAGAGTTACGAGAATGGTCACTTGAGGGACTCACCCGCGAATTTGGAAAAGTAGGCAAACTGTATTACGATTTTGCTCGCGGCATTGATCTTCGCCCCGTGGAAACGATAAGGATACGAAAGTCTGTGGGTTGCGAACGCACATTAGAACGTGATATTCATACACGGGCTGCTATAACCATAGAGTTGTACCATACAGCAGAAGAGCTGATAGAGCGCTTGGCTGAAAGCGGATTTAGGGGTAATACGCTGACGCTGAAGGTGAAATTCAACGATTTCACGCAGATTACCCGCAGCATCACGCAAGACAAGATATTGGTAAAGATGAATGCCATACTTCCGTTAGCCAAGAAGTTGCTCTCCAATATAGAATACGAGAACCATCCCATACGCTTATTGGGATTATCAGTATCAAATCCCCAGGAAGAAGATAGCGATACACTACATCAGTACACCTGCGAACAACTATCGCTGGAGTTTAAAGAATATTAGGGTCTAAACGTCTCGTACATGCCGTCATCATAGAAAATTTTTATTTCTACGATTTTTCGTTGCAAAGTTTTTTTAGCGTATTCTATTTGTGTATCAGATAGATAAGGTGCCTTTTGAGGGGTTTGAAGTGGCATTTCCTTGCGATTTTTCGCAGCGCCCGTGCTCTCGGCCGTAAATATGGAATTCTCAGCGAATAATTCGCCTTGATAGAAGCTCGATTGTGGCTGTCCATTAACATTAGCGGCATCATGTTCATCTTGTACATGCGCAGCAGGCATACCATTCCCAAGCGAGGCAACCTCTGGATAGCTATCCACAACATTGGCCTCATAGGTGCCAATGCCATCGAGAAGCCACTGTGTACTTATTTTGGGAAACTTTTGATGGATCTTCATGACCACCTCAAGACTCGGATTATTGCGCCCAGCCAAAATATGTGATAAAGTTGGACGATTAACTCCGATAAAGTCTGCAAACTGACTTTGGCCCATTCCCTCACGATCTATAATCTCTTTAATACGCTCTCTCATAGGTTTATCTTTGTTAAATTCTCGCATGCTATTTACGTTACAAAGATAAACATTTCTAATTACATTTGCAATTTATAATTATAAACCGTCATTACATCTTTTAACACACCTATAATATACAATTGTAACCACCAATTAAAACACTATAGCCTCCATCTCACAAAGAAGACTATAAACAACTTCATTGTTTACTCGTAAAAAATTAATATACTTGTAAATATATACCATATAATACGCCGAATACGCCATTTTATACTCATCATACAACTCTATGCAGGATATTCGATAAAACACTTTAATATTTGCACACCAACTATGCTGATAATCTTAATATTATAGAAGATTAATTAAATTCTATAAATTATGCATCATTAGCCATGCACCTATTTAAATAAATAATCATACTTGTATGTTTATTTCCGTAAACTTATAAAACGTTCCCATATCCCCTACCCTTTGGTTTACAATTCTTGTTGCAAAAATCCGCAAAAGATTACAATGTTAATTAATTGTCAGATTAGAAAAGTTACCAAATTCATAAAATCCTTGCGCACCATGAATCCAACTTGTTAAATAGGGCGAGAATCCGTTATTTTCGTCCAGAGATGCAGGAAAAGAGAAAAAACGCAAGGATATGCTGCTAAAAACGCGAAAAAACACGGTTATCACACTCTATCACAACCATTTATCCACAAAAAATCCTTGTTGAGAATATGAAGCTTCTTAGAATTACAGGTTCGTTCTCTCCCAACCCTGAATAAAAAAGCCTAAAGACGCTATGTTATTGGCAAAAAAGAGGGGGTATGTCAAGGAAATTGACACACCCCTCAAAGGAGATCTCTTTATCTTTTAAAATGGTACCACATCATCACCGCCTACCCCTCCCAGTGCGAATGGGTTTCCTGCATCATTGGGTGATGGTGGTGGTGGCACGGGCGGCATACCTATATATTGATCATCTATATTGGGTTGACGATTACGATTGTTCATCTTTGATGCCAATACAGCATGTTCGGGCAATGGTGCCAGACTCTCATCTTCGATATTCTGGAAACGGGCATACTGCCCCACGAAACGCAATCTCACATCTCCCACCGCACCATTACGATGCTTAGCGATGATAATCTCTGCCACACCCTTAAGGTCATTACCCTTCTCGTCTTGATATATCTTATAGTATTCGGGACGATGAATGAAGCATACGATATCGGCATCCTGCTCAATGGCTCCAGATTCACGCAAGTCGCTTAGCTGAGGACGCTTACCATCAATACCTTCACGGCTCTCTACACCACGATTGAGCTGACTGAGTGCGATGATAGGAATATTCAGCTCCTTGGCCAGTCCCTTGAGCGAGCGAGAGATAGTACTCACCTCCTCTTGACGGCTACCAAACGAGGCTCCCGAGGCATTCATCAGCTGCAAGTAGTCAATGATAATAATCTTCACCCCATGCTCACGCACCAGGCGTCGAGCCTTCGTACGTAATTCGAAGATTGACAACGAAGGTGTATCGTCAACATAGAGCGGCGCATCGATCAAGCTGTTAATGTTTCTGTCGAGCTGTTTCCATTCATAAGGAGCCAACTGGCCGCTCTTAATCTTTTCGCCAGGAATCTCACAAACATTCGTGATCAGACGGTTTACCAGCTGTACATTACTCATCTCAAGCGAAAACATGGCTACCGGTTCGCGATTATTCACAGCTATATTCTTTGCCATTGAGAGCACGAATGCCGTCTTACCCATCGCCGGACGAGCCGCCATGATGATGAGGTCAGAGTTTTGCCAGCCCGATGTATATCTATCCAATTCATAGAATCCTGTAGAGAGTCCGCTCAGTCCTGAGTCGCGCGATGCAGCCACCTTCAATTGTTCATAAGCAGCTTCAATGACGGGATTGATTTGTGTATAATCCTTCTTCAGGTTTTGCTGTGAGATAGCGAAGAGTTGTCCCTCTGCCTCCTGCATCAGGTCCTCCACATCCTGTGTCTCATCGAACGCCTTAGTCTGTATGCCGCTGGTAAAGGTTATCAGTTCGCGAGCAAGGTACTTCTGTGCAATGATGCGAGCATGATACTCTATATGTGCCGATGAGTTGACCCTACCCGCCAGTTGCGAGATATAGACAGGTCCCCCCACCTCATCCAGTTCGCCCGTTGTGCGCAGTTGCTGTGCCACGGTAAGGATATCGATAGGATTTTGCTGTATGGCCAATGTTTGTATGGCTTTATAGAGCAGTTGGTGACGATGCTCGTAGAACGATTCTGGTTTCAGTATCTCACTGATGAGCGGATATGCATCCTTCTCTATCATGAGTGCACCCAGCACTGCCGCTTCGAGCTCTGGAGCTTGCGGCTGTAGGTGTCCGTAGTCGTCGGTCTGCTTCACGGTGCGTGTAGCAGTAGTCTTTCGGGGTCGTGTTGTAGATGTTGCCATAGGTTATCTTCTCATTTGCGACGCAAAAGTACGCAAAAGGTCTCGTTTGTAAAAAAAATGTCGCATGAAGTTTTCCACATCTTTTCCACAATCAATGCACATGATGTCCCTTATCCCCAAAAGATATGAGCGGTACTTTTTAGAAACTCATAGAGATACCTGCATTTATCACCCCTCCCTCACCAATGATATATTCAGGAGTTACATAAATCCCCAATCCGAAGTCTGCCGTATATCCCAATCGAGCACCCACACTAACAGCACAACGCGTTTGGGCAAACTGTATAATCTTATTGTTCAACTCTTGATATTGATAAGTTCCATGGAGCAAAACATAACCTATATACCCATGATTATAATAGTCCTCGTAAGGCTTTATCTCCCCCGTTACATAATCTCGTCCCATGAAATGAGAAGGCCCGAAGACTACTCCAACTTGGGGTGTTGCTTGCCAATTATTACCCAATGTATACCCGACCTTGGCAGAGAAGCGCAGCAGGCTCACCGTACCGTCATGAACATCCATCTTCATGCTATGCCTATATTCATAGCTTCCCATAATATGGCTCTTTACCCCAGCAGTAAACAATAGACCATTTATATTTAATCCTATCTCACCACCATAGTTGAGTCCATAGACGGAGTATCCAGCATCTACCCCCACTAACCAATTCTCGCCCTTTTTAGTAATGTCTGATACAGGTTGTTTGGACGGCTGTTGTTGTTGAGCTACCACAGCACTTTGTTCCTTGTAGAGTCTTTCATCAACGATGTTCTCGATATTCTCCTTTACTACCACTGTCTTTTCTACGGTCTTATATCCACTCTTTTCGAGCGTCACACGGTGAGTGCCTATCAACACTTCGCTTTTGATGAGCGGAGTCTCTCCCACTCTTGTACCATCAATATACGCAGTGGCCGATGGTGTAGAGGAGATATCCAGTGATGCATAGATTGGTGTAGGAGATTTCAGTCGTATAGTGCGTGCATTCAAGCTCTCAACCTTCACTATTTCACGCATTGCCCTGTGCGACTCCTTCTTAATCTCCACTTCATACTCTCCCATCTCCAAAGGTCCTATCCACTGCCCTTCTCCGACTTTCTCTCCATCGACCCATATTTCGCAATCATCTTTTGCCACGAGAGTCACCGTAGCAAAGTTAGGGATTAATTGCACATCCAACTCCGTGGTTTCACCCTCTACCACCATCACCTCACCCTCATAGGGTTTATACATGCTCTTCACTACCCTCACCTGGTGTGTACCACTCTCCATTCCTTTGCTTGTCAAGGGCAGTTGTCCCATGCGCACATTATCTATATATATTGATGCACCATGATATTCGTTCGCTCCCGTCAGTCTTATCCATCCGAATTTAGGGCGAAGGCTCACATTCACCTCAGCCCTTTCCTGTGCTGTCACAGCTACCTTGCCGGCACTCGTATAGTAGTTGGCGTGCGACACGCGGTAGCTATATGTACCAAAGGGAAGTTTTTTCTTGGCACGTCCCTCCTCGTCTACGCTCAAAGGCTCCCCTTCCAGCTCCACGACAGCATCGGTAGGTGTCACATTAAACACTACATACTGATTGGTCACGGCCTGCGTCACCATGGTCTCCACCTTTCCCGTTGTCAGCACCATTTCATAGGTTCGAGCTTTTTCGATAGGGATAGGAATATTATAGTCGCGTAGCACGCCGAGTTGTTGATGCAATATAGTAATCTTCTTGATGCCACGAGGGACATACACCCACACCTCACCTACTCTCTGCATTGTCTTTACTATGCCTACCATACCACCATCAAACACAAATCCCTGCTCGGTAGTCACCACCTTGATGAGTGCCGCCACCTCACCATTGAAGTCCTTCTCCATGGTGCCATGCGTATTGGCCGTAAGGTCATTGGGCAGCATCTTAAATGAAGCTACACTGATATTCTGTGCCGAGAGCGTCGTAGTCACAAACACACATAGCATGAGCAGCACCCTGCGCAGCGTATATATCATTTCTTTATTTTTTGTATACATATTCACCATTCACAAACAATCTAATTCTATATCAATAATCAAATCAGCTAATCATCGAATGCGCGACACAAGGTCGCTTTTATTTATCTGAGACGGGGCGTACCGCTCGGCCGTAGTAACGATAGCCGTAGTACCAGTCGTAATTGCCCGAACCGAAGTAAAGGTAGCACGCGTAGCCGCTATAGCTGTAGGACGTAGCAGACCAATAGTATCCGTAGGAGCCCGCATCGTAGAGCGACGTATAGTCGCGATAGCCAGCGGCAGGAAGGAAAATATAGTTGCCGTTAGTGCGACTCTTTACCTTATAGCCATTAACCCCATTCATCGTAGTCCACTCCCAATCACATTCCATACGAAGTTCGTCTTGCTCAGCCTCAGTGGGCATACTCCAATTTTTACCCCAGTTCACCGTAGCAGCATCGTAGGATGCCTTCAAGTAGCCATTAGCATCAATGATTCCGCGAGCTATCAACTCTGAACTAGACAAACCGTAGGTGACGCAATTACTTTCAGTATAGCTTGACTTTGTCTCCGTCTCGCCCCAAGCGAAATAGTCGCCAGACATTTCGGGAGAGGTGGCACCCACATTGCATGTGGCCCATTTGACAGATAATCCCAAATCTATAGCTTCATAGCCATTGATAAGAACATTAGGCATCTTCTTTGGAGTTGTGAACGACCGCACCTCGCCATAAGTATATAGATCATTTAATGCATAAGCCCTATAATAATAAGTCGTATTGGGAACGAGGTCATGCAGTTTTATGTAGTAAAGAAATTCCACCTCGCCTGTGGTATTTATTAAATGGTAATCATTCCATGGAGTATTGGCGACCATCTTGCTCGTTTCATCTGTCAAGGAAGGAGACATTCCATAAATTATACCACAAGATACAGAATCCATATCAGCATAACTAACCGTACCACTCAATGTCGCCACCTCAAAGGATATATCAGTAGCACCATTAGTTGTAACCGACTTAATTCTATATAGCGGAAGATTAAGATCTTCAGAAATACATCCAACGAAAAACAAGCATCCCACAAGGAGACACAAGACATACTTATACGGAGAATTCATTACTAAACATTCAATAATTATCACAAAGGTACAACTAAATCACGAATTTTAAAAATTGTTAATGTCTAAACATCATAGAATAAAGGTAAAGCAGAGTCATGTACACGTCGATTTTGTACAATAATACAATGTTGTGTGGCCGAATAATGTACATATTTTATATAAATATTGTACAGCACATAACATAATGCACACGAGGTTCACAAACGGAAGATATCGTATGCATATACCCCACTTAGTACATGAATGCATCAGATTTAGTACATGCATGAACGTAAAAAAAGCCTATAGGGATTTTTTGTAATCCCTCTACCCTTTTTTGCCAATCCCTATAGGCTTTTTCTCTAATCCCTATAGGCTTTTCGGTGGAGTAATAAAAGTTTATTTTTGGCCTGGCACGGATCTATACAATTACATTTTGGAGGGTTGGCAGTTTTTTATAAATGACTTCACTATATGATATGAATGATTAATAATCAGTATACTATACCACCAATCATGTACAATAATACACGGCAAAAAACATGCCAAGCGGCAAAAATGTAATTGCTTAGATCTAATATCGTTTTTGACGACAGAGTTCTTTTAGTTAGCTTTATTCCTTGCCAAGGTAAAAATAAAAATCGTTTACTCGGCACTCTCGACTCTGGCATCACATTGCTTACTACTATTGTGCTCGTGCTAACGATAAAAAATTTTATACCAACTACTTCTCTGCAGTAATGACTGCGATAGATGATGATAAATTACTGATTAGTCAGGAATACTTAATGATCAGCGAAAACGAAAGGCTCCGGCAAATCTGCCAGAGCCTTTCGTTTTGAAAAAAGCCTTTGTCTGATAATTCTATTGAAAGGCTCCGTTTTGCTCAACTGAAGAACAAGGCGATGCCTTTGTCGATACCACTAAATCCCATGAAGGCAAGTGCCAAGAGGCCAGCGGTAACAAGTGCTATAGACATACCCTCTACCCCTTTGGGTACGCGCACAAGGCTCAACTGCTCGCGCAAACCTGCAAAGACGATGAGCGACAGGGCAAAGCCAAGGGCTGTAGCCAAGGCAAAGATTACACCAGTAAGGAGATTAGCTTCCAATCCTTGACTGTTGTAGGTGCCATTGGCAACGAGTATAGCTACACCGAGGATGCAGCAGTTGGTGGTGATGAGCGGGAGGAATACACCCAACGCTTGATAGAGCGCGGGAGAGAGCTTCTTGAGCACGATCTCTACCATCTGCACAAGGGCTGCAATGACAAGGATAAAGACGATTGTCTGCAAGTATTGCAGATTGAAGGGATTGAGTACCCATACCTGCAAGAGGTAGGTAACGATGGTGGCGATTACCAACACGAAAGTTACTGCCAAGCCCATACCCTTGGCGGTCTCTACCTTCTTTGACACACCGAGAAAGGGACAGATGCCCAAGAATTGCGACAATACGATATTATTGACAAATATCGCTGAGATGAAAATCAATATATATTCCATAGTCTTACTTCTTTATTTTATTCACTATCGCAATCAAGTATCCCAATACGATGAAGGCTCCGGGTGCAAGCACGAAGACGAGCATGTTGGTAGCCGAGGGCAGCAGGGTGAAGCCAAACACGGCACCTGTACCCAAGAGTTCGCGCACAGCGCCGAGCAGGGTGAGCGCCCACGTAAAACCAAGTCCCATGCCCAAGCCATCGAAGAGTGAGGGCAAGGCAGTGTTCTTGGCCGCAAAGGCTTCGGCACGACCGAGGATGATACAGTTTACCACGATAAGAGGGATAAACAGACCGAGACTGGCGTAGAGTGAGGGAAGGTATGCCTGCATGAGCATCTGTAGCAAGGTCACAAACGAGGCGATAACTACGATATATGCAGGTATACGCACCATATCAGGTATAAATTTCTTAAGCAGAGCAATAACGATATTCGAGCAGATGAGCACGAATGTGGTGGCAAGTCCCATCGACATACCATTGAGTGCCGATGAGGTGGT
>JAZKZX010000039.1:0-38032 GCA_045612925.1 Bacteroidaceae bacterium
GTTCTTCATAGTAAAGACGGATAGCTTCATCATGATACTGAAGGCGAAGTGCCTTACAAGGACGATGCCTTTGAACTTCTTTTTCTGATTTATTATTCATTTGTTGACTTTTTTGTGTCAACTTTTTCTAGGACAAGACAACCACATCTGTCACGACTTCAGTATTTTACGCGAGTGGCGTCACGTCTTTTTTAGTCAACACCTCACATAAAGCGACTAATCAGAAGTCGAACAAGTCGCTCATGCCTAGCAGGCCTTGATGCTCGGCGGTGTATTCGGCTGCGAGCACGGCACCGAGGGCGAAGCCGCGGCGGCTCTTGGCGTCGTGGGTGATGGTGATGCTGTCGGCCTCGGAGTCGTAGCGAATGCTGTGTATGCCTGGTACCTCGCCTTCGCGGATGGAGCTCACGGGGAGTTCATCGGCTGCGCACTCGGTGGTGCCACTCAGCGTGCCATCGGCAGCGAGCAGTGTGCCGGGTACCCAGCGTACCTTACGGTCAAGGTTCTCGAGGATGCCCTCAGCAAGAGTGATGGCTGTGCCACTGGGGGCGTCGAGCTTGTGGATGTGGTGAGTCTCGTTCATCGTTACGTCGTACTCATCAAAACGATTCATCAACTTAGCCAAGTATTTGTTTACAGCCGAGAAGACGGCCACGCCAAGGCTGAAGTTGGACGACCAGAAGAGGGTCTTGCCACCCTCGGCGCAGAGGCTGCGCACCTCGTCGCCATGCTCTTCGAGCCAGCCTGTGCTGCCCGATACGACCTTCACACCTGCAGCGAAGGCCTTCATATAGTTATTGTAGGCCACCATGGGGTTGGTGAACTCGATGGCCACATCGGCCGAGCAGAAGGCCTCGGATGTGAAGTCGTCTTGATTGTCAATATCAATGATGCAGACAATCTCGTGTCCGCGCTGAAGGGCAATCTGCTCAATCATCTTGCCCATCTTACCGTAACCTATAAGTGCTATCTTCATATGGTTTTATTCTTTACTATACATTCTAACTAGGGGGCAAAGGTACAAATAAGCGAGCGAAATACAAAACTCAACGAGTGAATATAAAGAGATTGCTCGCATTATCTTTATTGAGCGAGGCAGAGATTCAATAATATTAGAGTTTACTTTGGTATTTCTCAGCGATTGGGAGTACCTAAAGGCTGCGCAGCAGGCTAAAGGTACACTTATTTTTGCGAAACTCTGCATAAATTTGTACTTTTGCGTGTTTATTAACGAGATTTCAATAGAAAAGCAGGCATTATGGCACATAATCACATACATTTGCATGGCAATGGCACAGGGCGAAATATCCTCTCGGCCTTCTTCATTAACCTTACCTTCACCATCATCTCACTCATCGGGGGCTGGCTCACCAATAGCATGGCCATCATCTCGGACTCTATCCACGACCTCGGCTGCACGGTGTCTATCGCCTTGGCATGGGTGTTTGAGCGCATCGCGGGTCATAAGCCCACGAACCGCTTCACCTTCGGATACCGCCGCTTCACACTGTTGGGGGCATTTGTCAATGCCTTTATCTTGCTCGGTGGTTCGTCGGTGGTGTTGTACGAGAGCATTGGCCGTCTGAAGCACCCTGAAGTTGTCGATGCCGAGGGTATGTTGTGGTTTGCCCTGTTGGCCATCCTGTTCAAGGGATTGGCCGTGTGGCGCACTTGGAAGGGCGCAAGTGTGAACCAGCGCATGGTGTCGCTGCACCTCTTAGGCGACTGCCTCGGGTGGGTAGCCGTACTGCTTGGCAGCTTTGTCATGCTGGTGGTCGACATTCCCCTACTCGACCCCATCCTCTCGGTGTGCATCTCGCTCTATATATTATATAATGTGGTGCACAACCTCATCGTGGCCTTCCGCATCGTGCTCGAGGGAGTTCCCTCCACTGTGAACTACAAGGCCTTGAAAACCGAGGTGGAGACCTTGGATGGCGTGGCCGAGGTGACGGCATTGCGCGTGTGGAGTTTAGATAATATACACCATGCCACCGAGGTGCATCTGACTACCTCATGGACTACGCTGGGCGAAGTGGAGGCGCTAAAGACATCACTCCGCACCACATTAAAGAAGCACGGAGTGACGATGAGCACAATCGAGGTTAGCCCTACGATTGGATGATGTCTATTATCTCTTGTCTGTTACTTAACGAAGAGTACCTTGGTCACGACACCCTCGCGTCCCTCTTCGTCGCAACCCATGACATAGTAAACACCTGTTGAGACGCGCTGCCCCTGTGGGGTACGCCCATCCCAAGTAAAAGCGCCACCAAGCGAAGAGCCTTCTATTATAAGATGACCAGCCGTGTTGACTATTTTGACATGGCTATTAGACTTAAGTCCCACGATAGTGATAAGTCCATCATAATAAGATGCGACAGGATTAGGATAAGCATATGCCTTCTCGTCATCATACTCTTCTACACCCTGCGTGGCGTCACTTGAGTAAGAAACTATACCTCTTCCTGTTCCAATATAAAGTTCACCCGTCAAGTGATTCAAGGCAATACTCTCAATTGCATTAGAGGGAAGAGGACTATTTTCGGACGTAAAGTGATGAAGAGTCTCCAACCCATCTGCACTAACAAGATATAGGCCATTATTGAGTGTACCTATCCATTTGCGATTAGCCGCATCAACTTCTATACAAGTCGTACTTGCACCGTCGAGTAAATAATCTGCATAGTTTGTTCCATCATTTCGAGGTACCTTAACTTTAGAAAAGTGATAATTATCCTCAAAAACCTTTTCAGTATTATAGAGCACATAAGGTCCCTTGTCTGTCACCAACCAAATATCTCCGTTAAGGTCCTCAGCTATATCATTGATTGAAAACACCTCTACCGAACCTCCATCCTGGTCCACAAATTTCTCACTAAATCTTTTAACACGATCATCTGCCGTGTTTTCAAGCGTACCATTTGTATCTATGCAAAATAGTAGGGAAGGCGCGCGCATACTCAAAGCCCAAACCCATCCATTATCACTAATGACCACCTCAGTCAGAGTATTCAATTTCTCCAACTCCTCATAATAAAGATTTACAAATTTACCATCAGGCTTCATTATTTTAAGGGGAGATGACACATTTGCACCTCCATCAGCATTGGAAATCCACAAATTACCTTGCTTATCATATTTCAATCTACTTATACGCGTATATGTGTAGCTTGAAGGTACAGCTGACTCCAGGGGAGAAGCAACCACATCTTTTAGTCCACTTTTCTCTTTATGCATATATTGCCGCACAAACTTCATGTCACGAAATTCAAAAATTCCCTGCCCAAATGATGAAGCATAATGATGGTTAGGATCCTTTGGATCTTGAACTATGCTGGTTAGGTTTCTATAATTTCCTGCGATACGTCCAGACATAGACTCCTCAAACGACCTCCATTCCCCATCTTCGAACATCATAAGTGTACCTGTTCGATGTTGTGATGAATTGTCAAAATAGTTAAGATTTCCTCCTGCCACAAGCAGGCGTCCTTCATCTACGACACTCATATAATGACAAAAGTTGCGTATAGGACCATTAGGAGCTATTCCTGTAATCGTCTTCACAACACCTTTATTTGCCTTATTGTACTGATAGCCATTCAAACCCTTTGCGCCATTACTCGTCCAATAGGCATCACCATCCGCAGTAAAACTGTTAACTGTTCCGTCAAAAGTCAGTTGACTAAAATTAGTCAAAGTACTATATAGGTACACATAGGTTTTATTCCCCATAACAAACTTAGAATCAACCTTATGCATATAATTGATTGCTCCTTGTCGAAAGACTGTAGGGGTACCATCGGTAAAGTTGATACTATAAACTGATTCTTTAGACTTTAGGGCCATCAATTGCCCCTCGAATACCTCCAATTGAACATACACATCACTATTCAACAACCTCCAATTGGTTATATCAAGCAGGTTCTCATTCTGATCGCCTACATATAGTCCCTCTCCTGTAGCGGCATAGATAAATCCTTCCAGCTCCACGCAACTATACACAACTTTGTCAAACATATAGGTTTCATCAAACTCCTCCCGTTCGACATCAAGGACGGTAACTCCAAAGTTGGTTGACAGATAAGCCTTGCCATTAATGATGCGCAAATCATTAACCGACGGATCTAAAGAAGTCTCGTGCAGATAATCAGTTATATTTACAACACCTCCATTGGGCCGTATAAGGTCAATATTTGCATTCTCATAAATCACTATCAATGTATTGGTTTTCTCGCATGCGCCAATTTTTTTTATACTACAATCACTAAGAATATTTGATTTATCGTAACACTCCACCAAGCCATCTTTTATGGTATAAGAGTAGAGCGAAGCATCACTTACGACATACACCTTCCCATGTAATGCCACACATTGTGTCGCATTGTGATAAGCGAAATGTGAGCGCCACGAACCAGGTGATGCCAATGCGGAGAACAAATAGCTCTGCAAGAATATCAATGACACCAATATGACAAATCTTCTTTTCATAAGAATCAACTTCCTTTGTTTAAGTATTGAGCCAATAGTTCTACAGCCTTGGCACGATGACTGATACGATTTTTTATATCATTACCCAATTCAGCAAAGGTATGGTTATAGCCTTCGGGCATAAAGATTGGATCGTAGCCGAATCCGCCTTCTCCCCTGCGCTCTTCTATAATGACACCACGAACGACACCTTCGAATAGCAGAATATCGTCACCTACTAACAAAGCTATAACCGTGCGAAATTGTGCTGCTCGATTATTTTCTCCCGCCAAGTTTAGCAAAAGTTTGTCCATGTTAGCCTCAGAACCACCACCACTATAACGTGCGCTATATACACCTGGTGCTCCATCGAGTGCATCAACCTCCAATCCACTATCATCAGCAAAACAGTCGTAGCCAAAATGCTCCTTAACATATCGAGCCTTTTGTATAGCATTACCCGCAAACGTATCTGACGTTTCTGGGATATCAGCATTGCATCCAATTTCATGCAAGCTTAACACCTCGTAGCTACTTCCTAATATTGCTGCGACCTCCTCAAGTTTATGAGCATTATTGGTTGCAAAGACGAGTTTCTGTCTCATGCTCATTACTTTACCTTAATTTTGTCGAATCCTTCTCCATACACTCCCGTTACATTACTCTGCGAGACAAAGGCATTGGGGTCGATATCATGGATAACACGGAAGATATTCACTGCATCTTGTCGCTTGGCCAATACAACTAGAACCTTACGCGGTGTTTTACTATACCAACCCGTTCCATCAAGCACAGTAACACCACGGCGCAATTTAGAGTTGATGTAGTCAGCTATTTCCTCGTACTTATTAGAGAAAATAAGGAACTGCACCGAGCCACGGGTACTATTGATGTAGTAGTCGAGGGTAACACTCATAATGACGAGTGCAACAAAGCCAAACATCACACGACGCCAGTCATTGAACACAAAATAGCAACTACTGATGATTATAATATCTGAAATCATCGTAGCACGTCCAAAGCTGATATTGCGAAACTTGTTAATGATGGCATTGACAATATCCATACCACCCGTACTTCCATTATGGGTAAAGGCAAGACCAACTCCGATTCCAGCTGCTACTGCACCAAGCACACACGCCATAAAATCCTGACCTGGACCAAGAAGCTGCATAAACTGTCCATTCTCATCCATAAACCATGTTTGAGTAACATCAAGCATTACGGTAAGCATGCCTACGGCATAAATTGTCTTAAGGCAGAACCTCCATCCAAGAAGACGAAGAGCAAAAAGTAGTAACACGGCATTAATACTAAGGTACACCAGCTGCATGTCTATACCAGTAGCATAAAAGACGATAGCTGCTATACCCGTAACACCTCCCATAGTAATTTGATACGGGAGCATAAAGCAACTCCAACCCAAAGAATAGATAAACAACCCGAAAGCTATGGCAAAATAATCCTTTACCTCACGTAATAGTTTGTGCTTGTTGTCTAACAAAAAAGTTTGCATGGTTATAAGAGTAAAATGTGAAAGTGATAAGTAGAGGAGCCATCTACAGTTCTCTCTACTTTTCACTATTAATTCTTAACTAATCACAATATTCACTATCTTCTTCGGCACGACGATGACCTTGCGGATTGTCTTGCCATCGATATACTTCTGTGCATTCTCATTGGCGAGCACAGTCTCTTGAATCGCAGCGTTATCCAAGTCGGCAGCCAGCTCCATGGTGAAGCGGGTCTTTCCGTTGAACGAGATAGAGTACACTACGCTATCCTCCTTGAGGTACTCCTCATTGTATGCGGGCCATTGGGCATCGCACACGGAGCCTGTGCCACCGAGCTGCTCGAACAGTTCTTCGCACACATGAGGTGCAAAGGGTGCCAAGGCTACTACGAGAGGCATCAGCACCTCGCGCTTGGTGCACTTGAGCGATGAGAGTTCGTTCACGCAGATCATGAAGGCGCTGATAGAGGTGTTGTATGAGAAGTTCTCGATGTCGCCAGTCACCTTCTTGAGCAACTTGTGCAGTGACTTCAGCTCCTCCTTGGTAGCAGCCTCATCCGTCACAAGAAGTTCTTCACCGCGACCATAGAAGAGACTCCAGAACTTCTTAAGGAAACGATGACAGCCATCGATACCGTTGGTATCCCAAGGCTTCGACTGCTCTACGGGGCCAAGGAACATCTCGTACATACGCAAGGTGTCGGCACCATACTTCTCGACAATCATGTCGGGGTTCACGACGTTGAACATCGACTTTGACATCTTCTCCACTGCCCAGCCGCAGATATACTTGCCATCTTCGAGGATGAACTCAGCATCGGCATACTCGGGACGCCAAGCCTTGAAGGCCTCAAGGTCGAGCACGTCGTTGGTCACGATGTTTACATCCACATGGAGGGGAGTCACGTCGTAGTCCTTCTTCAGGTTCAGCGACACGAAGGTATTGGTATCCTTGATGCGGTATACAAAGTTACTGCGTCCCTGAATCATACCCTGGTTCACGAGTTTTTGGAAGGGTTCGTCTTTCTTGCTGTAGCCGAGGTCGAAGAGGAACTTGTTCCAGAAGCGTGAGTAGATGAGGTGGCCTGTGGCGTGCTCGCTACCACCGACATAGAGGTCTACGTTCTGCCAATACTCACCCACCTTATCATCCACGAGCGCCTCGTGGTTGCGGGGGTCCATATAGCGGAGGTAGTAGGCAGATGAACCGGCAAAGCCCGGCATGGTGTTCAGCTCGAGGGGGAAGATGGTGACGTTGTCAATCTTATCGTTCTCCGCTACGCAATTATTTACAGTGTCCCAAGCCCATACGGTAGCGTGACCCAATGGGGGCTCGCCGCTCTCTGTGGGGAGGAACTTGGCTACCTCAGGCAACTCGATAGGTAAGCAAGATTCGGGCACCATGTAAGGCATACCCTCCTTATAGTATACGGGGAATGGCTCGCCCCAATAGCGCTGGCGGCTGAAGATAGCGTCGCGCAAGCGGTAGTTCACCTTTACGCGGCCAAGCCCCTTCTCCTTGATATATTCTTTTGTGCGTGCAATAGCCTCCTTCACATCCAAACCATTGAGTACGAGGTCGCACTCTCCTGTCTGCCCGGGGCGTGGTGAGTTCATCATGATACCCTCCTTAGCATCGAAGCTCTCCTCAGATACGTCGGCACCCTCGATGAGGGGGCGAATCTCGAGACCGAAATGCTTGGCAAAGGCATAGTCGCGGCTATCATGAGCGGGCACAGCCATAATCGCACCCGTACCATAGCCTGCGAGTACATAGTCTGAGATCCATACAGGGATGCTCTCGCCAGTCAAGGGGTTGATGGCATACGAGCCGCTCCACACACCAGTCACACGACGGTCAGCGATGCGCTCACGCTCGGTGCGCTTCTTGGTGGCATCGAGGTAAGCCTCTACAGCCTCCTTCTGTTCGGGGGTAGTAAGGGTTGCCACCAGTTCGCTCTCGGGGGCAAGCACCATAAAGGTTACTCCAAACACCGTATCGGCACGAGTGGTGAAGATAACAAACTCCACATCACTATCCTTCACCTTGAAAGTAAGCTCGGCACCCTCGCTGCGACCGATCCAATTGCGCTGGGTCTCCTTGAGTGAGTCGGTCCAGTCAATCTTGTCCAATCCATCGAGCAGGCGACCAGCATAGGCCGACACACGTAAGCACCACTGACGCATCTTCTTCTGCACCACGGGGTAGCCACCGCGCTCAGAGACACCATCCACTACCTCATCGTTGGCAAGCACTGTACCCAGCTTGGGACACCAGTTCACCATCGTTTCTCCAAGGTAGGCAATACGATAGTTCATCAACACTTCCTGTTGTTCCTTTTCGCTCATAGCCTTCCACTCTGAAGCCGTAAAGGTGAGTGCCTCAGACTGTGCTGCATCGATACCATTCGAACCATTCAGCTCGAAATGTGCCACCAAATCCTCTATAGGCATAGCCTTGCCCTTGACATTATCATAGTATGAGCTAAACATCTTGATGAATGCCCATTGTGTCCACTGATAATACTCAGAGTCACAGGTGCGGATTTCACGGTCCCAATCAAAACTGAAACCAATTTTATCCAACTGCTCACGATAGCGTGCAATATTCTGTACGGTAGTGATGGCAGGATGCTGTCCTGTCTGTATTGCATACTGTTCAGCAGGCAATCCATAGGCATCATAGCCCATAGGATTGAGCACATTGAAACCCTGCGAACGTTTATAACGAGCATAGATATCCGAAGCTATATAACCCAGAGGATGTCCAACATGAAGCCCTGCACCCGAAGGGTAAGGGAACATATTAAGCACATAAAACTTCTTCTTTGCGGGATCTTCAGTCACGCGATAGGTCTTATTCTCCACCCATCGCTGCTGCCATTTCTTTTCGATTTCTCTAAAATTGTATTCCATTATCTTGTACTTTTATTTGTTTCGTTTCATACTCCATCTCTTATGTGTCCACAGCCACATGTGGGGCTGAGCGATAATATCCTTTTCAAGCATACGCATGTATTGCTTACTATACCCATAATCCTCCCCATCTACAGGTTCTATTGGGTGGAATGTCAGTTCATAATATCCACGACGCACGCAACGCATACTTCCGTACACAAAGTGTGCATTGAGTTTACGTCCCATCTCCTCACCTCCAGTGATAATTGGCGTTTCCTGGTTGAGAAACGTCATCCACTCGGGCTCAGGGTTGAGAGGCGGACGCTGATCGGCAATGAGCCCCAACAATGGTTGCTTTCCCTCACGTATCATCGCGAGCACAGCACGCAATGTCTGTTTCTGAGGTACACCTACCGATTGGAACCTACTGCGCAATTGGTACATAACTTTGTCCATCGCCTTGTCGTGAAGCGGGTGATATATCTGTACAGCCTCAAGATCTGAATGTATCCATAATGTGATAGAAATAACATACTCCCAATTGCCTTGATGTCCTAAGTAAAGGAATATGGGGCGTCCATCTTGACGAAGCTGCTCCATCAACTCAGGATTGACAAACCTCATATGCCGACGCATCTTTTCATCGGAAATATGCAACAACTTCACAGTCTCTAACACATAGTCGCAGAAGTGACGATAGAAAGCCTTTTCTATCTCCACAACCTTCCCCACCGACAACTCGGGGAACGCTTTTTGTAAGTTCTCACGGGTTACCTTCCGTCTATATCTCGCCACATAGTACACGATGGGATATAGCACACTACTAAGTGCATGGAGCACCCAATACGGCCAAATAGCAATCGCCTTTAGCGCCATAGTCAGCAGTACTACTTTCACCTTACCCATCATATTCTCTTCCCCAATATATTATATATCAACCGTCTGACAATCCTCCTCCTTATACCATGAGGCATACATTAAGTATTGATGCGCTATACGTTGATTCAGTTCACGGCTTTGCTCGGGATCAACCTTTTTGACAAACTTTGCCGGCACACCCGCCCACAATGTTCCAGGTTCGATAATAGTACCCGATGTTACGACTGCTCCTGCCGCCACGATAGCCCCCTCTCCCACGACCACATGATCGAGCAATGTAGAGCCCATCCCAATGAGAGCATTATCCTTCACGATAGCACCATGTATCGTAACATTGTGCCCCACCGATACATTATCCCCAATCTCAATAGTTGATTTCTGATATAGTGTATGCAGCACACTGCCATCCTGTATGTTCACTCCATTGCCAATGCGTATACTATTAACATCGCCACGCAGTACGGCATTGAACCAGATACTGCAGTCGCGCCCCATCACCACATCACCAATGATAGTAGCATTATCGGCAAGAAAACAATTTTCACCGACTCGGGGCACGAAGCCACGGACAGATTTTACTAGTGCCATCAGAACTTCTCTAATATAATTAGAGGGCGAAGTTAATGCAAAGTAAGCTAAAAGCCAAATTTATTTATACTTTTCCGAGGTGTAGCTTGAATTCTATCTATCCAAAGACCTTTGGACTACAATCCAACACCATCCAAACTCGAGTCCAAAACCCTTAGGACTTTAAGCCCACAACAGTACACTAAAAGAAGTTGACAGGTTAAAACCCCTTTGTTACGAAAGAGACTTCTAACTCCTAAAAACGCCGATTTCATCGGTGTTTTTTAGGCAAAAGAAGACCTGTTTTTGAGAGAGAACTTATTAAAGAAGCTTTGCCACACCAAGAGCCGAGAACAACACAATAGCGTAGCGTAGTGTCCGTCCTATAACCATTGTCAGATTTGTAGGAATCGGTTTAGAACGCATAATACCTAATGTTACAAGAATAGCATCGCCAAGTATAGGGACCCAACAGAAAAGGCCCATCCAGGCCCCCCAACGGGTGACCAATGCACGAGCACGTTGCATATGATTATCCTTGACGTGAAAGAAGCATTGCACCCATTCGGGCGAAGCAATGCGTCCAATACAATAGCAGGTAACTCCACCTAAAGTATTACCGACCGATGCGCTAAGAAGCAGCATCCATGGATTGACCCCCATAGCAAGAAGAGCTACCATGACCGTTTCGCTACTAAATGGGAGTATACTACCAGCCAAGAAAGCGGAAAGAAACATTCCCCAATGCCCATAACCAATCAATATATCTGGTAATTGCTCCATGTTTGCCACCCAAGAAGGAAAAGCCAAAGTATTAACAAGACAAAGAGATATATGTTTCTTGCACGATTAGTGTTACCTGCAAATAGAGTAGCCCCGACAAGAGAGGTGCACAACAATACACAGGGGGATAAAGCCGAATAGCACGAGGGGAATAGCCCTATGGCGATGAGCAGAAGTACGAGAGAGGCAATCAGCAAGCGAAATCCCGCACTGGCTTGAAGCTTCATCGTATGATTGAGCAATATCATTACACTACTTGGCAAGGCAAGAAGAAGCACCCACACCAGTTGTGCCCATTGCAGAGGAGAAGATAACACTTCTGACACTTTAGCAATCGATGGTAATTCCTGTTCAAAATAATAGACAATGAGGTCTACCCTATCTATCATAAACAGCACACCCACCACTATCCAACAAGGGAATAATAATCCCCAAAGAGCAGCGAAGAAGGTGCGCACATGCAACGATTCCATGAAAGCCCCACACAACACAAGCCAAGGAAGCACGAACCACAACGAAGGAAGTCCCAGACATAAAGCACCTACAAGAGCAAAGGCGAGAAAGTAACTTCCCATAGCATTACGATTACGATAAGTCTGGAGCAACACATAACACGCTATGGCAAATAAGATGGAAAGCATTCCATTCCCATGCAAAGGGGCTACTTGAGGTTCTATGGCACACCCCATAAAGAGGAGTGTTGCAGGCAATGCATTCTTGCCAT
Organism: Bacteroidaceae bacterium; assembly: GCA_045612925.1. Taxonomy (GTDB): domain Bacteria; phylum Bacteroidota; class Bacteroidia; order Bacteroidales; family Bacteroidaceae; genus UBA1189. The sequence goes on from JAZKZX010000039.1 coordinate 11,835, forward strand.
CAATAAACAAGTATTCACGTGCTACCCGAACCGACAAATATCCCATGACGAGCATGAGCAACAGTCCTAAACATCCCGAAATGCAGACACCTCCAGTTGGTACTGCCCTACTCACCCACATCACAATATACAGCAAGGCGGCAAGGTATGGTGCCGCCTTACTATATACGATAAAATGGGCTATTTTATTCATTAAAGAATATCCTTGCCTATATCACTGCGACAATACATATCAGTAAAGTGCAGTGCCTGAGCATTCTTAAACGAAGTAGCCAACGCCTCAAGCTGAGTATCTCCATACGAGCTTACTGCGATAACACGTCCACCATTGGTCACTACCTGTCCGTCCTTCACAGTAGTACCAGCATGGAAGAGGAAGCTGCCTTCCACCTTATCGAAGCCTGTAATGGGATAACCCTTGACATAATCGCCAGGGTAGCCACCCGAAACAAGCATCACGCACACGGCACTACGAGAATCGAACTCAATGGCACGTTCTCCCAAGTTACCCTTAGCCACACCTTCGAAGAGATCCACGATATCACTCTTAAGACGTAATATAACGCTTTCTGTCTCAGGATCACCCATACGAACATTATACTCAATAACCATCGGTTCGCCCTTGACATTGATAAGACCAAAGAAGATGAATCCCTTGTAATCGATACCTTCAGCTGCCAAGCCCTCTACTGTAGGACGTACAATACGCTCTTCTACCTTCTGCATCCATGCAGAATCTGCAAAGGGCACAGGAGAGATCGAACCCATACCGCCAGTATTTAAGCCTGTATCTCCCTCACCAATACGCTTGTAATCTTTGGCTTCGGGAAGAAGCTTATAGTTTTTACCATCGGTAAGTACAAACACAGAGCACTCTACACCACTGAGGAATTCCTCAATGACTACGCTTGCCGACGCAGAGCCAAACATACCGCCAAGCATTTCACGCAACTCCCTCTCAGCCTCCTCAAGAGTGGGAAGGATGAGTACTCCCTTACCAGCACAAAGGCCATCAGCCTTCAATACATAGGGAGCTTCAAGTGTGCGAAGGAAGGCAATACCCTCGTTCAAGGTCTCTTGCGTAAAGGTCTGATAACGCGCTGTAGGAATATTGTGACGCATCATGAAAGCCTTAGCAAAGTCCTTGCTACCTTCAAGTGTGGCTCCCTCCTTTGAAGGACCAATTACAGGTATATTCTTCAATTGCTCATCATCACGGAAGTAATCATATACGCCTTTCACCAACGGGTCCTCCGGACCTACCACCACCATATCGACACCATTGGCAAGTACAAAGGCCTTGATGCCTTCAAAGTCGGTCGCTGAGAGGGATACGTTCTCACCCACTTCGCGTGTACCCGCATTACCAGGAGCAATATACAATTTCTCGATTTTCGGACTTTGGCTTATCTTCCAAGCCAGGGCATGCTCACGTCCGCCACTGCCCAACAATAATAGTTTCATACGTTTAACTAATTCTATATCGGGGTAATTAATTGTCTTTTCATTTACCGGATATTCCGGAACTATATTCTTTATACAAACACCCATCGTACTTCTATATGACAGTTCATTTTTCGTATCCTGCCACTTCAGCAATACGCTTGGGGATATCTGTATTATCCATCTGTCCACAAAAGTTCTCGGCCCCATTACCTATAGCAAATATCGGCACATAAGCAGCTGTATGCGAACCAACAGGCCACGCCACCATAGCTATGCGATTAAGTATGCGCACGGCCAATGCCGAGATAGGTTCGTCACGATAGTAAAGACTCTCAGCCATCTTTATATTCTTCTCTCCTGTAAAAGAGCGTTCATACTCGCAGAACAAAGCCTCCTCATCACGTTCGCTCAACGATACGGTATCCCAGAATCCAAAGTTTTCTTTCAAGGCCTCCTTCATCTGTTCCCAAGTAACACTATCCCTGCTCTCGTGGCGCATGAGATTGACAATGCGTGAGAAACCGGCCTGACTAACCTTTTGCGCTTGTAATACTCCAAAATTGAGAGCATAAGAGCCATTGCCCAACGTAAAGCCGCCCGTTTCGTGATCGGCAGTAACAATGATGAGTGTCTCTTTAGGGTGTTTCTTATAGAATTCGTAAGCTACTGCAATAGCATTATCAAAGTCTACAACCTCATGTAGAGCCGTTGCTGCATCGTTAGCATGACAGGCATAGTCAATCTTTCCCCCTTCGACCATGAGAAAGAACCCCTTCTTGTGTTTCTTCTCATAGAGATGATCGATAGCTGCTGTTGTTATTTGTGTCAAGGTCAAATCTCCTTTACGAGCATCAATAGCATAGGGCAGCGTATTCTCTACCATATCCTCTCCTTGTATCAGTAGCACCTTATCATTACCATCAAGGTTTTTCCATTCCTCATAGCCACACACAATAGCATATCCTGCGTCACGGGTAAGGTCATAAAGATGAAGAGCCGAGGGATCATCAGGATTGTTCTTCTCAGCGAAGTCTCCCCCTGCAAAGAATTCAAATCCCGATTTGGCCAACTGCACACCTATCTCATAATAATCGTTACGACTCTTCTGATGAGCATAGAACGATGCGGGAGTAGCATGATTGATTGTAACACTGGTTGCTACACCCACCTTGGCGCCATGCTGGTGTGCTCGTTCCGCTATGCTGGTCACAACATTTCCTTCAGCAGTTATCCCTATAGCGCCATTATAGGTTTTATGCCCTGTAGCCAATGCCGTACCTCCAGCTGCTGAGTCTGTCACATCACTACTACCCGAGTACGATGACGCGACACCCATACTTGGGAATTGGGTGAAACACAAAGGAGAAATACCCAGCTCACCTTTGCATGAACGAAGATAATACTGAGTCGCCATCACTTGATTCAGCCCCATACCGTCACCTATGAAGTAAAACACATACTTAGGAGCTTTAGCGATACTGATGCCACAAGAAAGCATCAGTAACACCATTATAGACAAAAATCTTCCTCGTATCATCGTTTCTTTCAAGTTTAATATGCTGTAGCCTTCAAGTTCAAACCCGTTGTCTCTTCAAGATTAAAAAGCAGATTCATATTGTGCACTGCCTGTCCACTGGCTCCCTTGAGCAAGTTGTCAATACACGAGGTGATGAGCAGCATATCACCATGTTTTTCCAGATGTATCAGGCACTTATTGGTATTGACAACCTGTTTTAGATCAATATTATCGGGAGTCACATGCGTAAACGAATCCTTAGCATAGTAGTCAATATAGAGCTGAGTTAGTTCCTCTACTGCCACCTTGTTCTTAACCATGATAGTACAGAAAATACCGCGTGTAAAGTTGCCTCGATAGGGAACAAAATGGAGATTTGCTTTGAAACTACTCTGCATCTGCTCCAACGACTCGCGTATTTCAGGTAGATGTTGATGCACAAAGGGTTTGTAGATACTTACATTATTGTCTCTCCAACTAAAAGTTGTCATCGATGAGGCCTTATGTCCCGTACCTGTACTGCCAATGATTGCATGTACATAGACATCGTCATTAAGCATGAGATTCTTGGCCAATGGCAACAATCCCAAGGTGATACAAGTAGCAAAGCTACCAGGATTAGCCACGAAACGGCTCTTGCAGATAGCTCGTCGATTAAGTTCAGGCAAGCCATAGATAAATTCATCATCTCCACCCTTCAAGCGATATTCACGAGAGAAATCTATGATCTTCAGTCTCTCTGGGATATCGTGAGTATTCATAAATTGACGACTCTCTTCTGCAGAAGTAATGAGAAAGAGCAAATCTATCTTTTCCAATTCTGGTTCTTCGGAAAATACGAGATCAGTCTCACCATAGAGCCCGCGATGCACCTCGTGAATATGCTGGCCACTATTTCCACGGCCTGTGATAAACATTAACTGCACATCAGGGTGATTGAGCAACAAACGGATTAGTTCGCCACCTGCAAATCCTGCACCTTCTATAATTCCAGTCTTTATCATAGTAGTTTATTCCATGTTTTAATTTCGGGGATTATGCGTTCCAACTGCAATAGCACATCATGTTTCGTATAGCCCTCTTTGACCACCATAAGTATGGTGTCATCACCTGCAACTGTGCCTAATATAGATTCGACACGACATCTGTCAATATCCTTGGCAATACCACAGGCATACCCCGAACGGGTCTTCATAACTGCGATGTTAGCAGAGAAGCCTATCGATACCACTCCTCCACTCATCTGTACCCCATATGGAGACTCGGCATTGGGATGCAGCGGGCTATCGGGAAGTAGATAAATACAATTACCACCAGCAACCACCTCTTTAGTCACCTCTAGTTCCTTGAGGTCGCGAGAAAGAGTTGCCTGCGTACACTCATAGCCAAGCGCCAGCAAACGGCGCAGCAGTTCGTCCTGACTACTTATGCGTTCACCTGCAACGATTACACGTATGGCATTGAGTCGGCTATGTTTGTTTCCCATTAGAAGTGCAAAATCCTTATTCTTCGCAAAAATAGTGCAAAAAATCGATTTATCGAAGACAATGCAAGTTTACTTGATATATTTTTGTATTACCTTTGTCTTTGTTAAGACCAAACTCATGAATCTCACCTCCTGGCAACATATTATATTGACACTTTCCGCATTCATTTGCGGTATATTCTCCGCCTCCGCACAGTTCCCTTCATGGGAAGCTTTTGTAGAGCAACTCCACTCCGAATATACTGAAAGTAGCCAAGAAAACTTCGAGAGCATCTATGAGGTCTATGCCTATCACCATGCCAATCCTATCAATATCAATAGTGCTGATAGCATGGAACTAAAGTCTTTAGATTTTCTCACCGACTGGCAGATTGAAGGGATTCACTATTATATTCATAAATATGGAGCACTGCATAGTATTGGTGAACTGATACTTATCCCCGAGCTCGATTACTACACGAGGCAGCTACTATCCTATTTTGTCACTTTTGGTCCTACAACGAAGGAGAAAGAGACATGGAGCAAGGAGTGGCATCGCATGCTCGCCCGGGGGCGCCACGAACTGACCACACGCATGGACATTCCCTTCTATCAACAAGCAGGGTATGCCCCTCGCACATTAAGCCAATTAGAATCATCGCCTTCACGCTACTACACAGGAAACGCCCTATATCACAATATCCGCTATAACTATCGTTATGGGAATAAGGCTTCGTGGGGTATCTGTACAGAGAAAGATGCCGGAGAACCCATATTCAATGCTCAACAACCTCTACCAGATTATATTTCTGGTTATCTACAGATAGGAGAACGAGGCATACTGAAAAATCTTGTCATCGGCAACTATCGTCTACATTTCGGTCAAGGATTAGTGATAAACTCCGACTTTGCACTCGGTAAGAGCATGCTACTTCAGGGAGTTGGGCGAATACAACATACCATAAAGACTCATAGAGGGACAAGCGAAAGCGACTATTACACTGGTATCGCCTGCACCTTGGCATGGAAATCATGGGAACTGACTACTCTTGCCTCATACCAAACACTCGATGCTACCCTTGACGGGGCTGCTATTAGTACCCTCAAAACCGATGGCTATCACCGCACACTCCTTGAGCGAGCACGCAAAGGGAATACACGAAGTAATCTTTTTGGGGCACATCTCGGATATGCAGCACATGGTTTACACCTGGGAATGACAACTATATACCAATCATTCAATCGCAATTTTGCCTTACCGACACAACCCTACAAACGCTATGCTCCACAAGGAAACTCTTTCATCAATGCTTCAGTCGACTACGCTTGGCACCACCACAAAGTCAGTCTGTTAGGCGAAACAGCTATTGACAAGAAGGGGGCTATGGCGACACTAAACATGGCAAGATTTAAAGCTATTGATAATCTTTACTTTACCCTCTTGCATCGTTATTATGCTCATGACTATTGGGCATTGGAAGGTCAAAGTTTTTCTGCTTCGAGCGATCTACGAGGGGAACAAGGGATATATCTCGGTTCCGAATGGCAACCATTCCGGAAGTTACAAGTCACCACATATATTGATGCCTACTATTTTTCTTTTCTCCGCTATCAGGTATCAGCTCCCTCCTATGGCACTGATGGCATGGTCGCCATCAACTACGCAAGTAATAATTCAAACCTTTTGACACTACGATATCGTTATAGGCTAAAACAACGAGATATTAAAGAAGGCTACCAACTCCTTTATGGAAGATTACTGAACGAATGGACTCATCGGCTAAAGATTCAATGGGAAAGTTCAATCACTCCCACCCTCTCCTTTACGACACAAGCCGAAGGTTGCTTCGTGACTTCCGAAACTACATCAGCTGGTTATATGGGAAGTATTCAAGCCAATTACGAATCCTCTTTTAAGAAACATGGCATACGCATCTCGGGCGGAGTTACTGCGTTCCACACTGACTATGCCACACGGATTTATGGTTATGAGCGCGGACTCCTCTATGCCTATAACTACTCTTCCTTCCATGGGAAAGGCATACGCAGCTATCTACTTCTACAATACATGTACGAAGAAGCACCCCGACTTACCTCTACCATTAAGTTCGGCTCAACTCACTACTTTGACCGCGACGCCATTGGTACAGGAGCCACCATGATCAATGCCAATCACAAAGAGAACATCCAGTTACAAGTAAGGTATACTTTCTAAACTAGACCCTAAAGCCTATAGAAAAAGACAATCATTCCATATAAGAGGAAGTCCTTATTCGTTTATTTGGATTTATCTAAAAACTTAACGACCTTTGCATGCAACTTATTGCACTACAGGATTTGAACAAATATTAAATTCATAAGATATGTTGTTAAAACAAAAAATCGACATCGTCCCTATTACCATTGTCACCCTCTACACTATCGTTCAACTGGTCTGCTTATACATCTACGGATATACTCCTTATCCCGATAGTAACGGATACATCTTCTTAGCACAAGAAAGTGTTAATGCCAATACTTTTTACCCTCAAAGCCTAACAGACATTCCTTTTTTATGGAATGTAGGAGCCATCAATGCAGTGGCTTTATCATTATACCTCTTCAATTCGATAACCCCCTTGCTCGTACTCTACACACTAATGCAGGGCGCAATGGCATGGCTGACTTTTGCTATTGCACGAGAACTCTTTAACAGCAAAGTCGCATACCTTGCACTATGTCTTTTTGTTTTGTATCCTTCGACTTATGGTTGTGGCACATCATTGCTCAGTGAAGTCCCTTTCATTTTCTTCTCGCTACTAGCTTTACTGCTGATGCTGAAAGAGCATCTTTTATGGAGTGGCATCTGCTTTGCCATGGCAAATTATGTTCGTCCTATGGCTATAATCTTCATTGTAGCAGCCATATTATTCATGATTTATAAGAGAACAAAGTTCAAGCAGTTCTTCCTCTTACTCATAGGATATTTTATGATTACATGTTCCATTGGAGTATCCAATTATGTAACTAAGGGAAAATATTTCACCCAAGGTGCCATGGGTTGGATGGGGTTGATGCAATACTCTTGGGACCATGACAGGGATAGAGAGGCAGATTATTACCTATTCCCCAACAATGACCCCAACATCATAGATGAATCCTTGAATTATGATTGCCTTCAGCGCGACTCTGTATGGCGTTCACACTTCCTTAGATGGTTACCCAACAATGTGGGAGAATACTTCATGCAAATGCCTACAAAAGTGATAAAGACATATATATCTGACAATGTAAACTTTTGCGCATTCTTACCCGACAAAGAAGAGAGAGAGTATATGTACGAAGAGATAAGTATGTCAGTTATTGCAGAAGATTTTCCCCATTGGTCACGTACTCAAATACTGACTGTTATAAATCTCATATACTATTACATTCTGCTGATATTAGGGATACTCGGAGGTATACATCTGCTCAAAAAGAAGAATTTCTATGGGTTCATTATTCCCGCAGCAACCATAATCTCCAGCACAGCCTTATTGGTTCTTGTTGGTCATGGAGAAGCACGCTTCCATCAGCCATTCATGCCCATGTTTATCGTGTTAGCAGCTCACCTTGTGAGTGAATTACATATACCTTCCTCAATACATCCGAAGAAATAGTCCACAACCGTGCCAGACGACAGCGCTACCATCGGCAGCATAGGTATATCTTAAGCCAACGACTTGGGGAGAACTGCAAATAAATTTGCATTTCCGCTTGCCTTGCGCTAATTTTGTAGCACAAGAAAATGGATTTATGCAAGATTTCGTTCATTTACACGTACATACGCAATATTCGATACTTGACGGACAAGCAAGTATCCCCAGTTTGGTAGACAAAGCCATAGAAGACGGCATGCGAGGCATCGCAGTTACTGACCATGGTAATATGATGGGCATTAAGGAGTTTATCAACTATGTCAACAAAAAGAATGGCAGCATCAATGGTAAAATAAAAGACCTGAAAAAGCGCATCAAGGCCATAGAAAAGGGCAAAGAAGAGTGCGACAATCCCGAATCGACACTGGCCGAATGTAAAACCGAGATAAAGGAGCTGGAAGCAAAACGCTTCAAGCCTATCATCGGTTGTGAGATGTATGTGGCACCACGCCGTCTACACCTCAAAGAGGGTAAGCCCGACAGCGCCAACTACCACCTTGTAGTCCTGGCTAAGAACGAAAAGGGATATCACAACCTCATCAAATTGGTATCAAAGGCCTGGACCGAGGGTTTCTATAATCGTCCCCGCACCGACCGTGTCGAGTTGGAGAAGTACAAGGAGGGGCTTATCGTATGTTCAGCATGTCTTGGTGGCGAAGTCCCCAGAATGATTACACGCGGCATGCTCGCCGAAGCCGAAGAGGCCATACAGTGGTACAAAAGCACCTTCGGTGAAGACTATTACCTCGAGTTGCAGCTGCACAAGGCTACCGTAGCCCGCGCCAATCACGAGGCCTACGAGATGCAGGTAAAGGTCAATGAGAAGATTATTGAGTATAGCAAGAAGTATGGCGTAGAGCTGGTGTGCACCAACGATGTACACTTCGTAAACGAAGAGCATGCCGAAGCCCACGACCGCCTCATCTGCCTCTCTACGGGCAAGGACCTTGATGACCCGCAGCGCATGCTCTACTCCAAGCAGGAATGGATGAAGACAACAGCCGAGATGAACGACATCTTCGGCCATATCCCCGAGGCCTTGGCAAATACGGTGAAGATATGCGACCAGGTAGAGTTCTACTCTATCGACAACCCTCCCATCATGCCCAACTTCGAGATTCCTGAGGAGTTTGGTACCGAGGAGAGCTACCGTGCCAAGTATACCGAAGAGGACCTCTTCAATGAATTTACCCGCGATGAAAAGGGCAATGTGGTATTGAGCCAAGCCGATGCCGAGGCCAAAATTGAGAAACTCGGAGGTTACGATAAACTCTATCGTATCAAACTTGAAGCCGACTATCTGAAGAAACTCACGATGGACGGTGCCAAGAAATACTACCCCGTGATGACGCCCGAGATTGAGGAGCGCCTCATCTTCGAGTTACACATCATGAAGACGATGGGTTTCCCGGGCTACTTCCTCATCGTGCAAGATTTCATTTGGGCAGCCCGCAACCTATTGGGCGTATCCGTTGGCCCAGGTCGTGGCTCGGCAGCAGGCTCGGCCGTAGCCTACTGCTTGGAGATTACGCGCATCGACCCCATCAAGTACGACCTACTGTTCGAGCGTTTCCTTAATCCTGACCGTACCTCACTCCCCGATATCGATGTGGACTTCGACGATGATGGCCGTGGCGAAGTGCTGCGTTGGGTGACCGAGAAATATGGCGCCGAGAAGGTAGCCCACATCATCACCTACGGCACCATGGCGACCAAGATGGCACTGAAGGATGTAGCGCGTGTACAGAAGCTGCCGCTCGACCGCGCCAACTACCTCTGCAAACTCATCCCCGACAAGCTCCCCGACAAGAAGCTCAACCTCGTCAATGCCATCGAGGCTATCCCCGAGCTGCAGGAGGCCGAGACATCGCCCGACCCCGTACTGCGCGACACCATCAAGTATGCCAAGATGCTCGAAGGCAACGTGCGTGGCACGGGTGTACATGCCTGCGGTACCATCATCTGCCGCGATGACATCACCGACTGGGTGCCCGTGAGCACAGCCGACGACAAGGAGACAGGCGAGAAGCTCCTAGTGACACAATACGAAGGTAGTGTCATCGAGGATACCGGACTCATCAAGATGGACTTCCTCGGACTGAAGACGCTGTCCATCATCAAGGAGGCCGTGGCCAATGTGAAACAGAGCCTCGGCATTGATGTTGACATTGACACCATCTCTATCGAAGATCCCAAGACTTACCAACTCTACTGCGAGGGCAAGACCATCGGCACCTTCCAGTTTGAGTCGCCCGGTATGCAGAAATACTTGCGCGAGCTGCAGCCCTCGACCTTTGAGGATCTCATTGCCATGAATGCCCTCTACCGTCCAGGGCCTATGGACTATATCCCCGACTTCATCGCTCGTAAGCATGGTCGTAAGCCCATCGAGTACGATATCGACTGCATGGAGAAGTATCTGAAAGACACCTATGGTATTACCGTATACCAGGAGCAGGTGATGTTGCTCTCGCGCCAGTTGGCCGACTTCACCCGCGGAGAGTCTGACGCTCTGCGTAAGGCGATGGGTAAGAAGAAGAAGGACATCGTAGACAAGATGAAGCCCAAGTTTATCGAGGGCGGAAAGAAGAATGGTCACGACCCGAAGATTCTTGACAAGATCTGGGGCGATTGGGAGAAGTTTGCCTCCTATGCCTTCAACAAGAGCCATGCCACCTGTTATTCATGGGTTGCCTATCAGACCGCCTACCTCAAGGCCAACTACCCTCCTCAGTACATGGCAGCCAACCTCTCGCGCAACCTCTCGCGCATCGACGAAATCACCAAGCTCATGGACGAGTGTAAGGCTATGGGCATCAACGTGCTTGGTCCCGATGTAAACGAGAGTTACATGAAGTTCTCCGTCAATGCCAAAGGCGATATCCGTTTCGGTCTCGGTGGTGTGAAAGGAGTAGGCGAAGGTGCCGTAGAGGCTATCATTCGTGAGCGTGAGGCGAATGGCCCATATAAGAACATCTACGACTTTGTCGAGCGCGTCAACCTACAAGCCTGCAACCGCAAGAACCTTGAGTGCCTGGCCCTTTCGGGAGGTTTCGACTGCTTTCCTGGCATGAAGCGCGAGCACTACTTTGCCGAGAATGCCAAGCATGAGGGATTCCTCGATATCCTCATCCGCTACGGTTCATTGGTACAAACCGAGCGTGCCCAAGCCATGAACTCGCTCTTTGGCATGGACAGCATGACCGATACCATCGCACAGCCCAAGGTACCCGAGAATGTACAGGAGTGGTCCACCATCGAGCGTCTCAACAGAGAGCGCGACCTCGTGGGCATCTACCTCTCGGCACATCCCCTCGACGAATATCGCATCATCCTCGAAGATGTATGCTCTACGCGCCTTGCCGAGATGCAAGAGCTGATTGACAAGAAGGAGGAGCGCGAGGTCACCTTTGGCGGCGTTGTCACAGCCACGCGAAGCGGTTTCACCAAGAATAACAAACCTTTTGGTATCACCAAGGTCGAGGATTTCTCAGGCACCTATGAGATAGCACTCTTCGGCGATGATTGGATGCGATTCAGCAACTACATGAAAGAAGGTTACTTCCTCTATGTGAAAGGGCGCATAGCACCACGCTTCGCCTACGGCAAGCAACCTTCCGACATTTTCGAACTGAAAGTAGGCACCATAGAGTTACTTCCCAATGTCAAAGACACTCTGCTACAGTCGATCACCATCTCCATCATGTCAGAGTTCTTGACCGAAGACATTGTCGACAGCCTCACCACACTGCTCAAAGAGTCACCAGGCAAGACAGCCCTCTACTTCTACATCAGAGATGGAGAAGGCAGGCATCAGGCCAACTTAAAGTCACAAACACTCAAAATCACCGTTACCAACAAACTCATCAGCTATATCAAGAGCCTGGAAGGCGTGAACTATAAATTCAACTGATTACCTCGTATGAAACGATACCTTCTCCCCATCATCCTATCGTTCCTCTGCGTTGCCCCTATCCTTGCACAGATGTCGGTACCCGACGGCGGGCATCAACATACAGGGTTGCTCAAGAACCACTCGTTTGAAGACGAAGCCCACCCCATACGCAACCGTCGCTTCGGGCCTAACGGCGAAGGCGAACTCTTCGGCGGCTATCTTCCTGCCGGTATCATACCTGGATGGTTTGTTGCTGAAGGAAAGAAAAACTATTCAAGGATAGAGATTATCACTGAGAGCCTCATCGACGAGCAACAACAAAGGGCGCTTTGCTGGAGCATCACCGAAGCACCTACCGCCATCGTCAATGTTGGCCATCATGGTATCGAAGCGGTCAAAGGGAGCAAGTACACCCTCACCTTTTGGGCACATGCTGACAAGCGCTATCGGGGTAAAATCCGCGTAGGGCTACAGAGCAAAGACACCGACATCTGGTATGCCCTGGCCACCGTAAAGGGTAAAATAAAGAAAAAATGGAAGAAGTATACCCTCACCTTCATAGCCGAGGGCGACGATCCCAATGCCCGCTTCATCATCGAGGCCGACAAACCCGGCACTCTTTTCTTCGACGAGGTCTCACTTTATCGTCCCTCGGCAATCAATCGCTGAGCCACCTCTACATCAGCGGGAGCTACGAGGATACGCATATCGCCTCCAACGCCACTATAGGGAGAGATTAGTACCGAGGTATGATCTTCAACGATACAGCGAATGTCATTTGTTTCGAGCATTCCTCTAATGACTTCGGCCTCAAAGGCATCACCCGAGAATACAGTTACCCAAGGTTCATTACAATTAGTTGTCATAGCAGGTTCCTCCATTAGTTATATTACAACATCATAAGAACACGAATCTTCCTCCAATCGTTCACACCCGCAACACTCTATCGCAATATTCCAATACCGAGGGGCGGTGAGTGATGAATATCACCGTACGCTCACCCTTAGCCTCCGCCAAGCGCTGCAGCAGGCGACGTTCCGTATCGGGATCGAGTGCCGAGGTAGCCTCATCAAACAATAACACCGATCCTTGGCGCAATAGTGAGCGGGCTATGGCAATGCGTTGTGCCTGCCCTTCGCTGAGGCCTCCGCCCTGTTCGCCACACTTGGTTTCAAGTCCTTCAGGTAGCGAGAGTACAAATTCGGCACATGCCAAGCGAAGCACATCCCACAATTGCTCATCGGTAGCATTAGGATTGCCCAGCAAGAGATTCTCGCGTATAGATCCACTGAAGAGCGTGTTACCCTGAGGTACATAGACAAGGTTACCTCGTGTCTGTGGCGCCACCTCCACCTCTCGCTCAGCATCATACATTGTCACGCATCCCTTTGTGGGACGGATGAGAGCCAGGATAAGACGGATGAGGGTAGTCTTGCCTGCCCCCGTCTCACCCAGCACCGCAGTCATTGACCCCGGTACGAAGTCCTCGTTGAGGTGGCTGAGCACCTCCTCCTCGCCATCGTCGTACATGAATGATACATCGGTAAAACGCACACCCACAGCACCTTTCAGTCGTATAGACTCCCCCTCACTCTCCATGGGCAGTTCCTCCAGCTCCATCAGTCGCTCCGCCGAGGTGAGCGCCCCCACGAGCGTAGGTACCATGCGTGCAAGGTCAGACAGAGGGCGTTGTATACGCCCCACGAGCTGCAAGAATGCCGTCATCACACCAAAGGTGATAGCACCATCCTGTATGCTGAACACGCCCCAAAGGAATGCCGTCAGGTAACCTGCCGAGAAGCCCATGCCCACCAGTGCACGCGACACCACGCTAAACCGTGTACGTACGATGACCTCGCCCAACAATCGCTCCTGCAATGCTGCGAGGCGCCCCATCATACCCCCACTCTGCTCCAATGTCTTCACGATAGTCTTGTGCTGCAAGCTCTCCTGCATCACCGACTGTATGCGGCTCTCACTCTCACGCACCGCCTTCGTCATATGTCGCATACGGCGCACATAGAAGCGGCTCAAGAGCGTGAAGAGGGGCAATATGAGCAGTAGCAACACGGCCAGCGTGTGGTCCATTGAGTAGAGGAACACGAACGATGCCACCAGCTGTATTACCGTGATCACGGCAAAGGGTAGCGTAGAAGTCACCACCCCCACTATGGAACCCAAGTCCTGTACCATACGGTTGAGCACATCTCCCGTGTGGTAGCGTTCCTTACCCTGCCACTCGCTCTGCAGCAGCAGTCCGAAGAAGCGCGAGCGGAACCTATTGTGCATCTCCACATCGAGGCGGTTCACCACCCAGTTGTCCACCGCATGCAGCACCATCTCCATCACTACGATGCACGCCATGCCTATACCATAGTAGAGCAGCACCCCCTCGCTCACTCCCGTAGCGATGTCAATCGCCTCCTTGCTGAGCAGCACGAACAGCAGCGAACAAGCCACCGACACGCATCCTATCAATGTGCACAAGAGCATGCGTCCACGCGCTCCGCGCGACGCACCCCATATCCATCGCAGCAATTGCCACATAGAATACCTCTGCTGCTCCCTCTTACCAAACAATTTCATAGGCTCGACAAAATTTTATCACCGTAGCGACAAATCATTATCACAGGTTTGAAAAAAGAGTTGTCATTTAAAAGGGAAAACCTTTTCTCATACCTATGGGCAAAATTAGTACAAAATCCTAAACCTTCCAACCCCTTTGCATGTTTATGAGTCACTAACCCTTAAAAAACAGACCCATGAAAAGTATCAAAGGCACCCTTACCGAAAAGAATCTGCTCACCTCCTTTGCCGGAGAGTCGCAAGCCCGCATGCGCTACACCTACTTTGCCAAGGAGGCCAAGCGCGAAGGATACGAACAGATAGCCGCCATCTTCAAGCAAACTGCCAAGCAGGAAATGATGCATGCCAAGCGCATGTTCCAGTTCCTCGAAGGCGGCATGGTAGATATATGCGCCTCATACCCCGCTGGCGAGATACGTACTACGATGGACAACCTCCGCTCCGCAGCCATCGGCGAGTTCGAGGAGTGGCACGACCTCTACCCCACCTTTGCCGACATTGCCGAGGATGAGGGTTTCAAGGAGGTAGCCGCCATGTACCGCGCCATTTGTGTAGCCGAGCAGGCTCACGAGAAGCGCTACCTACGCCTGCTCGAGCGTATGGAGAATGAGCACACCTTCCACCGTCCCGAGCCCGTCACCTGGCAGTGCCGCAAGTGTGGCTACACCTTCACTGGCAAGAAAGCCCCCGACCGCTGTCCCTCGTGCCTACACGCCAAGGGTTACTTCGAGGTCAAGGCTGAGAACTATTAAAGGCTATGCTTCTGATTACCAACCTAAGCCTTACAAAGAAGAGGGGCGACCGCTATTGCAGTCGCCCCTCACTCTCTATTGTGATATTTTTCTATGGTATTTATTTTCTCACCATCTTATATGCGCTTGTTGTGCCATCTTCATATTCGGTGACAACTATTGTGACTCCATGCTCAGAAGATGTCACTTCTGTGCCGTCCTCACCATAGTATCGACGAGCTACGATATTGCGCATAGGTGACTGAGTTCTACCTGTTGTGGTGATATCGAACTCTACCACTTCGCTACATCTTATGGCTATAGCACTCACGGTAGCATTGCCCGATACGGTAAATGGTTGGGTGTAGATGCTTCCCTGCAGAGGATTGCCATCAATAGCATAGAGGATGATGACATCTTTCTCATTGTCGCATGTGATGCTCACCTCTCCTTCGTCAAAGGTGATGATGGGGGTAGGCAACTCGTCCTGCTCATCCTCGGAGATTTCCTGGAAAAGCACTTCGGAGTATACCACATCCTCGGAGGCGAGTTCTTCATACATATTGTTATAGATGTCTACAAGTTTTCCATTGCGTTTCATGCTATGAGCGGTATAGCCGTCGAAGGGGATAAAGTAGACCTGGATATCGCTACCCTCCTCGAAGGCATTGGTAAAGGTACATGAGGTAGTAGGTTCAATGACACTACCACCGATGATGCATCGACCATGCTGACCCGCAGTGACCTCTACGCTATAGTGCGGCAACGCGGGCTCGCTCGGTGTTGTATAGCAAATCGGTACTTGCACATCGTTGAGATGGTATTCTTCGCTTTCGGTAGTGCTAAATATTACATTACTGATCGTTGCCATGTAATCTCCAAAGTCTGCACCTTCTGTGGGTACAATACGGAAGCGTACAATCTCGCCAGAAGTGTCCCTAAAGGTCGAATTCTCGAGAGTAAAGCACAAAACACGGATAGTACCATCATCGAGGATATTGTAGTCCAATATGTGACTGGACTTCTTGCGATCTTCGTTGAGGGTGATATCCAGTACCTCCTCGTCGTCCTCATTGATGATTGTCTCAACAGCAAAGCCTTCAGGAAGCAGAAGATCCATCTGGAAGAATGAGAATACGGTCTCATTGTCCAACTCAACAGAGAGCGTAGCACATCCCTCCTCGCCCTCTAAGAGTAAGGCATTGGCAGCAAGCGTGTTTACAGGTCCCTCTGGGGTATCAGGGTTCAATGGCGTATCGGGGTCTACGGGGGCATCAGGATCTATTGGAGTATCTGGCCCGTCAGGTTCGCCAGACTCTGAACCAGTATAATTCAGGCTAAACTCAACAGACTCCAATGGATAGTCCACAGCGTCAGGAGTCGCAAAGATGACATCGTATAACTGAGCCTTATAATCACCGAAAGTCACGACATCGGTAGCCTTGATACCTACTTTTACGATTGCCCCAGAGGTGCCTTTGAATGTCACATTCCTAGTAGAGATAGCTCCAAAACTGATGGTTCCATCGGGTAAGATTGTAGATGTCACTGAATGACTGCTCTTCTTACGACCAGTAAGTACGACATAGGGTACCTCTTCACCATCCTCGTTGGTTGTAGTCGTGAGTTCAAAACCTTCGGGGAACTTGAGCTTCATCTGAAATCCGGTAAACTCCGTCTCGTTGTTGAGCTCTATTGAGACTACTCCCGTCTCGCCTTGTGCAAAGGATATATCACTCACCGCCATGGTGTTGGTTTGGGCCTGTAGGGCACTAAGTGCCGCTACAAGTCCTACAAATACATTCAAAAGTCTTTTCATGGTAGTATCTTATTTTACAATTACTTTATTCCCATTTACGATATACACTCCTTCAGGAAGGGATATCACATGCTCACCTGCCTCGACAACCGCCTGCTTCACAAGTTGTCCTGTAGTGGTATAAATGCTCACTGCTGATTGGGCGGTACATGCTACGACAATAGTGCCCTCTGTACCATATACACGGAAGGGAGCGGCATAAGTACCTCCAACGCCAGTAGTCTCACTACTCATCGCTACATTGACATCGTCGGCACGACGCTCAGCACCTTGTGCTGTAGCAAACAAAGCATCGGCGATGAGGACCTCATCTATAGAGGTCTGCGCCTCAGAAGTGTTCAGTACCAAGTTGAAGAGTGTGCCATCATTGCCTTCGAAAGCAGCATTGTTCATGGCATATGCCACGACGCGTACTGTACCATCAGGCAAGGTGTTCCATGCCACATGGTGGTTGCCTTTGGCACGGCCTGTAAGCGTAGCCTCAGCAAGCGCTACGCCCTCGGGGAGCACGACATCAAGCTGGAAGGCACTATATGCCTCGCTATTGGTGAGCTCTACGGGAAGTATCATGCAGTCATCACTGATGACGAAGGGACTGCCAGCTTCGAGAGCGGGAGCAGCCACATATCCTCTCACGGCACTACGGGCAGGAGCCTGTGCTGTTTCGCCACCCAACACCAAACGCAATACACTCACCGCATCACCGACAGTAATCATAGCATCGCCATTCATATCGGCAGCATTGGTATCGAAGTTGGCCTGAGAGCGTCCCAATACGGCATTGATAGTCATCACCACATCAGATATCGTGTGAGTACCGTCACCATTGACATCACCCATAAGCACTCCCTTAACATAAATTCTTGACATATAGTCAGGACATTTCTCTTCCACTCCATCATCATGAGTCATACGGATATTGCGCAGGATTACATCATAGTATCCTTCCTCCAGATCATCTATGGCTACCTCTACCTCAAGGATGACACCATCGTTGCCATCGAAAGGAACATTCTCCAAAGAGAGAGACACGATTTTCAGCGCTCCGTTCTCTTGTGGCTCGGCATCCACGGTGTGGCTGCTCTTGGCACGTTCCTTATTGAGGCTGATGTTATAGAGAGTCTCGTCGTCCTCAGTAGTAGTCACTACAGAAACACCTTCGGGCAAGAACATATCAAACTGGAATCCTACCACAGGTCCGCTATTCTCCATTTTGATGGGGATCTTCACAACACTTGACGCTCTACCCTCTACGAATAGCGGTGCCATGTAGTACACATCAGTGGGCTCAACCTCTCCGCCATCACCAGGAGTATCTGGATCAGTGGGCTGTTCATTGATAGTATAGGTAGTACCCATATAGGTAAACTTCCAAGCAGAAGGAGAGTTGGCCGACCAGTTTTGTACAGGGTTGACCAATCCATTGGCTTGAGCACACAAGGGGAATCCTACGCCTTCAGGATGGATGAGGAAGCGGCCATCTTCGGCATCAGCCTCTTCAGTCTCGGCCACCTTGATGAAGAACGCATCTTTGAAGCGATTGCCAGTACCCAAGTTTCGTACCACTACTCTATCGGTAACGCCCACGCTTGTTTCAGTCATATCAAATACCCAAAGCATGGTGTGGTCATCACGGTCAAAGGCCTGCCAACGCAGTCCATACAGTTCTGATTCATATAGCGACATACCGAAAGCAATGCCATCGATAGCAAATACGGGCAGGCACTTAGAAGCCTCGAAAGCTGCAACGGCCTCTTGGAGGGAAGAAATAGTAACCTCTTCTGCACTCATTGCTGCGACCAAAGCCTCATACGCTTCTGTGCTGTACTGACCGAGCATTGGCTCGGGAGCATGATTCTCGGCATTATCGGCAACGAGTGCCTCAGCCTGGCTTTCGAGGTAAGCAAGCTCTGCTGCATCGGGATTAGCGAGCATCTCCAAGGCATCCTCAGCATTAAATTCAGTTGCTTCGGCTACAAACACGGCATTACCCCCATCGAGGGTGTTCCAGCGATCGATAATCATCTGCTTGTCGCCACCTATATTAATATTAGCATCGTCTATGTCTCTAAAGCGTACCAACACGCGGCCTACGCCTATGTCAGAGCCATCGACAAATTCTATGGCGTCAGCTCTTCCGGCTGTAAGAGTACGGTCGCGCTTGACAAATTTCTGCGCACTCACACTGTAGAGATAATAGTCCTCACCATTAGCAGAGAGGATGGCAAACTGCTGACGAGCATCAGTAGCATCTACTTCATAACCCTCTACGGTAGTCGTAGAGAAGTAAGTACCCTCAGCATCTACGGCCCATGCGCCACGCTCGTTAGTGGAGATGGTATAACACTTAGCAGGGTCGGCATCTGCGAGAGTATTCACAACACCCTCTGGAACCTCTGGCCTATCGGGAAGTGCACTGAGTTCATAAGTAGTACCCACATAAGTAAACTTCCATGCCGAAGCGGAGTTGGCAGACAAGTTGTTCCAATGCACAATGCTTTGAGTACTTTGATCGGCATGCACAGGAGCTCCACTACCCTCGGTATAGAGTAGGAAGAGACCGTCATCAGGAGTGCCCTCTATTGTTCCCTCTTCAGTTACCTCATAGGTTTCGGTCACTTGCATGAAAGAGGCATTCCAGAAGAGATTGCCCGTAGAAAGGTTTCTGACAACTACTCTATCGGTAACACCCACTGTCGTCTCAGTCATGTCGAAGCTCCAGAGCATGGTTTTGTCAGATTCGTTGGTTGCTTTCCAGAGCATTCTACCATCTGTAGCCTCAAAGATAGACATGCCTGCAGCATAATTATAGACACCGTCGATAGTGAATACAGGCAGGCACTTAGAAGCCTCGAAAGCCGCAAAGGCCTCTCGAAGAGAGGCAAGAGTTATATCTTCCATCTCAAGGGCAGCTACGAAAGCCTCGTAACCAGCGGTTGAATACTGACCAAGAACGGGATCTTCGTCGTGATTCTCTGCATTGGCATCCACAATCTCTTGCGCCTCGGCAAGGAGAGCCTCCAGCATGGCTGCTTCAGGATTGGCAAGGATAGACAAGGCCTCCTCAGCATTGAATTCACCAGCCTCAGCAATAAGCACTGCATTACCCTCATCAATAGTTCCCCAATAGTTGATAATCAGTCCTTGCTCGGGATTAACATTGATATAAGAGCGCTCATAGTCTCTAAAACGCACTTGTACGCGTCCCGTTCCTTTCGTTGATGCGTCAGCAAACTCAATAGCATCTCCAGTGAAACGGTCCAACGAGCCGTCATGCTTGACAAACTTATTGGCACCTACGCTATAAAGGTAATAATCCTCATCATTGACCGTCAGGATAGCAAACTGCTGTTCATCTGCAGTGGCATCAATGTCGCCAACAGCAACATAGGAAAAACGAGTATTCTCTGCATCTACAGCCCATGCGCCACGACCCTTGGTGGCGATGGTATAGCATTTAGTGGGGTCGGCAGCAGATAGTGTATTAATCACGCCAGCTGGCATTTCTGGTTCATCGGGAAGCGCACTAAGCTCATAAGAGGTTCCCACATAGGTAAACTTCCATGCCGAAGCCGAGCTGGCCGACAATTCATTCTGAGTGATGATGATACCACTTTCATGCGCATAAATAGGATTTCCTCGACCCTCAAGGTAGAGCAAGAAAAGGCCATCATCAGCAATTCCCTCGCTGGTTTCAGCTACTTTAATAAAGGGCGCGCCATAGAAAGTGTCACCGGTAAGGAGATTCTTGGCTACCAATTGGTCAGCCACCTCGACAGTAGTTTCAGCGATATCGATAGCCCAAAGCATAGACTTATCCGTGAGGTCTGTCTGCTTCCAGCGCAGTTGTTGTTCTATCTGATAAATAGACATCCCCTCGACATATTCATAAGCACCGTCAATAGTAAATACGGGGAAACACTTGGCCGCTTCGAAGGTTGCTACAGCCTCTTGGAGGACTACCAAAGTGATATCCTCTGTTTCAACTGCTGCAGCTAACGCTTCATATGCTGCTGTCGGATATTGACCAACAGTTGGCTCTGCCGCATGGTTATTTTCATTGGCAGCCAAGAGTTCTCTCACTTGAGCGATAAGCGTCGCTAACTCATCTGGTACAATGGGAGACTGACTCGCAAGAGGTACCGAAGTGGTCATCACCATTTCAGCGGGGAAAGTATGGCTATGCGCTCCGTCGCTATTAGCAGCACGCGAAAGCATACTAAAACTGAAGGCATCATAACCGCCATCAGGCAATGTTATCTCCAAATAATGGTCCTCTGAAGGCATATTCTCCCATGCTGAATGGAAGTAGGTGCTTGTCTCGCCATCAAGGAGAGCGGAGATACCTTCACCATCAGGTTGAGGATTCAATGCATTATGATCGGCATTAGAGGCTATACAATCTGCTGTCAACTCAATCTTCTGATTATTGGCATCATAGAATGCCAACTCTGACAGGCAGAAGAACTTGTCACCTTTTTGATCCCTGCTTACAGTGATACGCAAAGTCTCTACCTTATCACTGAACTGGTAAAGCGGAGAGGTGAAGCCTACAATTCGTTGTGATTCATCATACCAATCGGCTCCCTCAATCCAACCATTTGCCCCAGGTTTGAACTCAATGATTTTCTTCTTCTCCTCGGCTGCAACTTCGAACTTCTCCAATGCACCGGCAGGATTAAACTCTCCTACAGGGATAATAGCGCAGGAATTACCAGCGTCAGCATTTCCCCAGCCACTAATGGGTCCCCAATCATTGATAATCAATCCATCTGTATCATTAGTATTGATGACGTGCATGGCATCAAAGTAGACTACGAAGGTGCCCTCTGTGCTACCCACCGCGAAGTACACCGCCTCCATAGGTAAGTCACCCAGCGAAGCGTCCTTGTTCACAAACTTCTGCGTGGCAGGATGGTACAGATAATAGGTTTCACCACCATCATTGCTAATGAAAGCAAACTGTTGGCGTTGATCCTCCTGATTGATCGTAACACTGCGTGTCAGCATAGCACCTTCAGCATCCACAGCCCACGAGGTGGGAGAAGGGGTATTGTTTGAAACACGATTGGGCTGCGTCACGACGTAGAGTGAAGTGTTGCTCAACTCCGAAACATCGGCAATACCCTCGGCATGTACCGCAAAGCTACATAGCAGCGTGGCCGCCATGAGCAAGAAATGTCTTGCGCTTTTCATAATTGTAGAACTTATAAGTGAATATAAAAATTGATTGTCGTCTCTCTCTATTGCCTATAAGTCCTCCTGATTCGGCGATATATACCTTCATATATATAAAAAAAGCGTGAGAACCTGTACCTGTTGCCCGTCACACTCTTTGAGGCCTTCGCATTGCCCTGTTCGTCGAAACGAGCAACGCGAAGCCTCACGCCGATATGTATATATACTCCACCTCACATTACACCAGTCATCACGACTAATATAATAAATAAAGGAGTATGAAAACATACCCATGAGACATTCACCGTTGCTTTGTTTTTGACGAACAATTTGAAGTTTGCGAAGTTTCAAAGAGTCAAAACCAAAGCGTCAAGTAAACGCCTTTCCACTATGTCATCCCCACCCTACCGCCTCAATCCGTATACACAAAATCAAGGTACCGGCGTGAAGATGTTGCGAAGATAGGAAATAATTCTGATAAATTACTGATAATCCACAAAAAAATATATTTTCCCCAATGAATACACTTTAAAGTCTCAACATGAACAAAGTTTACCGTCTGAAGGGGGATAAAAGACAATGGCCGTAGATCATCCGCAGATTGCCATGAATGTATATGTTAAAAAAAATAACTAACCCAAAGCTGAGTGGTTTTACATACCCCCTTGGCAGAAGACCCTATATCCCTTGGCAATGACTCGACACACACGCGACGCTTTCCAAGGGTCTTTTCTTTGTCAACGTGGGAGTTAGATAGATAGCTATGAGCGTATGCCCCCCCTGTAGGATTACCCTATAGAGAATTTCACATCCGCCCCTTGGCAAGAAGAAAGCAAGCATTGAATACAGATCAACGGGAAACAAGCGCAAGGAACTGTTCTTATGGAGATTCCACCCTTGAAAACTATTTTCGATAGTATTGTCTGCAGGCGAGCATACGCGCGTATGCTCGGCTACAGTCGCGCGTATGTAGGTCTGCATACGCGCGACTGCCCGCCTGCAAACAATACCTTTGCTTTGCATAAAAAGAAAGCAGACGAAAGGATTTTATGACTTCTACCCATCCAAATTATCTTATTGACATCGCTCTGTGGGGATAGTATCTTTGCAGCAGAAACAAAGATCGCGTAGCGTATCTATTGCAGAACAAACGCTATAGGCGCAATCGTAACTTTGCAACACAAAGCAACACACATATATATATATAAGACTATGAAAAGACTATTTATAAGAGCCGCCGAATGGCTGAGAAGCAGAGTAACAGCCATGGCCAAGAGAAGAAAGGGAAGAGGGGAAAAGGAAATGCTATTAAACGACACACGCAGTGTGAAAGGCAAAGACTGCGGCACAAGACCAGCAGAGGTCGCGTATGGCCAAACATCGTTTGGTCCATCCGAATCTCCGCTATGCCATACCTCCACACTGCTTCTTGCCGAGAGATATATCAAGAAGCATTACCAGGTGCGCTACAACCGCCTGAGCAGAGAGCACGAACTACGAGAAAGAGGAAACGGCACAACAAAGTGGGTGGTACTCGACGAAGAGCTCTGCTGCACACTGCTGATGGAGATGCAGCACGCGGGCATCGGGCTCACCAAGCCCTACCTGGTGCGCACCGTGGTGCGTGGCGACAGAGGGGTGGAGCGCTACCACCCCGTATGCGACTACCTCGACGCACTACCCGAATGGGATGGCAGTGACCATATCGACGCACTCTTCCGCCGCATCACCCACGACGAGCAGCAACTACTATGGCTACGACGGTGGCTGCTGGGCATGGTAGCACAAGTGCAGGGGCGACTAGGAGGATATGGCAACAGCGTATGCCCGCTCCTCATCAGTCGCCAGCAGGGATGGGGTAAGAGCCAGTTTGCCAAACTCATCGTACCGCCCACACTGCAGATGTTCTACACCGACACCTTCAACCTCGCTCAGGAGGAGACCTGCCTAAGGCGTATGGCCTCGTACTGGCTGATCAATGTAGACGAGCTGGACCGCTTCTCGACCACCCGCATGGCGACACTGAAGAACTTAATGCAACTATCCTGCATATCCCTGAAACGTGCCCATCGCGGCCAGATGGAGGAGTTGGAGCGCATGGCCTCTTTCGTGGCTACCAGCAACCGCCGCTACCTGCTGCGCGACGAGACGGGCAGCCGCCGCTTCATCTGTGTGGAGCTGGAAGCGCCTATCGACGTGACAACACCCATCGACCACGACCAACTCTATGCGCAGGCCTTGACAGCCCTTGAGGCGGGCGAGCGCAGCTGGTTTGACGATGCAGAAACACGCCTCATAGAGGCACACAACCAGGGCTTCTCGACCCGGCGCGGTGTATGGGATCTGCTACGCCAACATTTCGAGCCCTGCGAGGTGCCCAAGAGCACCGAGGAGAGACAGGCCATGCTATGGCCAGCCAACCATGTATACGACTACCTGCGCGAGAAGTCTCCCTCGGCCATGGAGGGCATCGAGCGTACTACCTTCGGGTGGTACCTCAAGGAGATTGGCGCACACCAGGTGCGTGTAGACAATCGCCGTCTATGGGCTGTACGCAAGATCACTGATAACGCATAATCCACAACTCAAAACTCATAACTCACTGCCCTAAGCTCGCAAGTCTGCCAATGCCAGGGGGGTAAAGGCAAATCATTATACACTCATCAACGCTGATTATCAAGCACAAAATACCTTAAAGGAGCATTTCTGCCAAGGGGTGAAAATACCCCTTGGCTGCAGTAGGACTAACCAGAATGACAGTGATACAAATGATTACCCAACAAAAAGATAGGGCGCAACGTGAGTTGCGCCCTATCACGGATATAGCTATAAATGGAATTACTCTGCCTGTGCTTCCTCAGCTACGGGAGCCTCGGTAGCAAGAGCTTCAACAGCCGGAGCAGCTGCTGCGCTCTTCTTAGAACGACGAGTACGTGTAGCCTTCTTGGCAGTCTTGGCCATGTTCTCATTATAGTCTACCAACTCGATGAATGCCATAGGAGCAGCATCGCTCATACGAGAACCGAGCTTGATGATGCGTGTGTAGCCACCGGGACGGTCGCCCACCTTAACAGCAACTTCCTGGAAGAGCTCAGTTACTACATACTTGTCCTGAAGGTAGCTGAATACTACACGACGAGAATTGGTAGTGTCGTTCTTTGACTTGGTGATCAGAGGCTCAACGTACTTCTTCAGTGCTTTGGCCTTTGCAAGAGTCGTAGTGATTCTTTTGTGCTTGATCAAAGAGCAAGCCATGTTTGACAACATAGCGCTTCTATGAGAAGCAGTACGACCCAAATGATTGAATTTCTTGTTATGTCTCATTTCAATTATTCTTTATCTAATTTGTATTTTGTAATATCAGTTCCAAACGACAGATTCAGACTCTCGAGCAAATCATCAAGCTCAGTGAGCGATTTCTTACCAAAGTTGCGGAACTTCAAGAGGTCAGTCTTGTTGAACTGAACGAGCTCACCAAGTGTCTCTACCTCAGCAGCCTTCAAGCAGTTGAGCGCACGAACAGAAAGATTCATATCGGTCAACTTGGTCTTGAGCAACTGACGCATATGAAGTACCTCCTCATCGAACTCCTCGTTTGCATCGAATGCATTGTCCTCAAGAGTAATCTTCTCATCAGAGAACAACATGAAGTGATGGATAAGGATCTTCGCAGCCTCTTTAAGCGCATCTTTCGGGTGGATGGAACCGTCGGTAGCAATCTCAAGCACGAGCTTATCGTAGTCGGTCTTCTGTTCAACACGATACTGCTCAATAGCGTACTTGACATTACGTATCGGAGTATAGATAGAGTCTACGGGGATAGTGTTGATCTCTGTGCAGAACGCGCGGTTCTCATCAGAAGGAACATAACCACGACCCTTGTTG
>JAZKZX010000040.1:0-17803 GCA_045612925.1 Bacteroidaceae bacterium
ACAACTGATAAGGCTGAAGCTCAGGCAATGTATCCTGCTGTTCAGAAGATGTTGGATAAGCTCGCTAAGACTAACAACATCCACAAGAACAAGGCTGCAAACTTGAAGTCTAAGCTCTGCGCTCACATCGCAAAACTCTAAAAGACACCTTATCAAAAAAGAATAGCTATAGGGCTGGAAGAAATTCCGGCCCTATATTGTTTACATAAGACAACCCTAAAGAAGATGAATAACAATACTCGCGAGAATTTCGGAAGCAAGCTCGGAGCTGTGCTCGCTGCAGCAGGCTCGGCAGTCGGTCTTGGTAACATTTGGCGTTTCCCCATAGAAACTGGACAGAATGGTGGCGCCGCCTTTATCATTGTCTATGTGGCTTGCGTGTTTCTGTTGGGTATACCCATCATGATGAGCGAGTTCTTTATCGGGCGCTATACACAGACGAATACGGCTGGTGCCTATCGTAAGCTTGCACCGGGTACACCGTGGAAGTGGGTGGGGCGTCTTGGCGTTCTTACAGGATTTGTCATACTGAGCTATTACTGTGTCGTGGCTGGATGGACTGCTGAGTATACCCGATTGGCGGTCTGCAACTTCTTTGAGGGGAAGAATACTGCTGATTTCCCTACTATCTTTAATGAGTTTGTTAGCAATCCGTACAAGTCAATATTTTGGATGGTGGCCTTCATGGTAGTCACTCATGTTGTTGTGGTGCGAGGAGTGAAGGGGGGAATCGAGAAGTTCTCAAAGGTGATGATGCCTGCTCTTTTTATCATTTTAGTGGTGTTGGCCGTATGTTCAGCTCTGCTCCCAGGAGCGTCGAAGGGATTGGAATTTTTGCTCAAGCCTGACTTTAGTAAGATTACCGGGGCGGTTGTTCTCAGTGCCATGGGGCAAGCGTTCTTTTCGCTGAGCCTTGGCATGGGATGCTTGTGTACCTATGCGTCCTATTTTGGCAAAGACACCAACATCGGAAAGACCGCGCTCAATGTGGCGCTCATTGATACTTTTGTGGCTATTATGTCGGGCTTTGTCATCTTTCCCGCTGTATTCAATGCTGGCTACGCCATCAGTAGTAGCGATATAGGTCCTTCGTTGCTCTTTATTACGATGCCCAATGTGTTTCAGCAGGCTTTTGGCGATATTCCCATGCTCTCGTATGGTGTGTCGGTGCTCTTCTATTTCTTGCTCGTTGTGGCAGCGCTCACCTCGACTATCTCTATGCATGAGGTGGTGACGGCCTATGTGTCGGAAGAGTTCGATATGAAGCGCCGTAAGGCGGCTACATGGGTCACTATCGCATGCTGCTCAATAGGTGTGGTGTGTGCTCTCTCATTTGGGCCGTTTGCTAATGTGAAGCTGTTCGGCATGAATTTCTTTGACCTGTTTGACTATGTGTCGTCAAATATCTTCCTTCCCGTAGGTGGTATGTTCATATCGATCTTTACGGGTTGGTATCTTGATAAGAAACTTTTGCGTGATGAGATAACTAACTACGGCACCCTGCGTGTTCCTTACCTGCGTTTTGTTATCTCCATTCTTCGCTATTTTGCTCCCATTGCCATTGCTATTATCCTTCTCAATCAGCTGGGGGTATTTCGTCTGTTTTAAGGTTGTTTAGAGGTACGGGTTATACTGTGCTTCGTCGCCGATGCATGTAGGATCCCCGTGCCCTGAATATACGATAGTGTTCGAAGGGAGGGGGAGCAATTGCTTTTGGATAGAGTGTATGAGTTGTGCATAGTTGCCATCCTCAAAGTCGGTGCGCCCGATAGAACCTTGGAATAAGGTGTCTCCTGCAAAGAGTATGCTGCTTTCAGGGGCGTAGAAGCACATGCCGCCAGCCGAATGCCCAGGGGTGGCAATACATTGCAGCGACTCTTCTCCTAATGAAAGCGTGTCTCCATCGTGTAGGGGGTGTCCTACAGGGCGAGGCATGGTATTGGGTTGTATGCCAAAGCGCGCCACGACGCGGGAGAAGTTGTCAATCCAGACACTATCTTCAAGGCTTGCGCTGACCTTTACGCCATAGGTGTCTTCGATAAATGTGGTGCCGAAGATGTGATCGAAATGGAGGTGTGTGCAGAGCATGTACTTGATGTGCAGGTCATTCTCCTCAATAAACTTAGCAAGCTTTCTCTTCTCCTCGTCCCAATAAAACCCAGGGTCGATGATGGCTGCTTCGCGAGTGGTCTCGTCATATATGACATAGCAGTTCTCGTGCAGCATGTTGCATACAAATGTCTTTACTCTCATGGGGCTTCCGCTTTATGTTTTTTGCGAAGATACAAATTCTACTTTTGATAAGCAACAATATGGGATTTAAACTTTTGTCACTTTGTGGTATGCGATAAAAATCGTACCTTTGTCCCTTGAATTTTTGTAAGGTGGATATAATGAAATCTCATATACTAAGAATCGCCTGTCTTGTTGCGCTCATGGGGGTGTCTTTGGCAACTTTTGCTCAAGATTTGCTGGCCGAACAGGCTCCTATGGACAGACAATTGGCGCGTATTGACTCGGTCGTATTGAGTCGTCTTGTCAAGGCCGAACTGTACGAGTATCCTGCCGATGACCTCTACCCCGAGTGGAGCAACGACTATGCACATAAGTATAGCAATGTGACGATGCCTGATTCGCTGCTCATTGATCTTACCGGTTTCTGCATGCCTACGGAGAATACGAAGGTGAATGATATCTTTGGCTATCGTCCGCGTCGTCGTCGTGTGCACTATGGATTGGATATTAAGGTGGAGCGTGGCGATACCATTCGTGCTGCCTTCGATGGCAAGGTGCGCTATGTGAGCTATCAACGCCGTGGTTATGGACACTATGTGGTGATACGCCATCCGAATGGTTTGGAGACGCTCTATGCGCATCTTAATGCTAAATTAGTGGCAGAGAATGAGGTGGTAAAGGCTGGAGACCCTATCGGACTTGGTGGTAATACGGGACGCAGTACGGGGCCTCATCTGCACTTTGAGACTCGCCTTTTGGGTAAGGCACTCAATCCCGCATTGTTCTTTGACTTCCCTAATCAGGATGTTACGGGAGATACCTATCTCTATGTAAAACCCAAGAAAAAGGTATATGACCCCTCGGACCCCGACACTTATTACAAAGTGCGTAGTGGCGATACATTGAGCCGTATTGCTGCGCGTAAGGGAGTTAGCGTAAAGCAATTGTGCAAACTGAATGGCATCACCACCCAATCAACTCTGCGTGTGGGGCAGGTGCTGCGACTATACTAAATGAAGAGTGAAAAACAATAACTCTCTGCATTAAATACTAACATTCAAGACTAATCGATATGGAAACCAACCAACAATTCGAACAAATCATCGCTACTTGTCGCGATCTCTTTGCCAAGAAACTGAAGGACTATGGTGCTGCATGGCGTATCATGCGTCCCACTTCGGTTACGGACCAGATATTCATCAAGGCTAACCGTATCCGCAGCATCGAGACCAAAGGGGAAACGATGGTGGATGAGGGCATACGCTCGGAGTTTATCGGTATTGTCAACTATGGTATCATCGCACTCATACAGCTTGAGTTGGGCTATGCCGAGGCTGACGATATGACTCCCGAGATGGCACTTGCCAAGTATGACGAGTATGCCACCAAGGCGCTCAACTTGATGAAAGCCAAGAATCATGACTATGATGAGGCATGGCGTTCAATGCGCATCAGTTCGTATACCGACCTTATATTGATGAAGATCTATCGTACCAAGCAGATTGAAAGCAATGAGGGACAGACTATCGTGTCAGAGGGTATCGATGCCAACTACATGGATATGATTAACTATTCGGTCTTCGGTCTCATAAAGATTGACTTTGGTGAATAAATCTGCTCAAATAGCTGCTAATATTACGGTCAACGCCTTTCGCTTTGTATTGGCGGTGGTGTTTGCCTTTTCGGGATTCGTGAAAGCTATCGACCCTATGGGTACGGTATACAAGTTGGCGGACTATGCCGAGGCGTTTGGCTTTTCGGTATCGCCCGCTCTGCTGATGATGGGGACTTGTATGCTCATCGGAGTAGAGTATGTGATAGGTGTGGCTCTCTTTTTTGGATTCTACCGCCGCTTTTATTTGTGTTTGGCGAATGTGTTCTTGATGGTGATGACGCCACTGACTCTATGGTTGGCGCTCACCAATCCTATCAGTGACTGTGGGTGCTTTGGTGATGCCTTTGTGCTTACTCATTGGCAGACGTTTGGGAAGAATGTGGCATTGCTTGTGATGGCTATCACGGTGTTGGCCTGCTACAAGCGTGTGTGGCGCATAGTCTCAGAGCGCACACAATGGCTTGTGTTTGTCTATGCAGGATTGTCTATATTCTTGTTTATGCAATATAATTTGCGCCATCTGCCGACATGGGATTTTCGCCCTTATGCCATTGGCAAGAATATTATCGATGGGATGACGATACCCGATGATGCTCCTCAAGATGAGTATGAGACACTCTTTGTCCTTGAAAAAGAGGGTGAAGAACGCGTCTTTACTTATGAAAATTACCCAGACTCTACGTGGTGTCTGGTGCGTCGCGAGAGCCGCTTGGTAAGTAGGGGTTATGTGCCACCAATCACTGATTTCTATCTGTCGACACTCGATGGAGAGGAGGTTACATGGGAGGTGCTTGAGGAGCCTGGCTATACTTTCCTTTTAGTGGCGCGAAACCTTAAACGCACTAATGAGGGGTTGCTTGATGTGATAAATGATCTTCATGACTATGCGAAAGTGAATCGTTGTCCATTCTATATGGTAACCTCTTCAAATGCCGAGGTTATAGGTGAGTGGAATGAGCATACAGGAGCTGCTTATCCTTATTTGAATGCAGATGAGACACTGCTCAAGACGATGGTGAGAACCAATACTGGATTGATCATCTTGAAGGATGCCACGATTGTTGGGAAGTGGAGCTCGGCGGATTTGCCTTGCGATGAGTCGCTAAATGTGGCGATAGAAGATAATACGGCATTGGTGACGACCTTGCGCGAAGTGCAAAGGACACACTTGATGGCAATGCTTTGGATATTTTTCCCGTTGTTGCTTCTTGCAGCTCTTTAGTATCCCTCGCGATACTTTCCCTCTTCCTTGTCGTCAAGCATACTGAGGTATGAGGCATAGCGAGATTGGCTGATGCGACTCTCCTCGACGGCTTGTCGTACGGCACAATGTGGCTCGTGAGTATGGGTGCAGTTGTTGTATCTGCAATCGGCTGAAATGGCAAATATCTCGCGAAAATAGTGACCTATCTCCTCTTCCTCCATGTCGAAGGTGCCGAAGCCTTTTACACCCGGTGTGTCGATGAGCCATCCGTTATCTCCGAAGGAGAACATCTCGGAGAAGGTGGTGGTGTGCATGCCTGTGTTGTGGCGCTCCGAAATCTCAGCGGTACGTAAGCATAAGTCGGGCAATAGGGCATTTATAAGCGTACTCTTGCCTACACCAGAATTTCCCGAGAGTAGGGTGGTCTTGCCTGAAAGAGCGGCACGCACTTCGTCGAGCCCTACATTGTTGAGTGCCGATACGCAAGAGCAGTCATAGCCGATAGTACGGTAGAGATGCATGATAGCTTCGAGATAGCGGCGTTCTGCCTCGTCGTAGCGATCTACCTTGTTGAACACGATGTGCACGGGTATGCGGTAGGCTTCTGCCGTAGCCAAGAAACGATCAATAAATGTCGTTGAAGTCTCGGGGTAGTTGATGGTGACAATGAGTAGGCACATATCCACATTAGCGGCGAGGATATGTGATTGTTTTGAGAGGTTTGAGGCGCGGCGTATGATGTAGTTGCGGCGATCCTCAATGTCGGTGATGTAGGCTATGCCATCAATAGGCTCGGTGAGCACAACCCTGTCGCCTACGGCCACAGGGTTGGTGCTACGGATGCCTTTGAGCCGGAAGTTGCCCTTTATGCGGCAATCAATGAGGTTGCCCTCATCGGTCTTCACGATATACTGGCTACCAGTGTTTTTGATTACAAGTCCGCGCATTATACGGTCATGATTTCCTTCTCCTTATCAGCGTAGAGGTCATCTACCTTCTTGATGTACTTGTCATGCAGCTTCTGGAGCTTTTCTTCTCCATCCTTTTGTACATCTTCGGGCATGCCATCCTTTACGGCCTTTTTCAGTGCGTCGATGCAGTCGCGGCGAGCATTGCGGATACTGATCTTGGCATGTTCGGCCACCTCTTTACATTGCTTGGCGAGTTGCTTACGGCGGTCTTCGGTGAGAGGGGGGATGCCGAGGCGGATGATTTCACCATTATTCTCGGGCATGATGCCTACGGGAGAGTCGATGATAGCCTTTTCGATGACGCGAATCATGTTCTTGTCCCAAGGCTTGATGGCGATGGTGCGTGCGTCAGGAGTGGTTACTGAGGCTACATTGCTCAAAGGTACCATACTACCATATGAATCTACACGGATGCCGTCGAGGATGCGGGTGTTGGCCTTTCCGGCACGGATGCGGGCGAGTTCGTCTTCTACATGGAGGATGGCCATTTCCATCATCTCCTGTGCTTCATTCAAATATTCTTGCATATCATTTTAGTATTAATACATTATAATTGAGTCAAAGGTAGGCGGATTTTTTCTTTTTTGCAACAGTTTGTTGGTATATGTGTGCAAAATAGCCTAAAATCCTCTCGCTATTAGTTCTTATGGTACACCATGCTATATTCTACGTGGCGTATTGTCTGTCATCACCTGGTGTACTATCTCTGTAACCATTTGTTTCAATTCGCTCATGAACTGCTTGGCATCATAGCGTCGTGCCTCAATTTCGCGTAGGCGTTTTTCCCATATTCCCGTGAGCTCGGCACTCTTGAGCAGTTCTTCTCGGATGAGGCTGATGAGTTCGACACCTGTAGGGGTGGGAGCGAGGCTCTTTCTCACCTTGGTTACATAGTTGCGCTTGTATAGTGTCTTGATGATTTCGGCGCGTGTGGCAGGGCGGCCTATACCGTTCTCTTTCATGGCGTCGCGTAGCTCCTCATCGTCGACAAACTTGCCCGCCGTCTCCATGGCGCGAATGAGCGTTCCCTCGGTGTAAGGTTTGGGGGGTTGGGTCAATTTGTCTATTAGTTCGGGGATGTGAGGCCCGCTCTCGCCTTTGGTGAATTGAGCATTAACGACGGATGCTTGGGTATTCTCCTCCGGCGACTCATCTGTTGTCTGCTGATTATTGTCTGTTGTCTGTTGGTAGTCAAATACCATTCGCCAACCGGGGGACACAATCTCTTTCCCCGAGGCGCGAAAGAGGATGCCGTCTGTTTCTCCCAATACAGTCGTCGTGCGTGTCTTGCATTCGGGGTGGAATACGGCGATGAATCGTCGTACGATGAGGTCATACACCTTCTTCTCATTGTCGTTGAGCGCTCCTGGTACTACGCCGGTGGGGATGATGGCATGGTGATCGGTTACCTTCTTGTTGTCGAAGACTTTCTTTGATTTTAGCAAAGGTCGTCCATGTAGCGGAGTGATGTATTGTTGGTAATCACGCAGTCCCATGAGAATCTGTGGACACTTGGCATACACATCGTCGCTCAAGTAGGTAGTATCTACACGCGGGTAGGTCGTTACCTTCTTTTCGTAGAGCGATTGCACGATTTGCAGTGTTACATCTACGGGGATGCCAAATTTCTTGTCGCATTCCGTCTGTAGTGTGCCCAAGTCGAAGAGCGGGGGAGGGAGCTCCTTGCCGTCTTTCTTCGTTACAGAGGTTATCGTGAAGGGTTTGTCTTTTATACGGGCCAATAAGGCTGCTCCTTGCTCACCATTGGCGATAGGGTCGAGGCCGATGTTCTCAGCCTCTGCTTTGCGCCATACTTCAGCCATATCGAAGGGTTGTCCTTTCTTTTCTGCAGCTTCTTTCTTCTTCTCCAGCTCCGCCATTAGGTCCTCTTCGCTACGGCGCATGATGGCGTTGAAGGTGACACCTCGGTATAGTGTTTTCAGTACCCAATATTGTTGGGGCACAAAGTTGTCGATCTCTTGTTGTCGTTTTACGATGAGGGCGAGGGTCGGTGTCTGTACGCGTCCTATTGAGAGTACTTGTTTGTTTTGTCCATACTTCAAAGTGTAGAGTCGTGTAGCATTCATTCCCAATATCCAATCGCCGATGGCGCGGCATAGTCCGGCTTCGTATAGTGATTGCTTCTCTGAAGCATCCATCAGTTTGGCGAATCCCTCGCGTATAGCCTCTTCGGTGAGCGACGATACCCATAGTCGTTTTACGGGGCACTTGGCCTCGGCCTTCTGCATTACCCAGCGTTGTATGAGCTCTCCCTCTTGGCCGGCATCACCGCAATTGATAATCATGTCGGCATTTTGCATTAGGCCCTTGATGATGCCGAACTGCTTCTCTATGCCCTGATTGTCAATGAGCTTGATGCCGAAGCGTGGAGGTATCATGGGCAAGCTGCTGAGAGACCAGCTCTTCCATTGTGAGGTGTAATCGTGTGGTTCCTTGAGTGTACAAAGATGTCCGAAGGTCCAGGTCACTTGATACCCGTTCCCCTCCAAATAGCCTTCGCGGCGCGTCTTGGCACCCAATACATCGGCAATCTCTTTTGCTACACTTGGTTTCTCTGCTATACAGACTATCATTCTTTCACACTCCTTGTCGTTTGGCCCGCGAAGTTACTACATTTAATTAAGAATAGAAAATTTCCCTCTTTTTCATCCATTCAGTCGTGCCATGAATTTTTCGCGGTCTACGATGAAACGGGTGTGCTCGCCTTCGCCGATAACTCCATCTTCGTCGTTGGCGGTGACGGTGAATTGTAGCTTGCGCCCCTCTACCAGGGTGAGTGTAGCTGTTGCGCTTATGTTGCGTCCGTGGGCGGTAGGCTTGAGGTGCGATGCGGCGATGTGTCCACCTACGGTTGTCTGATTGTCATTCAAGTGAGGGGCTACGCAGCGCATGGCGGCCTCTTCCATGAGTGCAATCATTGATGGTGTGGCGAGCACGAGAAGGTCGCCACTACCGACATGGGCGGCCAGGTGATGCTCTTCTACGATGCGGGTACAGGTGTATGTAAGTCCGGTTTGTAACATAGGTGTCATTTTTTATGAAGCAAAGATACGCTGAATTTGGTGAATATTGAATGTTTTCTTGTTTTTTTATGTGCTTTGGCCTACCTTTGGCGCAAATAAACGAATTGCAATGAATAAGGAGATTACATTTGATCGTTTTATCCGTGGACTCATCGCCATAGCGGTGTGTGTCGTGGTTTATCTGCTCATTAATCGGCTGAGTGGAGCCTTGTTGCCCTTCCTGCTCGCTTGGTTGTTTTGTTATCTGGTATATCCGATAGTGAAGTTTTTCCAGTATCGTGTAGGGCTCAAGCATCGTTTGCTCTCGGTATTTGTGGTGTTGTTGCTTATTGTGGTGTTCATCGTGGGGGTGTGTTTCTTGGTGATACCTCCTGTGGTGCAGGAGTTTGCCGTACTCAAGGAGTTTGTGCTCAATTATGTCGCCTCGGAAGGTGGTAATGCGACCATCCCTGATGTGGTGAACGAGTTTGTGCACAAGCATATTAACATGGAGGAGGTGGAGAACTACTTCTCGGTCGATCGTATAGGTGAGCTTGTCAAGGGAGCGTTACCCAAGATCTGGAATGTGGTGTCACAATCATTCAGCATGGTGTGGGGTTTGGTTGCCATCTTCATGTTTATGGTCTATGTGCTTTTTATACTCAAGGACTATGAGTTGCTCGAGCGTGGATGGGTAAGCCTCATTCCCGAGAAGTATCGTGAGCGTGTGGTTAATCTTGTTGAAGATGTGGAGGATAGCATGAGCGACTATTTTCGTGGGCAATCCCTTGTGGCTTTGTGCGTGGGTATCCTCTTTAGTATAGGTTTTGTCATCATAGACTTTCCTTTGGCCATTGGCTTCGGACTCTTTGTGGGGGCGCTCAATATCGTGCCTTACTTGCAGACCGTAGCGCTTGTGCCTACCGTGTTCTTGGCGTTGGTCAAAGCGGCCAATACGGGCGACAACTTCTGGTGGATACTCGTGGCGGCGGGTATTGTATTCCTTGTGGTGCAGGCTATCCAAGAGACCATTCTTATACCGCGTATAATGAATAAGGTGACGGGACTCAACCCTGCCATAATCTTGTTGTCGCTATCCGTTTGGGGTAGTCTGCTCGGACTTGTGGGTATGATTATCGCGTTGCCTGCCACATCGCTGATACTATCCTATTATCGTCGTTTCTTGCGCAAACAAGAATTGGAGGATGAAGAGGCCGGAAAGTCCTGAATAATGGGATGAAAACCCTGTTTTTGGAAGAAAAAACGGGTATGAGACATAAAAAGGGTGGAAAAAGTTTGCATTCTCACAAAAACTTCCTACCTTTGCACTCGCAAATGCGAAAATGGGTTGCACTCGTTGCAAATAAAACCAGTTTTTATTCACTCGTTGACGCCATTTTTGCACTCGCAAATGCGAAAGCACTTGCACATGAGGTCGATTCGCTAGCTCAGCAGGTAGAGCACATCCCTTTTAAGGATGGGGTCTTGGGTTCGAGCCCCAAGCGAATCACTGAAAGAGAGGGACTCCAGGAGCTCCTCTCTTTTTTTGTAGTAATGTGGATGTAGCTCAATAAAAGAGAAAAAACAGGCGCCTCTCTTATATTTAGCCGTTGAGTTTTGGCGTTTCGCCCGATTTTTACTACCTTCGCACAAAATTTCATAAAGAGTTATGATTAATAGAGTTCTTATCAGACTGAAGGTGATTCAGGTAATCTATGCCTACTATCAGAATGGGGGCAAGAGTTTAGAGGCCGCAGAGAAGGAGTTGTTCTTTAGCTTGTCAAAGGCGTATGACCTATACAAGTACCTGTTGTTGTTGATGGTAGAGGTTACCCAGTTTGCCGATCGTCGCATTGATAATCGTCGCCATAAGTTGCGCCCTTCTTATGAGGACCTCAATCCCAATACTCGCTTTATTGACAATGCCTTCATGGCTCAGTTGATGCAGAATACACAGCTCGAGGAGTTCCGTGCCAACCAGAAGCGTACATGGGACGATGAGGGCGACTTTGTGAAGCATTTGTTCGAGAAGATCGAGCAGACAAAGACCTATCAGGACTATATGAGCAAGGAGGCTTTGACCTACGAGGATGACCGCGAGTTGTGGCGTAAGCTCTACCGCTCTACCATAGCTCAGAATGATACTATCGATGAGATCCTGGAGGAGCAGAGCCTTTACTGGAACGATGACAAGGCTATCGTAGACACCTTCGTGCTGAAGACAATCAAGCGCTTCGACCCCGAGAATGGTGCCGAGCAGGAGTTGTTGCCCGAGTATAAGGACGATGAGGATAAGGAGTTTGCCCGCAAGCTCTTGCGTGCATCTATCTCCAATGCCGAGGCCTATCGCAAGCTTATGGAGAACAATGCCAAGAACTGGGACATGGAGCGTTTTGCCTTTATGGACATCCTCATCATGCAGGTGGCCTTGGCCGAGATCATCTCGTTCCCCTCTATCCCCGTGTCGGTGTCGCTCAACGAGTATGTTGAGATAGCTAAGATCTATAGCACTCCCAAGAGCGGCAGCTTCATCAATGGCATGCTCGATGGCATCGTCAACCAGCTCAAGAGCGAGAACAAATTGA
Organism: Bacteroidaceae bacterium; assembly: GCA_045612925.1. GTDB lineage: Bacteria > Bacteroidota > Bacteroidia > Bacteroidales > Bacteroidaceae > UBA1189. The sequence continues at coordinate 11,634 of JAZKZX010000040.1, forward strand.
ATAAGTAATTGTTTAACTAAAAAAAATTATAGAATACTATGTTGTTATTGCAAGCACAAGCAGCAGGAGGCTCACTCCTTTCGTCGCCCATCGTTATGTTGGTGTTGATGTTCGTTATCATGTGGTTCTTTATGATTCGTCCCCAGCGCAAGCAGCAGAAGGCTCTCGAGGCCTTCCGCAATAGTCTCACCGCAGGTCAGCAGGTAGTGACAAGTGGTGGTATCTATGGTACGGTGAAGGAGATCATCAACGAGAACGGACACAGCATCGTGGTGTTGGAGATTGCCACTGGTGTGAAGGTTAAGATTGACAAGTCGTCGGTGTATGCTGATATGTCGGCAACTACTCAGCAGAAGTAAGTAGTGCGATGGCAAACAAGCAGCCACAACCGATACAGCAGACGAAACAATTTTTAAGAAACTTCCTGCACATCAAGGATGGCAGGGAGTTTCTTGTGTTTTTGTTCTTCCTCCTCGCGGCCTTCATCTTCTGGTACCTCACCACGATGAATCAGGAGTATGAGATGACCTATACCGTGAAGCTCGAGCTCAAGCATCTCCCCGATGGGGTTATGGTCACCGAGCCTCTACCCAAAGAGATGAAGGTGGTGCTCAAGGATAAGGGCGACAAGCTTGTCGAGTACAAGGCTCGCGGCAAGATGAAGGTGTTGGGTATCGACTACCTGCATCATGCCCCTATGGGTGGTACGGCCATCTATGGCAATGAGTTGCACAAGCTCTTGAGCGAGGGGTTGGCGTCGTCTACGCAGATCGTGTCCACATCGTTGGATACGCTCAAGTACTATGTCGCCGATGCCCGTGGTGTGAAGCTCCCCTTGCGTTTGCGCGGAGTGGTCGAGGCCGACAAGCAGCATGTGGTGGAGCATGTGACGCTCTCGCCCGATAGTGTGACGGTGTATGCCTCGCGCTCGATGACCGATACGATGACCGCCGTCTACACCCCCTATGTGCGCTATGAGGACCTTGCCGACTCGGTGCTACAGGTGCTCTCCCTGGATGCCCATTCGTGGGGCGTGCGTTACGAGCCCTCCGAGGCCGTGCTCCATGTGGCGGTCAGCCCCTATGTGAGCAAGAGTGTGCAGGTGCCCGTCGTGGGGTATATGTTCCCCTATGGCCAACAACTGAAGACCTTCCCGTCGAAGGTGAAGGTGTCGTTTCGTGTGGGGTTGAGCCACTTCCGCCAGGTGACCGAGGAGGACTTCAAGATACTGGTTCGCTATAGCGAGGTGCATGACAATGCCTCGGGCAAGGTGGCGCTCAGCCTCGATGCGATGCCCGAGGATGTTACCGATGTGGTGATCGAGCCTGCCGAGGTGGATTATCTGATCGAGATGAATGCCTTTCCCCACTATCACTAATTGTTGAACGCGATGAGTCGTACCCCTTATATTATAGGTGTCACCGGAGGTATTGGTAGTGGCAAGTCTGTGGTGTCGCGTCTGTTGCGTCTGATGGGTGTGCCCGTCTACGATTGCGACGGCGAGGCCAAGCGCCTGATGTGCCAGAGCACTGCTATCCGCGCGGCTCTCGTGGATGCCGCAGGTGAGGGTGTATACGATGCTCAGGGGCGGCTCGACAGGTCGTACCTTGCCGCCTATATGTTTGGCCATGCCGAGCGTGTGGCGCTTGTCAACGGCATTGTGCATCCCGTGGTGCGTGCCGACTTCAGGGCTTGGGCCCGGCAGACGGGTAGGGCAGTGGTCGCCGTGGAGAGTGCCATACTCTTCGAGGCTGGCATGGAGGCCGATGTCGATGCCGTGTGGGTGGTGCATGCCCCCGAGGCGCTGCGTGTGTGCCGTGCTATCAGTCGCGATGGCTCCGATGCCGAGGCCATACACCGACGCATGCAGAGCCAGATGAGCGAGCAGGAGTATATGCGGCGTGCCGATGTGGTCCTTCACAACGATGGGCAACATTCGCTGATAGCGCAGACGAGGGCTGCGCTGGCCCTGCAGGCGAAATATGGTGCCGAAGGCTAACTTTTTGTCCATAGATTTCGCATTATCGGTGCTAATTCGTACTTTTGTCTCGAGAAATAGAAGACATATATACTATTAACGAAAAATATAAAAGAAAAAACTATTATGCTCAAAACTGTATTGACCGTAGCCGGCAAGCCCGGTTTGTATAAGCTTGTATCAAGCGGACGCAACATGCTCATCGTAGAGGCTATTGATAGCACTCACAAGCGCCTTCCCATCCACGGTGTAGATAAGGTAGTGTCGCTCGGCGATATCGCCATGTATACCGACGACGAAGAGGTGCCCCTGTGGCAGGTGCTGGACAATGTAAAGGCCAAGTGCGAGGGTGCTGCTTGCGCTATCGACCATAAGAAGGCTTCGAACGATGAATTGGCCGATTTCTTCGCCGAGGTACTTCCCAACTACGACCGCGACCGTGTGTACATGTCACATGTGCGCAAGCTCATCCAGTGGTACAACATCCTCGTCGAGGCAGGTCTCACCGACTTTGTGCCCGAGGATGCCGAGGTAGAGGAATAAATGAAAAAAAACTGCATAGCATTATGAAGAAGTTATTCGTAGCAGGAGCGCTCGTGGGGTTGATGACCTCATGCGGTAGCGTATTGAGTCTGAACCCCTCGTATGGTCAGGCCGAAGAGAATGCAGTAGTAGAGCCGGCTCCCGAGCCCGTGGTAGAGACTACTCCCGTCGAGGAGAGCACTCCGAGTACAGCCCTGTTGGGCTCTCTGCTCGGTGCTCTGGCTGGCAATGGCGCCACCGAGAGCAATAGCGATGGCACCGCCCTCACCACCGGTGGTGTGGTGACAGGGTTGCTGGGATCCATCCTCAACGCCTTCACCGCGGTCGATGAGAACTCCATCGTGGGCACATGGAACTTCAAGGGCTCGGCCTTCGTCTTCGAGAGCGAGAATGCGTTGGCAAGCCTCGGTAGCGATGCCGTAGCCACACAGGTAGAGGCCAAGGTCGACCAGTATTTGGCCAAGTATGGTATCCAGGAAGATGCCTGCTCCATCACCTTCAATGACGACGACACCTACCTCTTCCTGGCAGGCGAGCGCTACATCGAGGGCAAGTACGAGCTCAACAAGGAGACCAAGGAGCTGACGATGACCCTCGGCATGTTCAAGACCACCGCCAACCTCGTGTACGATGCCGGCACCATCAACCTCGTATACCAGAGCGACGGCTTGCTCCGCTTGGTCAAGGCCATCGGCGCCAAGGGCACATCGGGCACCTTCGCCCTGTTCAGCAAGCTGCTCGACCAGTACGACGGCATGCGCATCGGCATGGCATTTGCCAAGTGAGGCCAGCCTTGCGTGAGAGCATAGAGAGCGACTTTGCCCTGCAGAGTCGCTCTTTTTGCGTTTTTTTGGATTAATAAACACACTCTTTGCGAAGAAAGTGTTATCTTCGCAAAGTAAAAAAAATGACAGATTCGATACTATGGCCAAAAACGGAACACTCCTCTGGGTCGACGACGAGATAGAACTGCTGCGTGCCCACATCCTCTTCCTCAAGGGCAAGGACTACGAGGTCGACACCGCCACCAATGGGCGCGATGCGCTCGACCGTTGCCGTGAGCGTAGCTACGACCTCATCCTGCTCGACGAGAACATGCCTGGCCTCACAGGCCTCGAGACGCTGACCCTCATCAAGGAGGTGCAGCCCACCGTGCCCGTGGTGATGGTCACCAAGAGCGAAGAGGAGGACATCATGAACCAGGCCATAGGCGCCAAGATCGCCGACTACCTCATCAAGCCCGTCAACCCCAGCCAGATACTGCTGACGCTGAAGAAGAACATCCACAAGCGCGACATCATCACCGAGGCAGCCAACACCAACTATCAGCAGAACATGGGCCGCATAGCCATGCACATCAACGACGCCTCCACCCACGAAGCGTGGGCAGAGGTGTACAAGAGCCTCGTGTATTGGGAGCTCGAGCTCGAGCATGCCGACAACAACATGAGCGAGATGCTGCGCATGCAGAAGGAGGAGGCCAACAACCTCTTCGCCCGCTTCGTGCGTCGTAGCTACGAGGGGTGGATACAGAAGGAGTCCGACTCCCCGATGCTCTCTCCCCACCTCTTCCGCGACCGCATCTTCCCCCTGCTCGACCAGAAGGAGCGGGTCGTGCTCATCGTGTTCGACAACTTCCGTTACGACCAGTGGAAGGCCATCAGCCACGAGCTTGGCGGCGAGTTCTCCTTCGACGAGGAGCTCTACTACAGCATCCTGCCCACCGCCACGCAGTATGCCCGCAACGCCATCTTCTCGGGCCTCATGCCCAACAAGATAGCCGAGATGTTCCCCGAGCTCTGGGTCGATGAGGATGAAGAGGAGGGCAAGAACCTCAACGAGGCCCCCCTCATCCAGACGCAGATAGACCGCTACCGCCGTCGCGACACCTTCTCGTACCACAAGATCAACGATGCGCAGGGAGCCGAGCGTCTCGTGTCGCAGTACCGCCAGTTTGCCAACTACGACCTCAATGTCGTGGTGGTCAACTTCATCGACCTCCTCAGCCACGCCCGCACCGAGTCCAAGACCCTTCGCGAACTGGCAGCCGACGAGTCAGCCTACCGCTCGGTCACCACCACATGGTTTCGTCACTCCCCCTTGAGAGAGCTCTTCACGCTCCTCTCCGAGAGCGACTACAAGGTCGTCATCACCACCGACCACGGCAGCATCCGCGTCAACAACCCCATCAAGGTCGTGGGCGACCGCAATGTCAACACCAACCTGCGCTACAAGTTAGGCAAGAACCTCGGGTACAACCCCCGCGAGGTGTACGAGATCAAGGACCCCCGCAAGGTATCGCTGCCCTCGCCCAATGTGAGCACCTCGTACATCTTCACCTGGGGCGATAGCTTCTTCGCCTACCCCAACAACTACAACCACTATGTATCCTACTACCGCGACACCTTCCAGCACGGAGGTATCTCGATGGAAGAGATGATAGTACCCCTGATAACATTAACCCCCAAGAAGAGATGACCATCACCATCGCATCTATCGACACCATCGCCCCCGCGGCGCAAGAGTTCATAGCCCATATGGGCACAGGCAAGATCTTCGCCTTCTATGGCGCCATGGGAGCCGGCAAGACCACCTTCGTGAAGGCCCTGTGCGAGGCCATGGGCGTCACCGACACCGTCAACTCGCCCACCTTCGCCATCGTCAACGAGTACGACACCCCCTCGGGTCGTCCCATCTACCACTTCGACTTCTACCGCATCCGTCGCCTTGCCGAGGTGTACGACATGGGTTACGAAGACTACTTCTACGGCCGCGGCCTCTGCTTCATCGAGTGGCCCGAGCTCGTCGAGGAGCTGCTGCCCGACGACACCGTCAAGGTCACCATCGAAGAGCAGCCCGACGGCACCCGCACGGTGAGCTGGGGATAAACGCATAGACCGACGAATCACGATGGCGGGCAGCACCTCCGAGGTCACCCAGTGACGGAATCGGCGGGCACTCTCCAGCTTCGATGAGAGGATGAGTGCGTAGAGGCCGCTCTCGTTGATGAAGGTGGTTTTACTCTTGTAGTTCGAACCACTCCCCTGAATCAGGGTGCTGGTTTTATCCTCATCCTCGACATGAACCGCTATTGCGTTCTCGGGTTTCTTGTACCCCAACGCCACCGCTACATCCTTGCCGCAGAAGAGGGGTTCGCCCTCACTATCGGTCATGGTTCTTACCTTGCCAAACTGGGCACTCTCAAAGATCTGAATCGTTGTGTTCATTGTTGTTGTCGTTTAGTGGGCGAGGCTTCAGAAACGGTGGCCACCTGTCTCTCGAGAGATCTCCTCGGCCCACTTGCCCGGTTAATAAAAGGTTTCGTTATCGTTTTAGTCTTCGTTGTTCGAAGAACTGATGCAAAGGTACACATACAAAAATCCCCCACCGAACATATCGATGGGGGAGGAAATTGTTTGGAAAATGTTTGGAAGGTGTTTGCCCCCGATGGAGCCGAAGCGGAAACTTTCGCCGCAGATGCGGAAACTTTTCGGAAGGATTTATCTCACCGAGCGGAAGGTTTTTCGGGGTAACCGCCCTCCGTCGAGGAGCTATGCCGATAGCGCCTGCATCAGGTGCTTGGCAATGGCCGTGCGGCGGTCCAGCACCGAGATGCGCACACTGGGCGCCAGGTCGGGAGTCCACTCAT